>NZ_DAMCLZ010000001.1:319298-642473 GCF_032109125.1 Chishuiella sp.
CCGTTTTTTTATCCATTTTGCAATTGGTTTTTCAAAATATTCGAAAATAATAGCACTCAAAAAAAGAGCAACAACAAAATAAATAGCAATTTTTGTGAAATCATTTATTTTTGGAAGATATTGATTGCCATATTTTATAATAATCATATGTATCATGTAAAATGAAAAACTAATTTCACCAAGGTATACAAAAATTTTATGTTGTAAAATTTTAGAAATAAATCCTTTTTGTAAAGCAAAAGTAAGAACAATAGCAACCATTGGAATCCAGTAATATATCCCGTAACGAAATGCTCTTTGTATATCTAAATGGAAATAGAAAAAAATACCTAAAATTAAAATAGATGCTATTTCGAGTAAATTTCCTTTAATTGTATCTATTTTATAATTTTTAATTTTATCATAGATTTGAAAAGTAATTATTCCAAGAATAAAATCAAAACTTCTGACAATTGGATTAATATAAAATATCCCTTTTTCTAGTGCTAAATCTGAACGAAAATATGGTTCAGTAATAAAAATAGCAGGAATAATTAATAATAGTAAATATTTTAATTTAGGAAATTTATGTAACCATATTACAAAGAATGGAAACATAATGTAAAAGAAAAATTCTGTAGAAATACTCCAAGAAACATTATTAATAGAAAAGTAATAATCTTTAATAGGAATATAGGATTGTAATAAAAATAAATTAAGAATAGGAATATCCCAATGTATGTAACCTTTCCAAACGTTAATTATAACAAAAGGTAACATAATTATAAATGTAAGTACATGTAAAGGATAAATTCTAGCCACACGAGCAATGTAAAATTTCTTTTTATTGAAATCAGGATTGTCTATAATTTTTCTTTCATAATTAAGTGCCAATACAAAACCACTAAGAATGAAAAAGAAACCAACACCTAAATAACCTTCAAAAAACACATTATTTTTTAGCCAATTATACCAAACTAAATTTGTTTTTACAAATGTCAAATGACTTAAAAAAACAGCAAGAGCAAAGAAGAAACGTAAGGAAGTTAAACTTTTTAGCATTAGTCTAAAACTTTGATTTCCATTTGATAATATTCATCAAACATATGTATAAATTCATTTAATTTACTTTCACGAACAGAAATAGTAAACATACATTTATCGGAAAAATGTTTATCTTTTACTGTTCCATCCATTCGTTCAACATTTCGTTCAACAATTCCTTGTTGGTCGTAATTGAAAATCATTTTTATGCGTTTGGATACAAATCGCTCTACAATTTTAGCTTCTTCTAAAACAACTTGCGCAGCATATTTATAAGCCTTTACAAGTCCAGGAATTCCAAGTTTTGTTCCTCCGAAATAGCGAACGGAAACCACAAGAATATTGGTAATTTCAGCTGATAATAATTGATTATAAATTGGTAAACCTGCAGAACCACTTGGTTCACCATCGTCATTAGCACGATAATTTTTTTTATCGATTCCAAGAATATAAGCATAACAATGATGGTTAGCATCAGGATGAATTTCGTATAAATTTTCCAAATACATTTTTATCTCATCTTCATTTTCTACAGGATAAGCATAATTGATAAACTTACTTCCTAGTTCTTTGAAAATGACATCTTCTATAGGTTTTTCAATCGTTTGGTAACTATCAGTCATTTTTATTTTGGCATTTACAAAAGTGCAACAAAGTTAAAAATATATTTCTGTAGTCTTTTATATAAAAAGAAATAAAGCATCAAACAATAAAATATTTTATTGTTTGATGCTTTATTCTGTTAAAAGCTATGAAATATTGTTATTGATTAGTCGGCATCGTAGATAACCACTTTTTTAGCATATTTGTTTGGGCCATTTAAAAATTCGACATGTTGCGGATGTTTTTGATAAGCTTGGAATTCTTCCATTGTTTCAAAAGCTCCAAAAAGAGAAAATGAGTAAGATCCATCTACAACGTCTCTTACAATATCTGCTGGTGTTCCTACGTGAAAAAATTTAGCTAGATTTATATTTTCTAAATTTCTAGCAGCTGTTTCAAATTCTTTATATTCAGCTTCTGTAATATCGTCTTTTAACCAAAATAATACGTGATGTGCTAACATTGTTTTTGTTTTTTGTAAGTAATTAATAATTAATTTTTTAAATCCATTCAATTAAATTTTCAATTAAAATATTTTTTAAAAAATATCAATTATTTTAATTGAAAGTTGTATAACAAATATAACTTTTTCTTTTCGCTTAATCAACTTTAAAAATCCTTAATAAATGATAAAATTTTCATAAATAGGAAAGCTCCAAATAGGAGCTTTTTCTATTAAATTATTTATAACAATATTTAAATGTATTTTTTACAAATTAGTAAGCAATTTGCATTTTAACTTTTTTCGTTTTTATTTTCTGACCATTTAATTTCTTTAAAATTTCAGGTACTTTTTTTCTGTTGATAGCTACATAAGAAGTCGTATCTTTTACTTCAATTAGCCCAACATCGTTCTTTTCCAAGTTTCCTTTTTTAAATAAGAAACCAACAATATCAACTTTATTAACTTTATCTTTTTTACCTGCCGAAATGTAAATTGTTTGGTATGGTGTTCTTTCAGGAATTTTATAAGTTCCATTTAAGTTTTCTACTAATAAATTTTCTTTCACAAATGGGAAATGTTCTTCATTACTTATAATTAAGTAAACAAAACCTTTCGCATTCATACGAGCTGTTCTTCCATTTCTATGAATAAATGCAGCTTCTTTGGGAGGTAATTGATAGTGAATAATAGAATCAACCTCAGGAATATCTAATCCTCTAGCTGCTAAATCAGTTGTGATTAAAACTCGAACTGAATCATTTCGAAACTTTAGTAAAGCTCTTTCACGTTCATCTTGCTCCATCCCACCATGAAAACTCTCTCTTGCAATTCCTTTTTCATGTAGCAAATTACTTATTCTATCCACAGCATCTCGGTGATTACAGAAAATAAGCATTCTTTTATTCCCTATTTTACAAATAAGGTTAAATAAAGTATCCAATTTTTCTTCAGAAATTGTATTCACCAATTTCATTTGTAAATCAGGTTTTACCTCAATATTTTTTAAATAGCTAACAATCTTTTCATCTTGCAATCCAACAAAAGCAGGAATATCAACCATTTCTGTTGCAGAAGTTAAAATACGTTGTTTCAATCCAGAAAGTTGTTCTACAATAAAACTCATATCTTCTTGGAAACCTAATTCCAAAGCTTTATCAAACTCATCTAAAACTAATGTATTTACAGTTGAAGGATCAAAATTTTCGTTACGTAAATGATATGCAATTCTACCAGGTGTTCCAATTAACACAGCAGGAGCTTCTAACAAATTATTTTGCTCTATTTTTGTATTATGTCCTCCATAGCAACAAGAAACTTTATAATCTGTTTTCATCGATTTAAAAACAGTTTCTATTTGTAAAGCTAATTCTCTAGCTGGAACCAGAATAAGACATTGTACGCCTTTTGCGTCAGGTTTTAAATCTCTAACGACAGGAAATAAAAAAGCCAATGTTTTTCCAGATCCTGTAGGAGATAATAAAACTAAATCTCTTTCATTTTCAGACATTTTGAATGCAGATCTTTGCATTGCGTTCATGTCCTTAATTCCTAAATTTTTATAAAGTAAATCCATTTGCATGCTGCAAAAATACTAACATTTTAGCGATAAATAACAATAGCTTGCACAGAATACTTTATACAAATAGCAATATGCTTTTTATTTGGGCAATCCCTTTGGGGCAGGCTTTACGTTGCAATCTTTTTCCGAGGAAAAAGGATTTACACTTCAATCCTTATTGCAGAAAAATAGTTACTTTTTAGCAATAGAATAAAAATAAACAAGCTTGTAGTTATCCTAAAAAAAGTGTTTATCATAGACTTATTTACCCAATAAAATAACCTTGTAAAGTTGTTTTTGTTGGGTATTTTGAATTATCAACTCGTGCAAAGAGCAATATTTATGTTGCGTTTTAATTAAAAATAATTAGTTAACAAATGATATATATTTATTTTGGAATTCAATAAATAAATTGTTTTTATAATTTCATAAAACTTCTTATAAATGATAAAATATCTATTTAAAGCTCAATTTTTATGTTAAATTTGAAATACTAAATTAATATGAATGTCTCAACAAGGTAAATCCCTAGAAGATGTACACGAGAGTGTAGAAGTAAAAAAAGGAAAATTCAAAAAAATACTTAGTTTTTTTGGTCCAGCTTATTTAATAAGTGTTGGTTATATGGATCCTGGAAATTGGGCAACAGATTTGGCAGGAGGTAGCCAGTTCGGATATACATTAATTTGGGTTTTATTGATGAGTAATATTATGGCTTTGTTATTACAAAGTTTATGTACTCGTTTGGGAATTGTTAGAGGGAAAGATTTAGCACAATGTAATAGAGAAACTTATCCTAAAGGTCTGAATTTTGTATTGTATGTTTTAGCTGAAATAGCAATTGCAGCATGTGATTTAGCTGAAATATTGGGGATGGCAATTGGACTTAATTTATTATTCGGAATAGATCTTATTTATGGTGTTTTAATTAGTTTTTTAGATACATTTCTTTTGTTGTATTTGCAACGTTTGGGAATGCGAAAAATGGAAGTTTTTATTGTAGGGCTTATAACATTAATTGGACTTTGTTTCCTAACAGAAATGTTTCTTGCAAAACCAGATTTTGGAGAAGTTGCAAAGGGTTTTATTCCGTCAATACCTAATAGTGCTGCATTGTATATAAGTATAGGAATTATTGGAGCAACTGTAATGCCACATAATCTTTATTTACACTCGGCCTTGGTACAAACAAGACGTATTGATAGAGATGAAAAATCTATAAAAAAAGCACTCAAATATAATTTTTGGGATAGTGCTATAGCACTTAATTTAGCATTTTTTGTAAATGCTGCGATTCTTATTTTAGCAGCTTCTGTTTTTCATAAGAATGGTTATCATCAAGTTGCAGAGTTAGAGGATGCTTATCATCTATTAGGAATAACATTAGGAACAGACTTAGCTCCAAAATTATTTGCTGTAGCATTAATTCTTGCAGGACAAAGTTCTACCGTAACAGGAACATTGGCAGGACAAATTGTAATGGAAGGTTATTTACATCTTCGTATAAATCCAATGTTGCGTAGAATTTTAACACGTTTACTTGCAGTTGTTCCAGCTGTATTAGTTATTCTATTTTCTGGAGAGAGTAAAGTTGGGTCTTTACTTATATTTAGCCAAGTTATTCTTAGTATGCAATTGGCTTTTGCTGTAATTCCTTTGATTCATTTTGTAAGTGATAAATCAAAAATGGGAAATTTTGCAATTAACACGACAACTAAAGTTTTTGCATGGATAATTGCATTTGTAATTTCTTTTTTAAATGCACAATTAGTTTATGATGAATTTAATAACTGGATGAAAGAAGGAAATTCTGTTACACTGAATATTACATTGGTAATATTTGGTATTCTACTTTTAATTTTATTGTTATTAACTTTTTTCTATCCTATCATTAGTAAAAAGAAAAATAATATAGAAAAAGGACAAATTCATCAACCATTGAAAATATTTTCAGTAGATAAAGTTCCTCAGCAATCATTTAGTAGAATTGTAGTTGCTTTAGACTTCTCTATAATCGATGAAAAAGTTCTTAATTATGTAACTAAATTAGGAAATAAAGAGTCTAAAATTACTCTAGTTCATGTTGTAGAAAGTCCTGCAACCAAATATATGGGAGAAAAAACAGATGATTCTGAATCTAAATCTGATTTGAAATGTTTAGAAGAATATGCAGAAATGCTGAAACCTTTGTATGATAATATTCGTGTTGAATTAGGTTATAACAACAGGGTACAAGCTATTGCAGATGTTTGTAGACAGCAAAATGCAGATTTATTGATTGTTGGTTCTCATGGTCATAATACGTTCAAAGACATTATTTTTGGAGAAACAGTAAATAAACTTCGTCACAAAGTAAAAATACCAGTATTTATTGCAAAGTAATTTTTAATTGTAGCTTTTCTTTTAATGTTAATTGTTTTCTATTAAATTAGTTATTCAATTAACATATAGAATGACAAATAAAGTTTTTTTTACATTATTTATTGCAGGGATTAATCTTATTTATGCACAACAACAAGATTTAACTAAATATGTAAATCCTATTATTGGTACAGAGAAAATGGGGCATACTTTTCCTGGCGCTACAGTTCCTTTTGGTTCTGTGCAGCTAAGTCCAGAAACAGATAATGTTCCTTATTCTATAAATCATAAATACAATCCTAAAACTTACGATTATTGTTCAGGTTATAGGTATGAAGATAAAACAATCATAGGATTTAGTCATACACATTTTAATGGAGTTGGGCATTCCGATTTGGGTGATTTTTTAATTATGCCAACGGTTGGTCAATTACAACTGAATGTAGGAGTAGTGGAAGATACAAAAACAGGTTATCGTTCACACTTTTCTCATGAAAATGAACAAGCTGAGGCAGGATATTATAAAGTAAAACTAGATGATTATAATATTGTAGCAGAAATGACAGCAACAATTCGTGTAGGATTTCATCAATATACTTTTCCCCAATCAACAAACTCTCATATCATTTTTGATTTAAATTCTAATATTTACAATTATGATGATAAAAACACTTGGACTTATGTAAAAGTTATAAATGATACATTGGTTACAGGTTATAGACAAACAAGGGGTTGGGCTAGAAACAGAACAGTTTATTTTGCAATGACTTTTTCTAAACCATTTAAGAATTATGGTCAAAAGAACGAAGAACAAAATTTGGACTATAAAGGTTTTTGGAGAAAATGGAACGAAAATGAGAATTTTCCATTGATTGAAGGTAAAAAAATAAAAATGTATTTTGATTTTGATACCAGTGAAAATGAAAAGATTAAAATAAAATTTGCAATTTCTCCAGTTAGTCAAAAAAATGCATTACAAAATCTACAAACAGAAATTCCTGATTGGAATTTTGAAGAGGTTCGTAAGCAAGCCAAAGAGAATTGGAATAAAGAATTAAATCGTATTCAGATTAATGCTTCAAAGAATGACAAAGTAAACTTCTATACAGCTATGTATCATACATTTATTAATCCAACCACTTATGTGGATGTCAATGGAGAATACAAAGGTTTAGATCAAGAGGTTCACCAAGCGAATGGCTTTGTAAACTATACAACATTTTCTTTATGGGATACTTATAGAGCTTTACATCCTTTTTTTAATTTAATTCAACCAACTCGTAATAATGATATCGTAAAATCAATGATGAAGCATTACGAACAAAATCCTATAAAAATGTTACCTATATGGTCACATTATGCAAATGAAAATTGGTGTATGAGTGGTTATCATTCAGTATCTGTATTAGCAGATGCTATTGTAAAAGGAGTTTATACTGGAGATGCGAATCAAGCGTTAGAAGCATGTATTGTAACATCAAATAAAAGGGATTACGAAGGAATAGGAGAGTATATAGAGAAAGGTTATATTGCTGCTGAAAACAACAGTACTTCTGTTTCTAATACTTTAGAATATGCTTTTGATGATTGGTCGATTGCTCAAATAGCTAAGAAATTGAATAAAATGGATGTTTATAAAGAATATATGAAACGTTCTGAAAATTGGAAAAATAATTATGATATATCAATCGGATTTATGAGACCTAAATTAGCTAATGGAACATTTAAAAAGGAATTTGATGTTTTAGATACTCATGGGCAAGGATTTATTGAAGGTAATTCTTGGAATTATAGCTTCTTTGTTCCCCATAATCCTAATGAATTGATTAATGTAATGGGAGGTGAAAAGAAATTTGGAGCAAAATTAGATGAATTATTTAGTATGCATTTACCAGATGAATATTTTGAAAATACAGAAGATATTACAAGAGAAGGTATTTTAGGAGGATATGTTCATGGAAATGAGCCAGCTCATCATGTAGCTTATTTATATAATTGGGTTAATCAGCCATGGAAAACCCAAGAAAAAATACGTATGATTTTGGAAATGCAATATAAACCTACTCCAGATGGACTAGGAGGAAATGATGATACAGGACAAATGAGTGCTTGGTATATTTTTAGTGCTTTGGGTTTTTATCCAGTTCAACAAGGATCTGATAGTTATGCTATTGGTAGTCCATTAGTGGATAATGCAGTTATAAATTTAGAAAATGGAAAACATTTTATAATAGATGTTGAAAATCAAAGCAAAAAGAATATTTACATTCAAAAAATTGAATTGAATGGCAAAGTGTACGATTTTTATAATTTGAAACATCAGGATATTATAAATGGTGGGAAAATTAAATTTTATATGGGTTCTAAACCAAAGAAATAAATGTTAAATAAATGATAATCCATTGTTTAATTTTTTATTCTAAAAGAAATATGTTTAATTTAATAGTATAAAAATATAAAAACATGGCAACAAAAGAACAAAATCATTTACAAGAATTGGTAGAAAAATTGAAAAGTCCAAATCATAAAAAATTAGTTCAAACAAATAGAATTAAAAAGAAAAGAAGAAATAATGCTAAGAGCTAATTAATTCAAAATAAAAAAAGAGATGATATTTTAATATCATCTCTTTTTTTATTTTGGTATTTTTTGCATGTGCTCATGTTCAATATCAGTTAGTGATTTTTTACCTACAACTGTAAAACCTTTTCTTTCATATAGTTTTTTAGCTGATGGTTTTCTTAAATCAACCAATAATCCCAATGTCTTTTTTTCTTTATGAACTATTTCTTCAATTAAATAATCAAGAATTTTAGATCCTAAACCTTTTCCTTGATAATCTTGAGAAATAGCAATTGTATCAATATATATTTCACCTTTTCCTGTTTCATCTTCAGGATTAATTTTTCTATTATACTTACTTTCTAATAATTGTAATACAGGAAGTCTTAATTTATATAAGTCATCTCCATCATAATAAGTTGAAGTTCCAACAATTTTATTATCAATTTCTACGACAATTGTATTTGTATAGCTGTATTGATTATTTTTTTGTTTGATTAATTGCTCTAAAAATGAAATTGATTTTTCTAAATCCTCTTCTCCAATAAAACTATAAATAATCTCATCAATTGCTAAAATCATGATTTCAGCAATTTGTTTAGAATCTTCTTGAGTTGCTTGTCTAATATTTTCCATAAAAAAAGCCTTGATAAACTCAAGGCTAAATTATTTATTAATTAACTTAAGTTAATTATTTTGTTTTTAATTTATCTAAAGTATTGTTATAAGATTCTTTTGCTTTATCACCAGCTTCTTTAGCAGCATCTTTTACATCTGTTGCAGCTTTAGAAACATCTTCTTTTGCATCTTTAGCAGCATCTTTGATGTCTGCTTTTGCTTTATCAGCTTTTTCATCAATTTTTTGACCAGCTTCTTTAGCAGCATCTTTTACATCTGTTGCAGCATCTTTAGCGGCAGCTTTTGTATCTTCCCAAGCTTTGTTAGCATCATCATATGCTTTTTGTGCAGCCTCTTCAGCAGCTTTATCTCCTTTTGCTTTTGCAGCTTCTAAATCAGCTTTTGCTTGATCTAATTTTGATTTAGCTTCAGTTTCAGTAATTGTAGTAGTTGTTACAATTGTAGAATCATTTGCTAGAGAATCAACTGTTACTTCAGTTTCAACTGTCTTATCAGCTTCTTTTTTACAAGAAGTAGCAAAAGATAATGATGCAACTGCTGCTAATACGAATAATTTTTTCATAGTTATGTTTTTTTAATTGTTTTAATAATAGTTTAGTGTTACAATTATAATGCCATTTTCATTTCTTAAATGATGTTATAAAGAATAATAATTCAAGTTAAATATAATAATTAATTTGCACTTATCATCCTATAATTACCAGAAATATCTTTTATTAATTTTACATTACTGTAATATTCTTCAAATAATTCTTTTGTTTCATAAGGTAAGTATTGATTAATTTCGCAATAAATGAAACCTTGATTTTTCAAATGTTTTTTAGCGAATTCAATAATTCTTTTATAAAAAATGAGAGGGTCATTATTATCAACGAAAAGTGCAAGATGAGGTTCGAAATCTAAAACATTTTTATGCATTTCTTGTTTTTCTAATTCTCTTATATATGGAGGATTAGAAATAATAATATCAAATTTTTTATTTAAATTAATATCCTTTAATAAATCTTTTTCATAAAATGAGATTTCATTTTTTATAATATTTTCAGCATTTGTTTTCGCAACTATTAACGCTTCTTTAGAAATATCTATTGCAGAAACATCAGCATTATGAAATATTTTTTTTAATGTAATAGGAATACATCCAGTTCCAGTACCTAAATCAATGATTGATAACGAATCATTTTCTAAATGATTCGTTCTAATTAATTCGATTAATTCTTCTGTTTCTGGTCTTGGAATCAATGTAAACTCATTTACTTTATAGAAATTATCATAAAAGAAAGCTTTTCCAGTAATATGCTGTATTGGTTTATTTTCTTGTAATTGACTAATATCTTTTTCAATATCATCGTTATTTTCAATAATAAAGGAAGGAATGTAAGTTAAATTTAATTTATCTTCTATATAGATTAAAAATAGTTGTTCTATTTCATCTTTGTCATAACATTGTTCGAGTTTTGAAGTAAAAATTTGTTTTAATTCAGCTAATGTCATTATATAATTTTTTACAAAGATAAACCGATTATATTAATTTTTTGGGCAAACCTTTCAGGCCGCGCTTTCTCGTTCATAATCTTTTTTCTTCGCTTTATTGCTTCAAAAAAAGGATTTCCACTTCAATCGCTTTTGCAAATTAAATAATTTAGTAATAGATGAAATAAAATATTATTGCCATATTACATAATATAATTTTTTTAAAAAGAGTTATCTTTGTTATCCAAATGAAAAAAGATATCAATCAACTCGATCCAAAGGAATTTATTCTGATAAAAGGAGCAAAATTGCATAATCTGAAAAACATAGATTTAGCAATTCCCAAAAATAAACTTGTTGTAATTACCGGAATGTCTGGTTCTGGAAAATCAACTTTGGCTTTCGATACATTGTATGCAGAAGGACAACGTCGTTATGTAGAAAGTTTATCTTCATATGCAAGACAGTTTTTAGGAAAATTAGATAAACCACAAGTAGATTATATAAAAGGAATTGCTCCAGCCATTGCAATTCAGCAAAAAGTAAATTCTACTAATCCTCGTTCAACTGTCGGTACAACAACGGAAGTTTATGATTATCTAAAATTGCTTTATGCACGAATTGGAAAAACATATTCGCCAATTACAGGAGAATTAGTTCAAAAAGATTCTGTAACTGATGTTGTTGATTATCTTAAATCGTTTCAGCCCGAAACGAAGTTTATTCTACAAATAAAATTAGTTGTTCCTGAAGAACGTACATTTCCTGAGCATCTTACCATATTACAACAACAAGGTTTTACACGTTTAAGTGTAGATGGTAAACAAGTGAAAATAGAAGATTTAATATCTTTTAATTTTGAGCCACAGCCAGAAAATGAAATACATCTTATTATAGATCGTATTGCTTTACCAACAGAAGATGAAGAATCATTTTATCATCGTTTGGCTGATTCTATAGAAACTGCTTTTTTCGAAGGGAAAGGAGAAATTATTATTGTTAATATAGAAAATGATTCATATAAATATTTTTCTAATAAGTTTGAAGCTGATGGATTAATTTTTAATGAACCTAATATACATTTCTTTAGTTTCAATAATCCTTATGGAGCTTGTCCTTCTTGTGAAGGTTATGGAAAAGTGATTGGAATAGAAGAAAATTTGGTTGTACCTAATAAATCTTTATCTATTTATGAAGATGCAATTGTAGCTTGGAAAGGTGAGAAGATGAGCGAGTGGAAAATGCATTTTATAAAACAAGCTCAGCAAAAAGATTTTCCTATACACAAACCTTATTTCGAATTAACAGACGAACAAAAAGATTATTTGTGGCAAGGTGATTCTAATTGGGAAGGTATTAATGGATTCTTTAAAATGGTTGAAGAAAATACCTATAAAATTCAATACCGTGTAATGCTTTCTCGTTACCGAGGAAAAACTATTTGTCCTACTTGTAAAGGTAAGCGTCTTAGAAAAGAAACAAATTATGTAAAAATAGCTGATAAATCAATCAATGATTTAGTCGATTTACCTTTAAATGAATTACATGATTTCTTTTCTACTATAGAATTTAATGATTATGATAAACAGATTGCTGGACGAATTATTTATGAAATTAATTCACGTCTTACGTTCTTATTAGATGTAGGTTTGGAGTATTTAACGTTAAATAGAGCATCAAATACTTTGTCTGGAGGAGAATCACAAAGAATAAATTTAGCTACATCTTTAGGAAGTAGTTTAGTAGGTTCTATGTATGTGTTAGATGAACCATCAATTGGATTACATTCTCGTGATACAGAGAAATTTATTACAATTTTACATCGTTTACGTGATCTAGGTAATACAGTTATTGTAGTGGAGCATGATGAAGATATTATGAAAGCTGCAGATTATATTATAGATATTGGTCCTGAAGCTGGAACACATGGAGGTGAAGTTGTTTTTGAAGGAACATATAAAGAATTACTGAAAGCTAATACACTTACATCACAATATTTAAACGGTAAAATGGAAATTGAAATCCCAAAACATCGTTTAAAATCTTCCAATTATTTAAAAATTATAGGAGCAAGAGAAAATAATTTAAAAAATATTGATGTTAAATTTCCTTTGAATGCATTAACTGTAATTACAGGAGTTTCTGGTTCAGGTAAGTCAACATTAATGAAAGATATTCTTGCACCTGCAGTACAGCGACATTTTGAAATTTTTGGAAATAAAATCGGAGATTTTGATGAATTGGTAGGTGATTTACGTCAATTAGAAGGAATTGAATTAATCGATCAGAATCCTATTGGTAAATCCTCTCGTTCTAATCCTGTTACTTATGTAAAAGCTTACGATGATATTCGTAATTTATTTGCTTCACAAAAAGCAAGTAAAGTAATGGGATTCCAAGCCAAACACTTTTCTTTTAATGTTGATGGAGGAAGATGTGATACATGTAAAGGAGAAGGAACGATTACAATTGAGATGCAGTTTATGGCTGATGTTGAATTGTTATGTGAAGATTGTCATGGAGAGCGTTTTAAGAAAGAGGTTTTAGAAGTTAAATTTGAAGGTAAATCAATTTCAGACATTTTAAATTTAACAATTGATGATGCGATAGAATTTTTTGGAGAGTTTAATCAAAAAAAGATTGTAGATAAATTAAAACCACTTCAAGATGTTGGTCTTGGTTATGTAAAATTAGGACAATCATCAAATACACTTTCTGGTGGGGAAGCACAACGTGTTAAACTTGCTTATTTTTTAACAAAAGGAGAAACTACAAATAAAACTTTATTTATTTTCGATGAACCTTCTACTGGATTACATTTTCATGATATTCAGAAATTAATAAAAGCATTACGAGCATTAATAGATTTGGGTCATTCAGTTTTTGTGATAGAACACAATATGGATATCATAAAAGTTGCAGATTGGATAATTGATTTAGGTCCAGAAGGAGGTAAGAAAGGTGGATATTTAGTAGCGGAAGGAATTCCTGAAGATATTATAAAAATAGAAGCATCTTATACTGCTCAATTTCTTAAAGATAAAATTTAAAAAAATATAATTTCGATTATATCATTTTTCTAATGATATAATCGAAATCCTAATGTAGTACACATTGATGAGTATTTTTCGAAAAGCAGGTGAACTAATTCTACAACATCATCTGTTTCTCTTGCAATAGAAAAATAATATTGATCTAATACAGTACTTAAAATAGGTGAGGGGTTAATATATCCTGATAAAGCTTTTGCTCCTGTGACATCTAAAAAATACTGAAAAGATTCATCTTCTAAATCTAGATTTTTTATATTAGAGAAATGAACTATTTTATCAGTTAATTTACCTTGGAAAAACTCTGCGATTTCTTCTAAACTATAATAATAATCATCTATTTGTATTTGATTTTCATCCCCTTGAAATACTAAATAAATAATTTTATAATCTTTAAAATCTCTATCATGATATAAAAGGTTACTAATACTTTCTTCAAAACTCTCTATACTATCACAAGTTTTGTACATACTTGTAATTTCGAATTTTTTAGCTAGTTTATGTAAGAAATCAATTAATATAGTGTCATTTTCAACTTCTATATTTTCAACTCCTTCTAAACAAAAAATTTTGAAATCATCAATCTCATCAATTATAGAAATATCACTCATTATTTTAATTTTAATACACAAATTTAAAGAATAGTAAACTGACTTAACTCATTAATTTTTAAAAAATAAATACTTAATTTAGAAACGTTCTAATTAATATGAATTAACATGAGTAATGGCATTGATTTACAAGAGTTAGCCAGGCAATTAAGTTGTCCAACTGGCGATTATGGAAAAGAAATTGGCGAAATTATGAATACCAATAACTTTGGTATGACTAAAAAAGCAATAGATTCATTACAAATAAAAAATAAAGACCAATTACTAGAGTTAGGTCATGGGAATTGTAAGCATTTAGACTATGTTTTAAAACAAGCAGACTTTCTAGGTTATATTGGTTTAGAAGTTTCGGAGATAATGAAAAGTAATGCATTAGATAATAATATACATTTTTTAAAAACAGATATAAGATTTGAACTTTTTGATGGAAATAAAATTCATTTTCATGAAAAAAGATTTGATAAAATCTTTACAGTAAATACAATTTATTTTTGGGAAAATCCTGAATCTTTTTTAAAAGAAATTTATAGGGTATTAAAATTTAATGGTTTATTTTCTTTAACTTTTTCTACTTCTAGTTTTATGAAAACATTACCTTTTACTGAATTTGGTTTTAAACTTTATTCTGAGAATGAAGTAATTAATTTATTAAAACTATCAAATTTTAAAATAGAAGAAATTGACAGTTTTACAGAAAATGTAATAAGTAAATCAGGAGATGAGGTTGAAAGAGAATCTATTAATATTGTTGTATCTAAATAAATTAATTTATAATCAAAAGGGTTAAATTACTTTAGTAATCTAACCCTTTTTTATTAATAAAAATCACATTAATTGAAGTAATTATTTATTTCAATTTATTTTCTTTATATATTTTTTCAGCTAATTGTACAGCTTTGTATGCATCAACAACACCACCAGTAACAGATATGTCTTTTAATTGATCATTTTTATTTACTGAGTCTACAATGACTTGTCTGATTTGTTGAACTGAAAGTTTTGGATAATGAGACCATACTAATGCTGCAACACCAGCTACAACTGGAGATGCCATAGATGTTCCATCCAAATCTTTATATTCTCCATCTTTATTAGGTACAGTTGAATAAATAGCTGCTCCAGGAGCAAAAACATCAACAGATTTTTTACCGTAATTAGAAAAGCTTGCTCTTAGGTTGTTATTATCCATTGTGTTTGCACCAACAGTAATTACATTATTAGAAACTACATTACCATTTGTATCATATACAGTAGGGAAGTGTATATCTTCATCTATATTTACATTGTCATTACCTGCAGCTTTTATTAATAAAACTCCTTTTTTCTCAGCATATTTGAATGCTTCCCAAACAACTTTTTTATCTGGAGAATATGCTTTCCCAAAAGACATGTTTAATATTTTAGCTCCATTATCAACTGCATAACGAATTGCATTTGCTATATCTTTATCACGTTCATCACCATTTGGAACAGTTCTTACTGACATGATTTTTACATAACCATCACCAGCTATACCATCCATACCGATTCCATTACCCGTTTTTGCAGCAATAATTCCAGAAACGTGAGTTCCATGTAATGCATCAGGTCCATCAACATCATTATTTCCATAGAAACGTTCTGTAAGGTCATCATAGTTATCACCTACAATAGGTCTTGGATCTAAATTAATATTTAAGTTTGTGTCTACTTGCTCTTTATAGTATTTAAGCCCCTCATTTACTTCTTTTAGTACAGAATCAGTAAATTCTTTCATAGTTTTTCCTTCCCAAGCTTCTTGTGGTAACATAGCAAAAATAGACATACCTTGTTTAGCTTCTTGTGATTGAGGTTGAAAAGACATCATATTTTTTTGATTTAATTCTTTATCACCCCATTCTTTAATTAAAGTAGGAAATGCAGCAGTAAAAACTTCTGATAATTGTCCATATTGTGCAGCACCTTGTTTAGCTTCAGCTAATTTATTTTCGAATTCATTTTTTACTTTCTGATATTCTGCAAATTGTTCAGGAAATTTAGATTTGTTTTGTTCTTTATCAGCACTTTTTTCGAAAAGGTTGGTATATTTTACATATAATCTTGTAAGTTCTAATGTATCACCATCAACATTTTTTCCATCTTTTCCACCAATGAAATTCCAACCGTTTACATCGTCAATGTAACCATTTTTGTCATCATCTTTTCCATTACCTGCCACTTCTTTTGCATTTATCCAGATATTATCTCTAAGATCAGGATGAGTAATTTCTACTCCAGAATCTAATACACCAACTATAATTTGTGAAGGCTTACGTTTATTTGCTTTTAAGAATTGAATAGCATCTTTTGTATCAACACCATATATACTATCTTTTTCAATTGAAGCATGTTGCCATTGTTTTTGATCTATTTTTGGAGTTTGTACTGTAGCTGTTTCTTGTGCAAAAGATGTTACACCAATAAACATAGCAACAGATATACTTAATAAGAATTTTTTCATACTTGTTTTTATTGTAACTATTATAAAATAGTTTTATATTAATGTTTTGAGATTACACAAAAAAGACTCCAAAAATAGGAGCCTTTTTATAATATTGTGTTAAATAATTATTTTAATTTACGTTGCTTATAAATTTCCTCAGCTTTTTGAACAGCTTTATAAGAATCAATAACACCACCAGAAACAGAAATATCTTTTAATTGATCATTTTTATTTACAGTTTCCATTAAAATTGATCGAATATCTTCTGCAGTTAGTTTAGGATAATGTGACCAAACTAATGCAGCAACACCAGCAACAGCAGGAGAAGCCATAGAAGTACCGTTTAAAAATCTATATTGGTCTACTCCAGGGTAAGTTGCATATATTTCTTGACCAGGGCCAAAAACATCAACAGATTTTTTACCATAATTAGAAAAACGAGCTTTTAATGCATTTGGATCCTTAGTAGATGCACCAACAGTAAGAACAGATTTAGATACTGGTTGATTATTTTTAAAATTTGTAGGGTAGTGAATATCTATATCAATATTTTCATTGCTATTACCAGCTGCTTTAACAATTAAAACACCTTTGTCAGAAGCATATTTAAATGCATCCCAAACTAATTCTTTATCAGGAGAAAAAGTTTTACCAAATGACATATTTAATATTTTAGCTCCATTGTCTACAGCATAGCGAATTGCATTAGCAACATCTTTATCACGTTCATCACCATTTGGAACGGTACGGACAGACATTATTTTTACATTGTTACCTCCAGCAGTACCTTCAGAACCAATGTTATTTCCTCTTACAGCACCAATAATTCCTGCAACATGTGTACCATGAGTTGATTCTGGTCCATTTGAGTCGTTATTTCCATAAAAACGTTCTGTTTTATCGCTTGGATTATCTACATCTTTTCGATCAACTAAGTTTAAATTAAGATGAGAAGTTAATGCATCACCCTTAGCAGCACGACGAGCTGAAGCTAAATAAAAATTAGCAACTTCTTGCATTGTTTTACCTATCCATTGCTCTTCTTTAAGTTCTCCAAAAATCCATAGTGATTCTAAGATTTGAGAATCTGTAGGTTGATAATTATTTAAGATATCTTTTGATAATTTAGTATCACCAAATTCTAAAACCATTTTATTGATTCCTCCTTCAATAGCATTTAACCTAGCTTGACCAACTTGTTGGTTATATTTAGCTTTTCCAACAGCAGTTAAATAATCTTTTTGTACACGTTGAAATTCTGCATATTCAGAAGGATTATTTGATATAGCTAATTGATTTTTTTTCTGATTATAAGTATCATATTTTTCAGCTAAATGTTTGTAAACTCTTGTTACTTCGGTTGTATCATCATTATAGCTTATCCCTTTAGCTGTACCTAAAAAAGACCAACCGTAAACATCATCTATATATCCATTCTTATCATCATCAATACCATTACCTGGAATCTCCTTTGGATTTTTCCACATATTAGCTTTTAAATCTTCATGGAAATTTTCTACACCACTATCTAAAACACCAACTATAATTGTATTTGCTTTACGTTTGTGTTGTTTTAAAAAGTCTAAAGCTTGATCTGTATTTACACCATAAATTCCAGTTTGTTCAATACCTGCATGGTACCATTTTTCTTTAGGAACTTCAGCAGTTTGTGCTTGAGCAAATCCTAAAGTAAATGCAAATCCTAAAGCAATAAATAATTTTCTCATGTTGTTATTTTAGTATGTTTTTTAAATAAATAGCAGTACTAGGACCTTCACTAAATAATAAGTCTAAGATACTTAAACCTTCAATGAAACCAAATTTCTCATCAAAAACTTGAGCATATTCAGGTAATTTGTACTGAGGTTCTTTTTTAGCAGAAAATTGATTTCTGAAGTCGTTTTCTATATTTATTTTTTCGAAATTTTCAGTTTTATCAATAGCTAAATCTAATTTTAACTTTTGATTGATAAAATCAATTGTTTTTAGATTAAAATCTAAAAGATATTTTTCTTTCTGTTCATAAAATGGAGCAATATCATCTTCGTAATATTCAAAATATGGAGAACTACGATAAGCTGATTTTATTGATTTGAAATGTTCTTTTTGCCAATCATATTCATATGAAGGTTGTAAATCTTTAAATAATCTAGTTCCGTTATGAAGAATAGGAATATTAAGCATTAATTTTCCATTTGCACCTAAGATATTCATACGATTACGGTAAGTTTGTTTTTGAAAATTTTCAAAAACTTCAATCGATAAATTCTCGCTTTTTAGCATTTCTGCATAATAATCAATCGGCCCAAAATAAAAAGCTGAAAATGTATTTTTCATTTTAATTATATTATTTCTATGATATAAAATTGTGCATTATAAGATGAGTTATAATGCACAATTTTGATTGTTATTTATTATCTAAGAGTTTAATTTTCTTAGTATTTATTTTTCTTTTTTTCTTTTCTTGCTTTTACAATATCATAACCAATCCAAGCAATTAAAGCGATTAAAACATATATACCATATGATGTTTTATTTGGATCATCATTATTTATTGATGTAAAGAAACGGTTCCAAATGAACTTTTTAGGAGCTGTTGGCTCAAACATTCCATTCATATTAGCCCAAATCATAATTGGTCTTCCTATAATGTGATCTTCACCAACGTAACCAAAGAAACGAGCATCTAATGATTGATTTCTATTATCACCCATCATAAAATAATAATCTTGTTTAATTTGGTATTTGTTTGTTTTTTGATCATTAATATAAACATCAAATTTTCCATTTGCTGAATCTATACGTAGATTATTATGTTCATATTTACGTAAAATATTAATGAATTGAGGTAAAGATTCTTTTGTAATTTCAACATTATCTCCTTTTTTAGGTATATATAATGGTCCGTATTGATCAGGATTCCAATTTTTATTAACAGGGAAAATAGTATTTGTACTATCAATTTTTCCATTAACAATATGTTCAGTTTTTTGTCCAACAGGATCTAAAATTGGTTCTACAGAAATTACATTGGTATTAGATTTCATTGCTGCTACATGAGCATCAGTAAGAGCTTTGAAATAGTAAGCTAAATTTCCATCTTCATTTTTTTGAACAAAATAATCATTTTTTTGGAAATCACTTCCTGTAGGATTAATTCCGAAGTTTTCATACAATAACTTATCACTGAATGGTGTTTTAGTAATCACCATATAAGCATGTTGAACTTGAGCATCTTTTTTAGGGATGAATTTTTTTCCGTCAACATATAAAATTCCATTTCTTACTTGTACAGTTTGGCCTGGTAGACCAACTAAACGTTTTACGTATGCATCTTTACGATCAATTGCAGAATATACAGAATCTGTTGGATAGTTAAATACTACAATATCATTAGATTTTAATGCTCTCCAACCAGGTAAGCGCATGTATGGTAATCTAGCTTTATCAATAAATCCATCACGATAAATAAATTCAGAAAAAGGAATACCAATAGGAGTCATAGGAACTCTGGCTCCGTGACTAATTTTTTCTACAAATAGCGCATCACCAATTTTTATAGTATTTTCCATAGAACCTGTTGGTACAATCATAGGTTGTATAAACCAATTGTGTACTAAAGTTGCAAGAACTAATGCAAATAATAGTGATGAAATAAAAGTAGGTTTACGTTGTTCTGGACCTAAATATTTGGGATTATCAGAGTAGTTAACTGCAAAAATGTAAAGACCTAAAGTTAAAACCATAATAATTTTATCCTTAGTTTCAATTTTTCCGTAGGCATCCCCTAAATCTACAAAGAAAACTAACCAAAAAATTGGACCAACAATAGGGATATAAAATAATACAATCCACCATTTTGGTCTATGTATGATAGAAAGTCCTTGCCAGATATTAATGAAAGGAATATAAGCTTGCCAAGCCTGTTTTCCAGCATTTTTATAAAGTTTCCATGTAGCAACTCCAAAGATTAGATTGGCAAAAATATATCCAATAAGCCAATAGATTAATATATTCATAAGAAATTGATATTAAATATTTTAAATTAGTTTAGTTCAAGTACATCTTTCATAGAAAATATACCTTTTTTATCGAAAATCCATTCAGCAGCAATTACAGCACCTAATGCAAATCCTTTTCGAGAATGTGCAGTATGAGATATTTCTATTGTATCAATTTCTGAATTGTATTGAACGATATGAGTACCAGGTACATTTTCAATTCTTTTTGCTTCAATTGGAATAATATCATCAGCTTTTTGATCTAAAGACCAAGAAGTATATGAAGTTTGTTCTATAATTCCTTCAGCAATTGTAATAGCTGTTCCCGAAGGAGCATCTAATTTTTGAGTATGGTGTATTTCTTCTAAATTAATTTGATATTCATTACGATACTTGCTCATCATTTTTGCAAGTTTTTCATTTAAATCAAAAAATAGATTGACTCCTAAACTAAAATTAGAAGCATAAATAAATCCAGTATTATTTTCTAAAGTAAATTTATTTATTTCATCTTGTTTATCTAACCAACCAGTTGTTCCACATATTGTTGGGATTTTATTTTCAAGTAATACTTTAAGGTTGTCAAAAGCATATTCTGGTCTAGAAAATTCTATTGCAACTTCTACATTTTTTAATTCTTCAGGAAGAGGAGTACGAGAGATTTTAAGAACAACATCATGTCCTCTTTGTATTAATATTTCTTCTATGGCTTTACCCATTTTACCGTATCCTACTAAAGCTATTTTCATTTTTATTAAAATTTAAAATTAAAAGCCAATCCTAAAACAGGCTCAATAGACATTTCACTTTGCAATACTGTTGGTTTTAATGTCATTTCTTTATCTTTACGTATAGTATATAAATGAGCATCAACAGTTGCATCAACAATATTTAATAAATATGCTAATGCAGTTAATGCAACACTATAATCACGTTTTCTTTTATAATCATCTTGAATTACAGCTAACTGTTCTGCAGTCAAATTAGAAAATTCACTTGGAGAACCTTCTTGAACAGCAATAAATGCTTTTCTATATCTTCTGTATAAATTATTATAATAAATAGTGAAACCTGTTCCTGTAGCTACTAATCCTAATGCTATAGGAGCTTTTATCCATTTTTTATTATATAATTGTCCTGCCCCGGGTAATATAGCAGAATAAAGAGAAGCTCTAATAGGACTTTTTTCCATTAAAGTTTCACTACTTATCTGAACAGAATCTTTTGTTATAACTTCAGTTCCGTTACCAGTTTCTGTTTTTAATTGAGCTAATGAAAACGTAGAAGTAAGCATTAGACCAATAATTAAAATCTTAATTTTCATTTAAAAACTTACTTAATCGATCAAATTCATCATCAGAAGTAAAATTTAATATTATTTTACCTTTTCCATTTTTTGCTCGTTTTATCTCAACTTTCGTTTTTAGTGAATTTGAAATAGAACTTAATGCTTCTTTATATTGTTGAGGAAGTTCAATGACTTTTTTTGCAGTTTGATTATCACCATCTTTTAATGATTTGATAATTTTTTCTGTATCACGAACAGATAAATTATTTTTTACAATTTTTTCGTAAATATCAAATTGTAAATCAGAATCATCAATTGCCATTAGAGCACGTCCATGTCCCATAGAAATCATACCATCTCTAATACCAGTTTGTATAATAGGATCTAACTTAAGAAGACGCAAGTGATTCGTAATTGATGTTCGATCTTTACCAACTCTTTTACTTAATTCTTCTTGTGTTAATTTTATTTCATCAATTAATTGTTTGTAAGAAAGTGCTATTTCTATTGCATCTAAATCCTGTCGTTGAATATTTTCAACTAAAGCCATTTCTAGCATTTCTTGATCGTTTGCTAAGCGTACATAAGCAGGAATTGTTTTTTTTCCAGCTATTTGTGAAGCTCTAAAACGTCTTTCACCAGAAATTAATTCATATTCACCTGATATTTTTTTACGGATTGTTATAGGTTGAATTACACCTAGAGTTGCAATAGATGAAACTAATTCTTCTAAAGCTTTTTTATCAAAATTAGTACGAGGTTGCCAAGGATTAGCAGTTATTTTTTCTAAATCTACTTCTAAAATATTTCCAACAAGTTTCTTAGCACCTTCATCTTGTGCAGTTTTAACTGTTGGCTCATCTTTTAATAGTGCAGATAATCCACGTCCTAAGCGATTATTTTTATTTGGCTTTGCCATTCTTTTTAAACTGTATCGTTGTTATTGATTAAAAATTCACGTGCTAAATTTAAATAATTTTCTGCACCCTTACTCGCTGCATCGTATTGAATAATTGTTTCTCCAAAACTTGGAGCCTCAGATAGTCTTACATTACGAGTAATTATTGTTTTAAAAACCATTTTAGGGAAGTGATTATTTACTTCATCCAATACTTGGTTTGATAAACGTAAACGAGAATCATACATTGTTAATAGTAATCCCTCAATGTCTAATTCTTTATTATGATGTTGTTGAATACCTTTAATTGTATTTAATAATTTACCTAAACCTTCTAAAGCAAAATATTCACATTGTATAGGAATAATAACAGAATCAGCTGCTGTAAGTGCATTTAAGGTTATTAAACCTAAAGACGGAGCACAATCAATTATGATATAATCGTAATTATCTTTGATTTCGTTCAAAGCTCCTTTCAGCATATATTCACGATTTTCATAATCAACAATTTCTATCTCAGCAGCTACTAAATCTAAATGAGCAGGCATTAAGTCTAAATTTGGAGATTCAGACTTTAAAATAGCTTCACTTGCAGCTATTTCATTTTCTAAAACCTCATAAGTACCAGCTTCAATTTCATCTAAATCAAATCCTAATCCAGATGTAGCATTAGCCTGAGGATCAGCATCAATTAATAAAACTTTTTTTTCTAGAACACCTAAAGAAGCTGCAAGATTTAACGAAGTTGTCGTTTTTCCTACACCACCTTTTTGATTAGCAATAGCAATTATTTTACCCATAATTTACGTTCAAAACGAATTCAAAAATACAATAATTAGTATTTCTAAACCTTAAAGAAAAAATAAAATTTTCAACATTTTTATTTTTTTTCTAAAAACTTACATAATAAACAATGTAAAAAGGTATAAATTTTAGAATTATTTATAAATATTACACAATTAAAAAACTTATATTTGCATCGAACATTTTGTAATTTTTTTTAAGAAAAAAGTTGATGAATTTTAACCTTTTATTCAAAAGCGTTGAAAAAGAGAAAAACTTCAACGCGAAAGTTTTAATGAATAGAATAGAAACAAAGATTTATTCTTTTCCATTATTACTACGTAGTGTAAATTATGTAATACGTCTGTAATACTAGAAATTTTTACCCAAATTTTTTTTAGTATTAATACACACGTAACATTTATAAAAGCATAATGAAAACAAAATACATAGATTTAATAACACAATCTTTTGATTTCCCTCAAGATGAGTTTGAGTTGGATGGAGAACACTTAAAATTTAATGGAATTGATTTAAAATCAATCGTAGAAGAACATGGGACACCATTAAAATTTACTTATTTACCAAAAATTTCTGAAAACATACAGAAAGCAAAAGGTTGGTTTGAAAAAGCCCGTGAGGAGTTAAACTATGAGGGATCTTATAACTATTGTTATTGTACAAAAAGTTCCCATTTTCGTCATATTTTAGGCGAAGCATTAAAAAATGATATCCATATAGAAACATCTTCAGCATTTGATATAAATATTGTAGAAAATCTTATTAAAGAAGGATTAATAAAAGACAATCAATATATCGTATGCAATGGTTTTAAACGAGAAGAATATGTAGAAAATATTGCTCGATTAATTAATAATGGTCATCGTAAAACTATTACGGTTATTGATAATTATGAAGAGGTTGACTTATTCTCTAAAGAAATTGAAGGGGATTTTGAAATTGGTATCCGTATTGCTTCTGAGGAAGAACCAAAATTTGAATTTTATACTTCTCGTTTAGGAATAGGATATAAAGATATTGTACCTTTTTACCAAACGATGGTTAAACCGAATGAACGTATAAAACTTAAAATGCTCCATTTCTTTATTAATACAGGAATAAAAGATAATTCTTATTATTGGAATGAGTTAACAAAGTGTTTACGCGTTTACGTCAACTTGAAAAAGGTTTGTCCTGAATTAGATAGTCTTAATATTGGAGGAGGGTTCCCAATTAAGAATTCTCTAAATTTTTCTTATGATTATGAATATATGGCAAAGGAAATCCTATTACAAATAAAAGCTATTTGTGATGAGGAAGGAATTCCTGTTCCAAATATTTTCACAGAATTTGGATCATTTACTGTAGGAGAAAGTGGAGGAGTTATCTATAAAATTCTTTATCAAAAGAAACAAAATGATAAAGAATATTGGGATATGATTGATTCTTCTTTTATGACAACATTACCTGATGCTTGGGCAATTTCAAAACGTTTTGTTATGTTGCCTGTCAATAGATGGTATGACAAATACGAGCGAGTTTTATTAGGAGGGTTAACTTGTGATTCTGATGATTATTATAATTCAGAACAACATGTGAATGCAATTTATTTACCAAAATACGATTCTGCTAAACCATTATATATTGGGTTTTTCAATACAGGTGCATATCAAGATAACATCAGTGGTTTTGGAGGTATAAACCATTGTTTAATTCCACAACCAAAATATATTTTGATTGATGAGAATTATAACACAAAAGTTTACTCAGAAGAGCAAACACATCAAAATGTATTAGATACATTAGGATATAAATAAAAAATAAATTTAAAAATAAAAAAATAATAAGATGAGTAAAGGACCAATTAGTCAATTCATTGAACATAATTATAGACACTTTAACGCTGCTGCTTTAGTTGATGCTGCAAAAGGATATGAGCAACATTTATTAGAAGGTGGTAAAATGCTTATTTCTTTAGGAGGAGCAATGTCTACTGCTGAGTTAGGAGTTTCTCTTGCAGAAATGATTCGTCAAGACAAAGTTCAAATTATATCTTGTACAGGAGCTAATTTAGAAGAAGATGTAATGAATTTAGTTGCACATTCTCATTATAAAAGAATTCCAAATTATCGCGATTTAACTCCAGAGCAAGAAAGAGAATTATTAGATACTCATTACAATCGTGTAACAGATACTTGTATTCCAGAAGAAGAAGCATTTCGTCGTTTACAACAACATTTAGAAGATGTTTGGCATGCTGCTGAGGCTAAAGGAGAACGTTATTTACCACACGAATTCTTGTACCAAGTGGTAAATTCTGGTGTTTTAGAGCAATATTACGAAATCGATCCAAAAGATTCATGGATTGTTGCTGCTGCTGAGAAAAATTTACCAATCGTTTGTCCAGGATGGGAAGATTCTACAACAGGAAATATTTTTGCTGCTAATGTTATCAAAGGAAAATTACAAGCATCTACAGTAAAATCAGGAATTGAATATATGATTTACCTTACAGAATGGTACCGTGCTAATTCAGAAGGAAAAGGAGTAGGTTTCTTCCAAATTGCTGGAGGTATTTCTGGAGATTTCCCAATTTGTGTTGTTCCAATGATGTACCAAGATTTAGAGTGGGAAGATGTTCCTTTTTGGTCTTATTTCTGTCAAATATCTGATTCAACTACATCTTATGGTTCTTATTCAGGAGCAGTTCCAAATGAGAAAATTACATGGGGTAAATTAGATATTGATACACCTAAATTTATGATTGAATCTGATGCAACAATCGTTGCTCCTTTAATCTTTAGCTATATTTTAGGACATTAATAGATTCTTATAAAAATTAGATATAAAAAAAAACACTTCAATTGAAGTGGTTTTTTTTATATCTATTATAATTAATCCTTCATTGCTTCACCAGCCTTTCTATGTGTAAATTTACCATAGATATGTCTTCTTGCGAAGCGACTTGGAGAATCAGAATTTACCATTTTAATATATGTATTTTTAGGAACTCCGAAATATTCGTAATGATTTCCATCTAAATGTTCTACTTTCAAAATTCTTTCATCCATATAAAAGTCATGAATGTTAGATTTTGTTGTTGTTATAATATACTCTTCCTCATTTTTTTTATGAGTTTCAGGATTAATACTCACTAAAAAATGGTATGCTTCGATCACTATTTTACTTTTTTCTTCAGCTTCAAGCTTTCCAGCTTCATCATTCACAAATTTATCAGGATGAGAATCTTTCATCGTATTTCTGTAAATTGTTTTTAAGTCTTTTAATGTAGCAGTTTTATCTACTCCAAGTAATTTTCTGTGCTCAGCAACGGTTTTCATAATTATAAACTTTTTTCAGTTTGCAAAACTACGGATTATAAATTATGAAATACATAAAAAAAACATAAGTTTAATTAAGATTTTAATAAATAATATAAAAATTATATCAATTTCTAAATTTATTGGATAGTATTTGTTTTAATTTACTTTTTCTTTAGATTTTAATTTTAAAAATATAGTACCAATAATTGCTCCAATTGAAGCCATTAAGAAACCAACCCATAATTGTGAGTTGAATCCATATCCCAAAGCAATAGGAATTCCTCCTAAAAATGCTCCTAATGCATTACCAATATTAAAACTTGCTTGTCCAGCAGCAGCAGCCAAAGTTTCAGATCCTTTCGCATTATTTATTAATATCATTTGGATAGGTGACCCAATTGTAAATGCGATTAAACCAGTTACAAAAGACATAAAATATGCAACAATTTGTATATGAGAAGTAAAATATACAACCATTAAACAAACTGCCATAGCAGAAAAAGCTAAAATTGCAGCTTTGTTAGGAGAAATAGAATCAGCTAATTTACCTCCAATAAAATTACCTATAAACATTCCCAAACCAACTAGTGTCATGATAATAGGTATTTGCGATTTAGGTAATTGTGCTACTTCTGTCATTAATGGAGATATATAACTTATCCAAGCAAATAATCCAGATGTACCAATAGAAATCATTAAAATTAAAACCCATGCTTCCCATTTTTTAAAGAAACTTAATTGTTGAACTAAACTTGTTTTATTTTCATTTTCTATATTAGGAACCCATAAATAAATTGCTAACATTGTTAATAATCCTAAACTCGATATAATTCCAAATGTTAAATTCCAAGAATAGACTTGAGCTAACTTTGTACCAAATGGAACACCAGCTAGATTTGCTAAGGTAAGACCAGCAAACATGATTGATATTGCTTGAGCTTCTTTTCCTTTCTCACTTAATTTTGCAGCAACTACAGATCCAACGCCAAAAAATGCACCATGTGGAAGTCCTGACATAAATCTAGCAATCATTAAAGTATAATAATTTGGAGCTATAACAAATAGAAAATTGAATACAGTGAATAAGAACATAAAAAAGATAAGAACTTTTTTAGGCGGAAACTTATTTGTTGCCATAATAAGGGTAGGAGCACCAACCATTACACCTATAGCATATATTGATATAAAATGACCAGCTTCTGGTATACTAATTTTTAAATCCTTAGCAAATTCTTCTAAAACACCCATCATCGAAAATTCTGTCATTCCGATAGCTAATCCTCCCATTGCAAGTGCTAATAAACTTTTCTTAACCATTTTTATTGTTTTTGTTTACTAATTAATAAATTTTCATTTTAGCACGAGAATTTATTAATTGTAATAATTTAATTAGTTTTTCTTAAAAAAAAGAAATAAAGAATGCAAAATTAAGAGTATTTTATAGATTACAATGTATTTGTATAAAATATTATTTTGAATATTGGTTTGTAATAAATTATCATTTATAATTATGTATTACAGTAATGATTATAAGTTAAAATAATAGAATAATTAGATTAATCAATGATTTATATTAGGATTTATTAAACATGATATAAATCATGTTTTTAAAAAAATCTAATAATCAGTTCGATATGTTAGAAAATAGTTAGCATTTTAGATAAATTGTAAACTAATTTTTAGAAATTACGTGTTTGTTCGTACTTTTACAAAAAAGTGAATTTTGGAAAAGAAAAAGATTGTCATTTTAGGTGCTGGATTTGCCGGACTTAAATTAGCCCGTAAATTAAATAATAACCCACACTTTTCTGTTACACTTATTGATCGCTATAATTACCATCAATTTCAACCTCTTTTTTATCAGGTAGCAACTGCAGCAATTAATGCGAGTGATATTTCATTCCCAATACGTAAAGTTTTTCAAAACAGTAAAAATGTAAGCGTACGTTTGGCAGAAGTTACAGGAATTAATCAAGAAAAAAATGAAGTTGAAACTACAATTGGAGATTTTTCTTATGACTATTTAGTTGTTGCAATGGGATGTACCACAAATTTCTTTGGCAACAAACAAATTGAGGAACTATCATTCCCGATGAAGTCAACAAACGAAGCTTTAACGCTTAAAAATCGTTTGTTAACTAATTTTGAGAGTGCATACACTGCACAAACTCCTGAAGAGTTGGAAGAAATCATGAATATTGTGATTGTAGGTGGAGGACCAACAGGTGTTGAACTTTCAGGTGCGATTTCGCAAATGAAAAAATTTATCCTTCCTAAGGATTATCCAGATTTAGATTTTTCTAAATTAAACATTTATTTAATTGAGGGAAGTCCAAATTTACTAGGGCCAATGTCTGATTTAGCTCATAAAAAGTCTTATGAATATTTGACGAATATGGGAGTAAATGTTTGGACAGATGGACGAGTTACTGATTATGATGGAAAAAAATTATCTTTAGCTGATGGTCGTTCAATTAATACACGTAATATTATTTGGGCTGCTGGTGTAATGGGTAATGTTCCTGAAGGTGTTGTTACAAGAGAGGAATTACAACGTGGTAATCGTCTAAAAGTTGACAGAACTTCTAAAGTTGTAGGTAGTAAAAATATTTTTGCAATTGGTGATATTGCATCAATGGAAACACCTAAATATCCACATGGTCATCCTCAATTAGCTCGTGTAGCTGGTGATCAAGCTGTACAATTAGCTAAGAATTTTGAAAAAATAGGAAATGGAGTTTCTGAAGATAAATTAACTTTATTTGAATATGATGATCCAGGATCTATGGCTACTATTGGTAAAAGAAAAGCTGTTGTAGATTTACCTAAATTTTCTTTTTCGGGAAGATTTGCTTGGTTTACATGGATGTTTTTACATTTAATGTTAATTTTAACAGTAAGAAATAAACTAGCTATTTTCTTAAACTGGGCTCAAACATATTTTACAAATGATTCTTCATTACGTATAATTGTTCGTCCAACTAAAAAAGATTTTAGATTTAATATAAAGGAATACAGACGTTTTCCAAAAAATAGAAATAAGGAGGAAGAAGAAGTTAAGCAAGCTTAAATTTTTCTTTTAAGATTATAAAAGGCTATCTAATTAATTAGATAGCCTTTTTAATTATTTTGTTATTCCTTCTAACATGAATAAGAAAGCATCTTCTTTTGCATCTTCTTTTAGTGACTCAAATCGTCCAGATGCTCCTCCATGACCTGTGTCCATATTAGTATCTAAAAGTAAAATATTATCATCTGTTTTTAGCTCTCTTAATTTAGCAACCCATTTTGCAGGTTCCCAATATTGTACTTGAGAATCATGTAAACCAGTAGAAATATATAAGTTTGGATAAGCTTTTTCTTCTACATTGTCATATGGAGAATATTCTTTCATATAAAAATAATATTCTTTATCATTAGGATTTCCCCATTCATCATATTCACCTGTAGTTAAAGGAATTGTATCATCTAACATTGTTGTAACAACATCAACAAAAGGAACCTGAGCAACAATACCATTAAATAATGTTGGTTCATAGTTTATTACAGCTCCCATTAATAACCCTCCAGCAGAACCACCCATTCCGTATAAATGAGCAGAAGAAGTATATTTTATATTTATAAGATGCTTTGCAACATCAATGTAATCGAAAAAAGTATTTTTCTTATCTAACATTTTACCATCTTCGTACCATTCTCTACCTAAATATTGTCCTCCACGAATATGTGCGATTGCATAAACAAAACCTCTATCCAATAAACTTAATCGTACAGAACTAAAATTAGGTTCTATAGTATATCCATAAGAACCATAAGCATATAGTAGAAGAGGAGTATCTTTACTTAATTTAGTATCTTTATGATGTACTAAAGAAATTGCAACTTTTTCTCCATCTCTTGCTTCGGCCCAAATTCTTTCGGATGTATAATTTTCTTTATTAAAATCACCTAAAACAATTTGTTCTTTTTTAACTTCGGAAGTTTGATTTTTCATATCAAAATCTATTACAGAAGTTGGTGTTGTTAATGAAGTATAACCATAACGTAAAATGTCTGTATCAAAATCTGGATTTGTTCCAGAACCAGCAGTATATGTTTCTTCGCTAAACGGTAAATAATAATCTTGAGAATTATTCCAAGCTTTAATATTCATTTGGATTAATCCATTTGTACGTTCTTCTACAACTAAATAATTTTTAAATATCTCAAAACCTTCAATAAATACTTCTTCACGATGTGGAATAACTTCTGTCCAATTATTTTGTTCTGTAGTATTGATTGATGTTTTCATTAATTTGAAATTAAAAGCATCATCTTTATTGGTCTGAATATAAAATTTATCTCCAAAATGTTCGATAGAATATTCTAAATCACGTTCACGCTTCTGAAAAATTTTAAATTCAGTATCTGGTTCATTTGATGGAATAAAACGATATTCATCAGAAACAGTAGAAGAAGAACCTATAATGATATAATCTCTAGATTTTGATTTATAGATATAAACTGAAAATGTATCATCTTTTTCTTCAAAAACTAAAACATCATCAGAAGATGAAGTTCCTAATTTATGTTTCCAAATCTGGTATGCACGTAAAGTATCATCTTTTCTAGTATAAAAAAGAGTTTCATTATCAGCAGACCAAACAGAACCTCCAGTAGTATTTTCTATTTTATCATCTAATAATTGACCTGTTTTTAGATCTTTAATTTGAATTGTATAAATACGTCGAGACACATTGTCAACTCCAAAAGAACACAAAGTGTTGTCTGGAGAAACAGAAATTCCACCTAAATTATAATAAACATGCCCTTCTGCCATAAGATTAACATCAAATAATATTTCATCCTTATTATCTAATGTATCCTTTCTGCGTTTATGAATTGGATATTCTTTTCCTTTTTGAAATTCTGTTAAATACCAGTAACCATTTAATTTATATGGAACAGACGAATCATCTTCTTTTATTCGAGATTTCATTTCTTCGAATAATTTTGCTTGAAATTCTTCTGTAGATTTTAAAATGCTTTCAGTATATTTATTTTCTTCTTCTAAGTACTTAATTACTTCAGGATTTTCACGCTCATTCAGCCAATAATAATTATCAATTCTGATATCTCCGTGTTTCTCTAATTTTTTTTCTATTTTTTTAGCAATAGGTGCTTGCATATATTTTATTTTCTAGTGCAAATGTATATAAAACTTATTTTGTATAAGTTTTAAGCTCCCAAGAATTCAAAGCTGTTCTGTATTCAATCATAATATTATTTCCATTAACATATCCTATTGTTTGATAATTTCCTTCTGGAACAATTATATTTACGTGGTAAATATTTTTTTGTGTTGAAGGGTAAAACTGAGCAACAATTTGTGAGTTTTCTTGATTGATTAAAACAAAATTACCATTTGATGTTGTTGCTACTTCATAATTTTTACCATCTAATTTATAATATGGATTAATATTTTGATTAGCTGATGTTTGATTAGTTACTGTTTGATCTGTTGTTGTAGAAATTATGTTATTTGAGTTTTGAATAACAGGTGTATTTTTTGCACTTTGAGTTTTTACTTGATTCATGGCAACTTGTAAAGCTTCTTGATAACCTTTTTCGAATTCTTTAATAGAAGAAACTCCTTCAAAATCACCAACAACTGAATGATTACAATCTGTAAAAACAACTTTTAACTTGTTTTTAAAAGTACTTTTTACATTTTGTAAATCTACTTTTGTAGCTAAACAAGGATTATTTTGTAATTCTAATGGACGATTGTTACTGTTATCCTCAACTATAATTTCGTATTTTTTTCTTCTTAAAAATGTTTTTAATCGTGGAGGCAAATTGAAATCATTTTTTTTAAAATCAGGGAATTCTTGAGGAACGATAACATATTTGTAATCGCTAACATCTTGTGCATTAGAAGTAGATAATGTAGCAAGTAAAATTAAAGATAAGATACTTTTCATGTGATTTATAATATTTAATCAAATTTATACTTTATATCATTATTCTCAAAAATAATTTATTTCATAAGTAATCTGTAAATATCAAATGAATTAATAAGATATTTTTATCAATTTAATAATTAAAATTTCGGGTTTAATATCTTATGCTTAGTTTTGCACTTCAGAATTTAAGTTTTTATGAAAAATATACACATGATGCTTGGAGGCTTAATCCTTTTTGGATTTACAGCATGTCAAACTCCAAAAGTTGCTACAGAAAATCAATCGAATACAAAATCTTATCATAATGTGCAAGCAGATGGTAAAATTTATTCAGCATTTTATCAGCAACATGCAGCAGAGTATCAAGCATTAAGTCAACAGGCTTTTAATATTGCAAAATTCCGTTTAGATGAAGCTATTTCAAAAAAAGGAGATAAACCACTTGCAATTGTAACAGATATAGATGAAACATTTTTAGATAATTCTTATTATGCTGTAGAAATGGCAAAACAAGGAAAAATGTGGACACAAGAAAGTTGGTCTAATTGGACAGCTAAAGGTGTTGCAACTCCATTAGCAGGTTCATTAGATTTCTTTAATTATGCAGCGAGTAAAGGTGTAAATATTTTTTATGTAACGAATCGTTTTAACGAAGAAAGAGCAGGGACTTTAGCTAATCTTAAAAAATACAATTATCCATTACAAGGAGATGATCATTTAATTTTAAGAAGTAAAGAAAGTAGTAAAGAAAATCGTCGTCAGGATATTGCTAAAAACTTCGACATTGTTTTACTTCTAGGTGATAGTTTAACAGATTTTTCATCTTTATTTGATAATCATAAATCAGAAAAGGAGAGAGCTGCAGCAGTTGAAACATTGAAAGCTGAATTTGGAAAACGTTTTATTGTTTTACCAAATGTTGGTTATGGAGATTGGGAATCGGCAATGTTTAATTATAAATATGATTTAACTCAAGATCAAAGAGACTCTATTATTTACAATGCGGCGAAAGATATGCCATCTAAAAAATAAAAAAATATAGCCTTGAATTTATAGTTCAAGGCTTTTTTTTAATAACGCTATTTGCGTTAGGGATTGAAGTGGAAATCCTTTTTTCTTCAGAAAAAGATTGCAACGAAAAGCCCGACCTGAAAGGAAACGCCCAAAAAAATAATTAATTAATCTATAATTCTGAATTGTTTCATTAGAAATATAGCATTCATCATTTTTGTGGTTCCTTTTCTTAATTTATAATCAGAATAATAGTTGTTGTCTTTGTTTTTTAGTTCAAAAGAATAGTTTATAATATTTTCTGGAAATTCTTCTTCCATTTTAGTCAATTCTAAATCGTGTGTAGCGATAAAACCAATTAATTTCGTTGAATTTTTTATCAATTTTTCTAAAAATTTTTGAGAACCAATTAATTTATCTTGAGAGTTTGTTCCTTTTAAAATTTCATCAAGAATAATGTATTGTGGTTTATCATTTTCTAATCGGTCAATTAGAATTTTTAATTTATTAATTTCATTTTTAAAATAGGAATCACCCGAAGAAAGATTATCTACCGTTCTAATACTTGTAAATAAATCCATCGGGAAAAAAGACATTTTTTCTGCACTTACCTTTGCACCATTCATAGCAAGAACAAGATTGCAACCAACAGTTCGTAGAAAAGTACTTTTACCAGCCATGTTTGCTCCTGTAATAATTGCGATATTATTTGGTCTATTATTTTCAAAACTATTTTTTACAGCTATTTTTTCATCTAATAAAGGATGAAAACCGTTGATAATTGCCAAATGATAAGGATTGTTATTGATTTCTGGAAATGTAAAATGTTCATGTTTGTCATTAAAAATTGCAAATGAAACATAAGCTTCTAGTTTGGCAAGTTCATTTAACCAAGGTTGTATTAGATGAACAGTTTTTTGTACTTCATTTTCGAATTGTAATGAATAATATAATCGCCATAAAAAGAAGGTGTTTAATAAAAATCCAACAATGGGAAATGTAGAAGCATCTAAGGTTTCTTTACTGCTAGATATTGTTTTTACAAGTTTAGATGCTATAAGTGGCTTTGTAAATACATCTTGGATATTTGTATTGTTTTTTGTCTCAAATTTTTCGTTCTCAATATGATTAAAAACTTCATATAGATTACTTAATTCATCAGCTTTCAAATTTGTATAAGCACTTACTTTTGCCAATTGTTTACCAAAGATTTGTCCTATGATAAAACCAATAATTACAGCACCTATAATCCAATAGAAAACAAGTTCTTTTGGAAAACCAATACAAGCTAAACCAATAAAAATAATAATGTTAATTGTACTGATTACGATTGGAATGTATTTGATGGATTGGTTATGAAATACACGATTTTCGAACACAAAAAGATTTTCTTGGTTCATATTCAAACGTTTTGTAAACGTAAGAAATTTTACAATCCACTCATGTTTTTTACCAATTTCTGAAAATGATTGTTGTCGTTCTGTAATTTCAGTTTTATTTAAAACTAAATTTGATAAGAAATCTTTTAATTTAGAATTTCCAATTTTTGTTTGGGTTTTATTTATTCTATTAAAAAGAGAGTTTCCTTCTAATATATCCAAATCTTTATTGTAGACATTGTTATAGGAAATATTATCTTCTGTATATAAATCTATTGTTGTATCTGCTTTTATTTCTTTTATAATTTCTAATGCTTGCTCTATATAATTTAAATCTGTACTTAGTTTAGAAGCTTTGATGACTAAGATGATAAATATAATGAAAGTAATACTTGAAATGTATAACGGTAAGTTATTGCTAGTTAATATATAATATGTAAATAAAATAATTGAAATAATGAAGGTGATAAGTCTTATGGTGCTTATTTTACTTTTTTTTGATTTTAAAATGGAATGTTGATTTGTTAAGTTTTCTTCTATAGAATGGTAATGGTTCATTGTTTTTTTATAAAAAAATATTTATAAATACAAAAATAGGTAAAATGATTAAGACCTTTACTATAGAGCGGTTTATAAAAAAGGGGCAAAGTTGTAATTTAGTTGTTTGATTTCCATTATGACTCTTATTTTTGATAGGTATGTACAGTTTATAGTTCTTTTTAGTTAAAAATTTTACGGATATTTTATATTAAAAATTATTTTCTAAATTCACCAGGAGTACAATCGAAATATCGTTTAAAAGCATGGACAAAATGTTGGGAATAATTGTACCCTACTATAGTTGCTATTTCTGAGATGGTAATATCAGTAGAAATCAAAAGCTCTTTGGCTTTATTCATTCTCAAATCTAATAAAAATCCAAAAATAGTCTGACCAAATATTTCCTTAAAGCCTGTTTTTAACTTGGTTTGGTTTATTCCAGCAGATAAAGCCAGATTGGGAATAGTTAAATGATTAAAGTCTTTACTGATCATTTCTTTTACATAGTGAATGGCTTCAACATCATTTTTTTGAAGTTTTGGATTTCTGTTGTATTTGTTTTTTTTACTAAAGCAACTTATTTGAGTCAATAATAATTCTGATGCTTTAGATTCTAGATATACTCGTTTTAACTTACCAGTATAATTATCTTTTCGTTGATGCATTTCTTTAATTATTTTCCACATAAGAGGATCTTTAGTTAAAGAAGTAAATAATTCTTTTCCATTTAGCACTTCATCGGTTATATGATCTTCACAATAATTGGCAGTGTAAAATTCAGGACTGAAAGAAATTTCAAAAAATTCACCTATCCCATTATCTACATCCATATGAAATAAATATTCATTTTTTTCTTCCTTAAATAACATAGATTCTCCTCTATTGATATTAAGTGCATTTTTAGATTCGCTTATACAGGATCCTTGAAGGCAGAAATGTGCAACTATCGTTTCTTTTTCAGGAGTTACGGAATAGCTTTTAACTCCTTTGGATTTATATTGTCCCCATTTTAAGTGAATTCCTTCTAGAAAAATATTATTCAACGTGATATCAAATCCATTATTATCAGATAGATTATCCTTTCTTTCAAAAATTCCTGAATGTTTGAAATTGTCCTTAATATAATAGTTCTTGGCATCCATCGTCATCTTATATTCCATAATACTTCTTATTGCGTTATTAATTCATCCATTCTCGTATAGTTTCCAACTATTATAGTATTCATCTTTGCACAAAGATAGATAGTAATTTATAATTATTATAAATAAAAATAACAGTAATGTATAATATTAAATTATTGGTGCCTTCAATTTTCTTGATTTCAATATCAAGTTTAAAAGCACAAAATACACACCTAAAAGTGAAAATAGATACATTATCAAAGGAACAAGTATTAGAAGAAGTTATTATCAATAGCCTTAAAAATAAGTATAAAATAGATAAGCCTTCTTCTTCATTGCGTCTTGAAGGTAATTTATTGGAAATTCCACAGAATATTCAGGTTCTTGACAGTCAGCTAATAGCAGATCAGCAGATTTATTCTATGTCTGATGGGATAGCCAAGAATGTAAGTGGTGCTGCTAGAATTGAAGAATGGGGAGATATGTACACTTATATTACAATGAGAGGAACAAGAGCTGCTTCTTTTAGAAATGGTATGAATACAGCATTTACGTATGGTATTTTGTCAGAGGATATGAGTTTTGTAGATCGTATAGAATTTGTAAAAGGTCCAGCAGGATTTATGATGTCAAATGGAGAACCTAGTGGAATATATAATGTTGTAACCAAAAGACCTACAGGTCAAAACAAAGGAAATTTCGCCTTTGGACTAGGAAGCTATGGTTTGTATAGATCATCACTGGATTTGGATGGAGTTTTAAATAAGAATCATTCACTTCAATATAGATTGAATATTTCTGCACAGAGTAATAATTCCTTTCGGGAATACGAATCAACACGTAGAATCAATATTGCTCCGGTATTACAATATCGAATCGATAATAAGAGTATTTTAACATTGGAGTATATCTTACAACACGCTAAATTACCAGACTTGGGAGTTGGTTATTTATTTTCAAAAACAGGATATGGAACGATAGATCGTAAGAAAACTTTAGCTGATCCAGGTATAGAACCTACTGTCGTGAATGACCAAAATATAACAGTAAATCTGGAACATTTATTTAATGAAAATTGGAAGCTAACAGCACAACTTTCCTATTTTGACTATAATCAGAAAGGGTCTTTTATTTGGATAAAAAATATTGATAATATCGGAAACATTCAGAGGATACATTATATATGGGATGCAAAAAATGAAATGACATTTGGACAAGCATTCGTTAACGGTAAATTCAGAACAGGTAAATTAAAACATACTTTACTTGTAGGAGTTGATGTTAGCAATAAGAGCTATATAGCAGATTTTAGTCAAAGTAATTTGTTGGACAGTATCGGGACTTTTAATATTAATCGTGATTATTATCAGAAACCTTATTATGGTATAGGAAAATTTGATAGAACGGTTCCTTTAAAAGAACGTGTAGGTAATGGATTTCTACTAGAATCACGCATTACAAGTATTTATTTGCAAGATGAATTAACTTTTTTCAGAGATAGGTTGCATCTTACTTTGGCAAGCCGTTATACTTATCTGAAGGACAATAATCATGGATTGGTATATGAAAATAAACGGTTAATACCAAGGGTTGGTCTAAGCTATTCACTGAATAAATATACAAATGTGTACGCTTTGTATGATCAAAATTTCGTACCACAAACTGGAAAACTGCGTAGTGGTGGACAAATTAAGCCAATGACAGGTAATAATTTGGAAATTGGACTTAAAAAAGATTGGTTGAAAGGCAAATGGAATACTACACTATCATTGTATAGGATTATGAAAAATAATCAGGTATCTAAGGATCCTGATAATGTCAGTGGAGAAAATTATGTTCTTCAATTTGGAGAAACTAAAACACAGGGGATTGAGTTTGATATTAAGGGTGAAATTTTTCAAGGGATGAATCTTATGGCTAATTATGCTTTCACTGAATCTATAATTACTAAATCAACTAATAAATATGAAAAAGGAATGTTGGTACCTGGATATGCCAAACACAATATTAATACTTGGCTGAATTATAAAATCCAAGAAGGTGAATTTAAGAATTTAGCTATTTCTACAGGAATTAGTTATATGCTCGATAGAGCAACTTGGTGGAATGGAAATTATGAGGGAGAAAGTTTGCCCAATTATTTTCGGTTAGATGGTGCTTTATCATGGAGTTCTGAAAAATTCAGTATCCATTTGAATATTTATAATATTTTAGACAAATACCTTTATAACGGAGCCTATCATTCCAGTGGTTGGTATTATTGGCGTCCAGAGGCACCTCGAAACTTTAGATTAAATATTACTTATAATTTTTGATTTTATGAAAAATAATATACAAAAAAGAATTGTTTTGGTTATTCTTTTAATGGCCGCAATATTATCACCACTTGATTTTTATATCATTAATCTCGCATTGATACCTATTCAAAAAGGATTGAACACTTCCTCCGGACAATTACAGATGATTGTGTCTTTTTATACCTTTGCATATGCGGTTTTCCAAATTACAGCAGGGAGATTAGGTGATTTGGTAGGTCGAAAAAAAATTTTTCTTATCGGATTGATGGGTTTTATTTTGTCTTCAGCAATATGTGGTTGTGCTGGTAGTCCAAATGTGATTATTATAGGTAGAATACTACAAGGGATATCAGGTGCTGTAATGGCACCTCAGATTCTTGCTATTATTCATATTACATTTAGTGAAAAAGAAAAAACAATAGTAATGGCTCTTTATAGCTTTACATTTGGTATGGCAGCAGTATTGGGACAATATATTGGTGGAATACTGATGTCATATAATATATTTGGTCTTGGCTGGCGGGTTATATTTCTAATGAATATTCCTATAGGGCTTATAGCTTGGATAGGATCAATATATCTTTTACCTAAGATGAATAAGACCTCTGGTGAATATATTGATATTTTAGGGATGATTCTGCTCTCTCTATCTTTGGGATTCATAATTTATCCTTTAACCCTGATCTCTGAAAAAGGGTTTAATGTTTTTACAGGATTAATGTTGGTAAGCAGTGCGATTTTAATGTTTTTTTTTATAGTCTACGAAAAAAAGATTATGCATAAAGGAAAAATTCCATTAGTTGATATGAATTTATTTAAGTACAAAAACCTGACACTGGGTAGTATCATAGCATTCCTTTTTTATACTAGTGGTATATTTTATTTGGCATTAAGTATTTATCTTCAATCAGGGCAAGGATGGGATGCTTTGAAAGCTGGTAGTATTATCATACCCTTTGGAATAGCTTTTTTGATTTCTTCTCTGCTTTCACCCATACTTGCAAAACAGATAGGAGGTTATGTTCTTAATGTTGGGATTTTTTTTAAAGCTTTAGGTTTCGGATGTATTATCTATAGTATTTCACTTTCTGATCCAACATCGTATCTATTTATAATAGGTCTTATACTCGCTGGAGCAGGGATGGGGCTTATTTTGTCTTCACTTGTGCGTATTTCTTTGAAAGGAATTCCTTTTGAATATAGTGGACTTGCATCAGGAATTGTTAATTCTTCATTACAGATAGGTTCTGCTATTGGAGTTGCAGTTATTGGAAGTGTCTTTTTCTCATTATGCAAAAGCAGTAATCATACCTATGCTTTTCAAATATCTCTGATGATTGTTATCGCCATGCTTATCATTGCATTTTTTATAGCTATACCTCTTGTAAAACAAAATAAAAAAATATAATATAGTACTTCTTATTCTGGTTTTTATTTTTAGTTGCTGTTTGACTCCTCAAAAACAAAAACATGATCAGGATTTTAATAGAATAGTAGTATTGGGGCAGGCACCGTTGGATATATTATTAAAATTGGGATATAGAGATAAAATTGTAGGCATAGGATACCTTGATCAGCCTGAAGTTTTAAAAGATTTTTCTGATTTACCTATAATGTCAATAGGATGGCCTGATAAAGAAAGTATTCTTTTACTTAAACCTGATTTGATTTTTGGTCTTGAATCTTCATTTCGATCTAATAAAATAGGTGATGTTCATTTTTGGGAAGATAGAGGTGTACATACATGTTTGATAGATAATTACAAGATTGATAAAAATCTTGAAAACTTGAGAGCTGATCTAGAAAAAACTGGTAATTTATTTAGAATTGAATCAAAGATAAAACCCCTGATTCAGAAAAGTAGGGATATAAGTCGAAAATATGCTCAAATAAAAAAAGGTACTTCGAAACGTGTCTTGCACTTGTCATACACAGGTACAGCTAATAAATACTATTACTATCCACCAACAATGTGCTTGATAGATGAAATTATCACAGACTGTGGTGGAGAGTATATCAATTTGGGACCAAATTATTTTATACTCCCTTTAGAAACTATTATCCAAGCAGATCCTGACAAGATTATTATTACTTGGTTTAGAAAACAGGAAAAGATTGATATCACCAAAAAACTTTATAGTGATCCCTTTCTAAAACATCTAAAGGCTATAAAAAATAAACAGATCATTGAAGTTGATTATACCCAAGCGATTAGAGGTACTTATGATATGGAGCCTCTTTATTTTTCAATCTCAAATTTTCTCAAGCTATGATTCAGAAACGTAGAGGTATAATCCTCTTTTTAATTATAATTCTTTTTTTATCTTTTTTATTTACTTTAAAACTTGGACAGATTCCAATTTCTTACGTAGACATATGGACAGCTTTAACAAAGTCGAATCAGAACGAATTGTTAAATGATATTATTCTCAATCTTCGCCTTCCTCGGATAGTATTTGCTATTTTGGTTGGAGCAGGACTTTCGTTGTGCGGATATGTTATGCAGTCAACAATTCAGAATCCACTTGCGGATCCTTATATCTTGGGGATTTCATCAGGAGCTTCCTTAGGTGCAGCAGTAGCGATTTCAATTCGTTTTTCTTTAAAAGGTATTATAATAAATGAAATATGGATTTCTATTTTTGCCTTTATAGGAGCTTTATCCGCAATGTTATTGGTAAATCTAATTTCAAATTTTAGGAATAAATCTACCATAATACGGTTGATCCTATCTGGCGTTATTATCAATTCATTCTGCATTGCTGTTACCAACCTTTTGATCTACTTTACAAAGGACTTGGAAGGAGCTAGGGATATTACATTTTGGACAATGGGAAGCTTGTCTGACGTTCATTGGATTCAGGTGTTTGTATTAGCCTTTATTCTCATTTTTGTCGTATTATACTTTATAACACAATCCCGTTCTCTCAACTTAATAAGCTTGGGAGATGAACCGGCTGCAACACTAGGAATAGATGTACAGAAAAAACGTAAATTATATCTTCTCATTATTACTTTTCTTACGGGAGTTATTGTTTATCAATGTGGTATCATAGGTTTTGTTGGACTTGTCGTTCCTCATTCAGTACGTTTTATTTGTCGCACGTCAAATAGTAGTATTCTTCCAATTTTATTACTGGGGGGTAGTATCTTCATGTTGCTGGTAGATACATTCTCGCGAAGTATTATTCCTAATCAAGAGATTCCTATCGGTATTATTACTTCATTAATAGGTGCTCCGATTTTTTTATTAATATTTATCCAAAGGAAATAAACGTCATGATTGAAGTCAAAAAATTAACAGTAAAATTAAATAATAAATATATTCTTAAAGATATTTCATTTAAGATTTTGCCAGGGCAATTTGTTGCAGTAATCGGTGCTAATGGGAGTGGAAAATCCACTTTGCTCAAAAGTATTTATAAAATTATAAAACCATCTTCAGGAGATATATTCATCAACAAAAAAAATATTCACCAAATCTCTTTTGCAGAATTAGCCAAAGAAATTGCAGTAGTAGGTCAATTTAACTATACAGAACTTGACTATTCGGTGTTAGAATTTGTGATCATGGGACGTTACCCACATAAAACAAATTACGAAAGAATGAACAAGAGTGATTATGATATTGTTTATCAAGTACTCGATTTTATGGATATGAGGGGCTATGTAACACGAAAGATTTCAAGTTTATCAGGAGGCGAAAAGCAAAGAATGGTTATTGCGAGAGCTTTGGTGCAGCAACCGAAATGTTTGATTCTTGATGAACCTACTAATCATCTTGACATTAAATATCAGCTTCAGTTGCTGAACAAATTAAAAGATCTCCCCATTACGGTTGTTATGAGTATCCATGATATAGGGTTTGCTTATAATTTTTTTGAACATATTATAGCATTGAATAACGGAGAATTAATAAAAAGTGGGCTACCAAATGAGGTAATAACAAAACCAATTATAAACGAAATGTTTGATATTAATATAAAATTATTACAGCGTCAAAATGAAGATGTAGTATGTATATATTATGAGGAAGTTTCTTTATGATAATAAATAATCTTTTCATTATAAATATTTTATTATTTAAAAGAGTTAAAAGAATAAATTTTTAAGAAAGGTGAAATACTTTTCAAATTATTTTCATTGATAAGATTTTGGTCAGTATATAGAGAAAATAATTTATATTTATTCGTTTCAATTATTTTCAAATTGTATTTTTATTGTTTTATAAAAAGTAAAAAATTATGTCAAAAATAATTCCAACCCAAGAATGGTTAAATTTGTACGAATCTAAACAAGATATTTTATCTTCTGTAAGTGACTTTAATGAATATTTTTCTTTGAAAGAAATGTTTGATAAACCTTTGCATAAAATAGAAATAGGAGAGTTACCTTTTCCAACAGGAGAATTATTAGTGAGAGATCCATTGGTTTATTTACAAAAAAATGAAACACCATATCTAGAATCTATTCCAAATGGGAATCATCCATTAACATTATTAGTAGTAGAACTTGAAGAAGATTATTTTAGATATGTAGCTACAAGGTTGAAAACTAAAGATACAAAAGCAATAAAACATAAAGAAGCATTATTAGGGAATGAAGATTTAGTTAACTTTAAAGAAGGAGAGTATTTTGGATTTAATGTAGATGCAGGTTTAGCAACAATAGTAGATGTTTCAACGAAAGATGCTTATTGTAATTTTGTTGAAAATTGGATAGTAAAAAATCCTGAATCAAATATTTATGATAATTATTTCGCTGATCAATTTAAACAAAATGCAATTGATAATCCAAAATATCAAAGAGAAACAGGGGATTGGATTAATTTTAAAATTCCTAATACAGAATTATATGTACCAATGATTCAAACTGGTTTTGGTGATGGAGTATATCCTGTATATTTTGGTTTTGACGAAAATAATGAGATTTGTGAAGTTGTGACGCAATTTATAGATTTAGAATTAACTTTTGATGACGAAGAAGATGAATAGGGTATTTTTTCTGATAAATTTGTGTTTTTTGATTTAAAATAGATTATTATTCAAAAAAATATTTATACTTTAGAAAAAAATTAATTAAATATGAAGTTTGATGCGATTGATAGACAATTGTTAATGTATTTACAAGAAAATAGTAAGATAACATATAAGGAATTATCAGATAAACTAAGTTTATCATCTACTGCAATTCACGAAAGGATAAAAAAATTAGAGAAATCTGGAATTATTTCAAAATATGTTGCGCTAGTTAATAGAAGAATTATCAATAAAGATCTTTTGGTTTTTAGTCACATAAAACTACAACAACACTCTACAGAGAATATACAATTTTTTGAAAAAGAAATTCAGAATTTAAAAGAAGTTCAATCTTGTTTTCATGTTAGTGGTGATTATGATTATATCGTAAAAATGGCTTTCGAAAGCATGGATGAATACAGGGATTTTATGATTAATAAATTAACTAAAATTAATGTTATTGGTAATTCGCATAGTATTTTCGTAATTGGAGATGTAAAGGACGATACAGCTTATCAATTAATTTAAAAACAATAAAAAAGTGAAAAATATTCTAAACTATATTTTTCACTTTTTTATTTAGGGCAATCAATTCGTGTCGCGCTATACACTGTGTCTTTTACAAAAAAAAGAGTTTTAGTAAAAGGATGTCGTTACTATCGCTATTGCATTAATAATTTAATTATTAAAGTCTATTTTCAAAGATAGATAATTCATCATTTAGAAATCTATATTTCTCGGTTCTAGTTCCTTTTAATTTAGGAGCAGGAATTCCTTCATTCCAAATCGTATCCGAACTTAAAACACGTGCTTCATCCCATAAATTAAGGTTTATAAAATGCTTAATTGTATCAGATCCTCCTTCTATAATCAGTGATTGAATATTTAATTCATATAGATGTTTAAGAATAGCAGGAATAATTTCTTGAGAAAAATCTAATTGGATAAATTTTAAATTTTCTTCGTCAGAATTTTCAATAGAATTAAAGATAATTGTAGGTTGATTTCTATCAAAAACATGAAAATTTCTAGGAATAGCAAGGTTTTTATCAATTACAATTCGTAAAGGATTATTTCCATCCCACAATCTAGAATTTAGTTGAGGATTATCAATCAAAGCAGTATTTTTACCTACAAGAATTGATTGTTCTTCAGTTCTCCATTTATGTACTAATTGTTTACTATAATTGTTTGTAATCCATTTTTGTATATCATCTCTACCAATATAACCATCTTCAGTTTGTGCCCATTTTAAAATGATGTAAGGACGTTTTTTTTCATGAAATGTAATAAATCTTCTATTAAGTTTTAAGCATTCATTTTCTAAAACACCCAATGTTACGTCAACACCATTTTTTAATAAACGTAAATAACCTTCGCCATTTACTTTAGCAAAAGGATCTAAGGTTCCGATTACAACTTTTGGAATTTCTTTTTCTATAATTAAATTGGCACAAGGTGGAGTTTTTCCGAAGTGAGAACAAGGCTCTAAAGTAACATAAATAGTACTTTCTTTTAATAATTCTTTATTTTTAACGGAATTTATTGCATTTACTTCTGCATGTGGACCTCCATATACTGAAGTAAAACCTTCTCCTATAATTTTATTATTATGTACAATTATAGAACCAACAAACGGATTAGGATACGTAGTTCCTAATCCGTTTGTTGCTATTTGTATACAACGAGACATAAACATCTCATCTATAGTTTGTTGTTTCATGCTAAGAATTAATCATTAAGATCAACATTAAATAAAGCTTTAAGTTTTATTTCAGCTTCAGTTAATTTTTTGCGTTTTTCATCAATTTGTTTGTAAACGTCTTTTAGTAAAGGACTATTTTTATCGGCATTTGAAAAGAAATGAACATTGTTATCTAATTGATTGATTTCTTTTTCTAAATCGTCAATAACTTTTCGAGTCTTTTTAATTTCCTCATCTAATAAGTTTCCTCCGTTTCCTTGAGATTTTACTTTGTTTACAAATGCTTGAACTTCGTAATCATTCAATTCTGATTTAGATAGGTTTAAGTTGCTTAAAAAAGAATTGTATATTGTATTGAATTCTTGGCTAATATCTGATTTATCTGCTGGAACTTTTCCTATTCCATTCCATTGATTCTTGTAATCTTGTAATTCTTTTAATGCAATTTCTTTATCGTCAGAAATAGTTATTTTTTTGAATTCACTAATAAAATATACTTTTTTAGCATAATTATTTTCTAATTCTTCATTGTCTTGTTCGTGACGTTTTTTGTAACGGTCGAAAAATTTATTACAAGTTTCTTTAAATTCCTTCCAAATTTTATCAGAATTTTTTCTAGGTACATGACCGATGTGTTTCCAATCATTCTGAATTTTTTTAATAACAGAAACAGAATGATTCCAATCAGTACTTTCAGCATGTTCTTTAGCTATTTCTAGTAAAGCAAGTTTCTTTTCTAAATTTACTTGTTGTTCAGTTTTTAAATTTTTGTAGAAATCATTTTTAACATGATTAAATGCACGAGTTGCTTCTTTAAAGTCATCCCAAGTTTTTGCATTTTTATCTTTAGAAACTCGACCAAGAGAAATAAAACTCTCACGAAGAGAATTTACTTCAGCAATAGACTTTTGCCAATCGCCATGAGATTTAGAATTAGATTTTGCAGTAATTTCATTTATTCTTGCAATAATTTCTACTTTTCTTTCTAAATTTTCTACTTGTTCTTTTTTTATTCTTTCATTTAACTCACTTTTTCTATCGTGAATTTTATTAGTAAGTTCTTTAAATTGCTGCCAAGTAGGTTCGCGAAGGTCTTCTTGTACAGGAACAGCTTCTTCTTTCCATAAACGATGTAAATATTGTAATTCGTTTAAGGCTTTTTGTACATTCGGTTCATTAATTAACTCTTCTGCACGTTTTATAATAGAATAACGAACTTCTAGATTATGAGCATAATCTAAAGTCTGTAATTCTTTATTCATATCCAGATAAGTATAGAAATTATCTAGATGAAAGAAATAATTTTTAAATATATTTTCGGCATCTTTACTAGGAATTCTTCCTGCATTATGCCATCTAGTTTTTAATTCACGAAATTTTTTGAACATACCAGCACTAGAATCACTTGGTTCTTGATACAATGCTTTTAGTTCATCAATAATTGCTAAACGTTCAGTTAAATTATCACCTTCTTTTTTTTCATTTTGTTTGTGATAAATAGCTAATTGATTTTTGTAATCACTATAGACAGTATTGAATTTCTCACGGTATGAAGTTTCATATCTGAAGTCTAATTCATTTCCACCTTCTTCTAAGAAAGCTTTTTTCTTAATAGCTTCTTCTGTTTCAAGTTTGTTTTTGAAAGCATCTCTTATTTGATTAAAATGTTCGCGAATTTCTTGAACAGGATATTTACTTAAAAGAGTTTTAGCCTCATTAATTAAAACATCAAAACTAAAAGTCTCATAATCTTTTAATGAAATTTGACTTTCTTTTTCATTGCTATTTGTTTCTTCTGTCTTATAAGATTCATTCTCAGAATTGCTTGTAGAGATAGGTTTTGATTGATTTTCTCCATCTGCATTGTGCAGGTTATCCATTTCAGTACTCATAATTAATTATGTTTTGTTTCTCAAATCTAATAAATTTAAAGAACAAAATCAAGAGAATTATTCTACTTTATTCCATATTTCCCAAGCTTTTTCTGCTTGTAGTACTAACATTTCATGTCCATTTTTTATGATGGAACCTTTATTTTGTCCATTTTCTAAGAATTTAGTTAATGGCGGATTATAGATTAAATCATATAATAAATGGTTATTAGTAATTAAATCATAGGGAAGAAGAGGCGCGTTTTCTATATTAGGAAAAGTACCTACGGGTGATGAATTTATAATGATTTGATATTCATTCAATATATTTTCATTGATATCCTGATAAGTAAAATGATTTTCTAAATAATTTCTTGAAACTATTTTATAATCAATATTTAATTGGTTTAATATATAATAAACGGCTTTTGCAGCACCACCATTTCCTAGAACCAATGCTTTTTGATGTTTAGGTGTTAATAATGGTTGTATTGAATGAAGGAATCCATAACAATCTGTATTATAGCCTATTTTTTTTCCATTTTTAATTAATACAGTATTTACAGCGCCTATTTCTTTAGCTTCTGGAGATAATTCATCTAAATATTGTATAATTTCTTGTTTATATGGAATAGTTACATTAAATCCAACTAAACCTTCTTCTTTAAATACATTTTCAACTTCATCTATCGTATTTAAATCAAAAACATTGTAGACAGCGTCTACAATGTTTTCTTTTTTAAATTTATCAGCGAAATAAGATTTTGAAAATGAATAAGAGATATTTCTACCAATTAATCCAAATTGTATCATTCTTGTTTATTTTCTTTGTTAAATTGACCTTTAATGATTCTTATAATTAATGGCATATTAGCTAATATAATAATACCAAAAATAAATTTTTCTAAATTATGTTTTACAATATCAAATTGTCCTAGTGTATATCCAAGTAAAGAGATTACACCAACCCATAATACAGCACCAATAAAACTATATGTAATAAAAGTTTTATAATTGACATGAGTTACACCACAAATAAAAGGAATTATTGTGCGGACAACTGGCATAAAACGAGCAATAATAATTGCTTTTTTACCATTTTCATTAAAGAAAAAGGTTGCTTTTTCTATATGTTTCTTTTTAAGAAAAAATGAATCTTTTCTACCAAGAACCCAACCTCCAAATTTTCGACCAATATAATAGTTTAAATTATCTCCAAGAATTGCAGCTAACATAAGAAAAGGAATGATATATTCTATATGCAAATGACTTTGACTTTCGTTAGCAGCAATCATTCCTACAGAGAATATTAAAGCATCTCCAGGTAAAAATGGCATAATGAAAGACATAACAATAAGTCCAGTTTCAGCAAAAATAATTAAGAATAATACGACATATATCCAATAACCGTAGTTATTAATAATGTCCATTAAAACTTTATCTGGACGCTGTACAAAATTGGTGATAAATTCTATTATAGATTGCATTTGGTATTTTTTTAGGCTCTTATTATATCAGCACCAATTGCTCTAAGACGAACATCAATATCTTCGTATCCACGATCAATTTGATCGATATTATCAATCACGGTTTTTCCTTTAGCAGAAAGAGCAGCAATTAATAGAGACATACCAGCACGAATATCAGGAGAAGTTAATTTAGCTCCCTTTAATGGTATTTCTTGGTTAAGACCAATTACTGTAGCTCTATGTGGGTCACATAATATAATTTGGGCTCCCATTTCTATTAATTTATCGACGAAGAATAATCTAGATTCAAACATTTTTTGATGAATTAATACACTTCCTTTTGCTTGTGTAGCAATAACAAGTATAATTGAAAGTAAATCTGGAGTAAATCCAGGCCAAGGCGCATCAGAAATTGTAAGAATAGATCCATCAATAAATCTTTCTATTTGGTAATGTTCTTGAGCAGGGATGTATATATCATCATTTACTTTTTCTAATTTAACACCAAGTTTTCTAAAAACATCTGGAATAACACCAAGATTTTCCCAAGATACGTTTTTGATTGTTAATTCAGATTTTGTCATAACTGCTAAACCAATCCAAGAACCAATTTCTATCATATCAGGTAAACAAGTATGTTCTGTTCCTCCTAAAGACTCTACACCTTCAATAGTTAAAAGGTTAGATGATATTCCAGAAATTTTAGCTCCCATACGATTCAACATTTTACATAATTGTTGTATATAAGGTTCACAAGCAGCATTGTAAATAGTTGTGGTTCCTTTTGCTAGAACAGCAGCCATTATAATATTTGCTGTACCTGTAACAGAAGCTTCCTCTAATAACATAAAAGAACCTTGTAGACCATTTTCATCTACTTCAACACCATAAAAATCCTCATCAGGATTAAATCTATATTTAGCTCCTAAAGCAAAAAATCCTTCAAAATGAGTATCTAATCTTCTACGTCCAATTTTATCTCCACCAGGTTTTGGCATGTATGCTTCACCAAAACGAGCTAATAAAGGTCCCATTAGCATGATAGAACCACGTAATGCAGCACCATCTCTACGAAATTGATCACTTTTTAAATAATCTAATCTTAATTCATCAGATTGGAAAGTATAATCACCTTTTCCATTTTTTTGTGTTTTAACCCCAAGATCACCCAAAATTTCAATCAAACGATTAACATCTTGTATATCTGGTATATTTTTTACACGGACTTGTTCATTTGTTAATAAAACAGCACATAAAATTTGTAAAACTTCATTTTTTGCACCTTGTGGAGTTATTTCACCTTTTAAAGGTTTACCTCCTGTAATTTGAAATGTAGCCATTTTTTTGCTTAATATATAGTTTTTTTACCCTTTATTATTTCGAACGTTCTGGTTACGATTATTTTGGTGATTATTATTTCTATTATTAGAGTTTTGATTATTTCTATTATTGTTCTGGTGATTATTATTTCTATTATTAGAGTTTTGATTATTTCTATTGTTGTTCTGATAGTTTCTGTTTGTTTGATAGTTGTTATTACTATTCATTTTTTCAGGAGAAACTAATTGATCTTCAACTTTTCTTAAATCAATTTTACCATCAGATAAATCATATAGATGATCAAATATAACATAATCGTCAACTGTATCTTTATTCCAAAGCAAGTAACATTTTTTCATATGGTTAGCTATGGCAAAATATAAACCTTCTCTTTTTTCTCCTTCTTCCCAAGTAACAGCAACATCAATCATTTTACGTATATTATTTCCATAATATCTGTATTTATAGATACTCTGAGGATAGTCTACTTTATTTGGTTTACTGTTTACAGTATCTTTTTTAGTAGGAATAGGATAAGGAGATTTAACATCCAAATCAAATTCTGCCATAATAAAAAGTTGATCCCAAAGTTTATGTTGAAAATCTGGTACATCGCGTAAATGAGGATTTAATTCTCCCATTACTTCAATAATAATTTCCGCGAATCCGTTACGTTCTTTTTCGTCTGTGATTGTTTTACAATAATCTACCATTTCTTGAATATGACGTCCATATTCTGGAATAATTAGTTGTGAACGAAGTGTATTATATTCCATTATAAGTTTATACTATGTATGTTGCAAATTTATGAATTTATATTCTAATTATTAGGTGTTATATAAGGTTTAGACTAATAATTTTTCATTTAATTAATCACCAATAATAACGCCAGAAATATTCCAATAACTAAAACTGTTCCCTTCTGGTTTTCCCTGTGGAATTTTGACTTGAATTGTATGCTTACCAGCTTTTAAATTACCTAAATCTATATAATATGGATTTGTAATGGTTCCTGGACACCAATTTGATCGGCTATAATCTGAAGAAGACAAACCATTGTCAAAATTACCCGAGGCAGGATTGTATGTCCTATAAGATGCACAATCTTGTCGCCAAGGAATGATATTAAAAACCTTTTGGTTGTCAACAAATATAGTATTTTCTTTTGGAACAAACTCATCTCCATTTTCCCAACCTCCATGTCCAGTTGTTATAAAACGAAGTTTAGCATTGTTATAATCCTCATTTAAAGTAAACTCAACTTGTAAACCATTATTATCTGAAAAAAGTGTTGAATATTCTTGCCCTGACATTTCCATTACATTTACTGTATTAAATATTGGAAATGTTTTTTGTATTGGCAGCGTAATCTTTGATGGAGGATGAATTGTTAAATTAGATGAAATAATATGTCCTCCTCCATCATAATTACCAATGAAATAGCCTATATAAACTTCTTGATTAGATAACAATGTTTGAAATTCAGAGATTTCTTGGCGATAATCAACTTCATTCTGCCAATTTATATTTTTAATAGGAATGTGATTAAATTTATTTATTCCAAAAGGAGTAAAAAATCTCATCAATTCAATATTAGAACTATAATTTTCTGTTGAAAAATATCCTTGATATTTTTTACCATCACCATTTGTATAAATAGGTAATTTGTTTATACCTTTTTTTAACGCATCTAAAAAATTAATTGAATTATTAGTAGGGATTAAGAAGATAGAACCTGTTCTGTCATAAGCATCTCCGTTAGATTTTTCTTTGACATCTATAAAAAGCTGACTTCCTTCTTTTATAATTGGTAATTTAATTTTTCTAACTACAACTGTACCGTTAGAAAATCTTAAAATAGAATCATTTGATTCAATTTCTGAACTGAAATTAATTTGTTGATTAATTAATAAGGGAATTTCTACGAATTTATTTTTCCAAATTATATCTTTATATGTTAATAAATCTACAGCTTCTTGATTAATTTCTTTTTTTATATATAGACTAGGTTCAATATTTTTTAAATTTTCAATTTTTGAAGCTTTTATAGTAAAATTATTATTTCTAGTCATTTCTAATACTAAACCTAGATTTATTCCTAATGGAGTAGGAGCTGCATTAATTCCAATATTATTTACGAACCAAATATCAATTTTATTAGAATTAATAGTAGTAGTAGCTTTTTGACAGCGTAATCCTAAAATTCTTTTTGTTTCTTTTGTTATTTTAAAAATGGGTTTATTAATTATTAATGAATCATTACTAGTTATAGAATGAATAGAATCAAATTGAGTAATATAAGTTAATATAGTTGGATTTTTTTTGTTGAAATATGAAATTTCATTTGGAAAAGATTTTTTTTGACTAAAATTATTTTCTGTTCCTATAATTGTTTCATTTATATTAGAAGCAACTTTTATTTTATTTTTTTCTTCAACTTTTTTTTCATTTGAATATTTTTCATAACTAATTAAGTAAGTGTCTTGAGCATGAATATGAATTACTAAAATCCAAAAAGTGAAAAATAATGATTTGATTTTCATTTTGTTTTATAGAGATTGTATAAGTATTTTGTATTAGACTAAAGTACGCTATTTAGGATATTATTCAAAATATTATTTTTAACTAGTTATAGTTTTTTAAATAATAGAATAGTAATTCAAAATAGAGGTATTAATTTTGTAGTAATAACCATAAAAAATAAAAAATATTATGATAGAGTCTTTTTTCTTTGATTTTGATGGAACGTTACAAGGGTTTGAAAACCATGAACTTTCTGAGTCTACAATTGAAGCACTTCATAAATTAAAACAGAATAATAAGAAAATATATATAGCTACAGGACGTAATTTATCAGATATGCCAGAAAGTATATTTGAAATTGGTTTCAATGGATATATTAATAATAATGGCGGAATGTGTTCTGATGCTAATAGAAATACATTTTTTACTGAATATATTCATTCAGATGATATAAAAGCTTTGCTTGAATATGATAAAAAAAATCCTGTTGCATTTTCTTATATGACAACAAAAAATCCATTTAGTATAAACCGAGTAAATGAAAATATTGAAAAATCTTTTAATCATTTTGGATTAAAGGTTCCAGAAGTTATAAATCCAAGAGATCTACCGAATGATAATATTATACAAATGAACCTTTTTGTAAATGAAGAGGAAGAAAGATTTTTATTAGAGAATGTTCTAAAAAATAGTGTAGGAACAAGGTGGATAGAATATTTTGCAGACATTAATCCTAAAGACGTAAATAAGATGGAAGGTATAAAAAGAATTGCCAAACGTGATAATTTAGATCTTAGTAAAACAATGTCTTTTGGAGATGGAGGTAATGATATAAAAATGTTAGAAGGTTGTAAAATTGGAGTTGCAATGGGAAATGCAAATAAAAATGTAAAAGAAATAGCAGATCACATAACAAGTTCTGTTGATGAACATGGTGTTTGGAATGCATTAAAGCATTATGATTTTATTTAAATTTATTTCTTTATAATACAAAAAGACTTGCCTAAGAAGCAAGTCTTTTTTGTATTATAAAACTTTACGTCTTTTATCCCAAGACTTCATCCAATTTAAATAATCATCTTTATAATGGTTGTTATTTAATTTTTCGATAATAGTTTTTTGCTTTTCTTTATTTAAATCTTCATCAATGACAGAGAAATTAAGAAAAATTTCTTTTCCCGTTTCTCTTTTAAAGAATTCATCATTTTTTAATTCTTCTAAGACTTCAATACATTTTTCATTTATTTGCTGTTGAAAATTGTAAAACCAATCTTCGTCATCATCATGTGTTTCAACTATTAATTTACAATTATCATTAATTGCGTTAAATAATTCTTCTGCACCTTTATATTCATATTTCCATTCAGAAGGTTCGTATTTATAATAGTAAAAGTCATCATCATCAGATACTTCTTTAAAATATTCTAAAGAATTTGATGAAGGATGTATAGAAATTTTAGAGTCATTGTTACATAATGCGAAGGAATAAATTTCCTCATTTGGGTTTTGATTATAGATTTCTAAAAATGCTTGTTTGGTAGATAGAGTTAATTGTTTTTTGAACTCATTAAAATCCATTCATTAATAATTTTAATTGATAAAATAATTCTAAATTAATTTTTCAGAAAAGTAAAAAAAATTCTACAAATAATAAAATAATGTTAATTTATTTTTTTTGTAACTTTTAACTACAACCTACGTCTTATAGGTGATTACAATAATTAACTAATACTATGAATAAGTTTTTTTTTAATATACTGTTTTGTTTATCAGCTACATTTGGTTATTCACAAGATGAGTATAGAGTTAAAATAAAAAATGAAGATAAATTTCCTATATCATATGTTGATATTATTATTATAAAAGATAATAAAGTGTTAAAAGAACTATCAACGGATGAAAAAGGAGAATTTTTAGTTGTTTTAGAGAAAGGAAATTATATTATAAAGATAGAAGAAGCAGGAATTTTACTTAATTCTCAGTCAATATACTTCGAAAATGATAAAGAAATTAATTTATTAGTTACTTCACAAAATGAAAATATTTCCCTTGGAGAAACTGTTATCACTAGTCAGAAAAAGTTAGTTGAAAAAAAAGTTGATAGAATAATTTTTAATGCAGATATGGCTGAAGGAGCTAGAGGAGGAGATGCATTAGGTTTATTGAAACTAGCTCCAAGAGTAAAAGTTGAAAATGATGTAATTTCAATTATAGGAAAAAGTAATTTACTTGTCATGGTAAATGATCGTTTATTACAAATAACAGGTGATCAGTTAATAAATTATTTAAAATCACTTCGTGCAGATGAAATAGAAAAAGTTGAAGTGATTACAAATCCTCCTGCAAAATATCAAGCTGCTGGAAATAGTGGAATTTTGAATATAGTTCTAAAAAATGGGAAAAATGATTCTTGGAATGGAACTGTTACTTCAACATTTGGTCATTATAATAAACCGAATTTAAGGAATGGAGCAACATTTAATTATAGAAAAGATAAATGGACAATAGTTTCTAATATTTTTCAAGGTTTTGGACAGTACGAATCTATAGGGCAATCTGATATTTTTTTTAAAGAGAAAAATGAATTATGGACAGAAAGAGAGATATATAAAAATAATTTTAAAAATATTGGTGGTAAACTAGGTATAGATTATCAAATTTCTAATAAAATAACCACAGGTTTTAATGTTGATATATACGATGGAAAAGATAATATTGTTGGTAAAACATATACTTATGTAAGAGCGATTGATACAAATGATTTAAAAAATACAATTATTAATGATAGAAAAGGCGGGAATAGTGACATAAAATACAATACCTTGAATTATCATTTTATTTATAAAATGGATTCTATTGGAAAAAAACTTACTGTTGATTTCGATTGGGTAAATTATAACAATAACAAGATTGACATAGCATCAAATAGATTTTATAATAATAAAAATGAAGAGAATAATAATGAATATGTAGGAAATAAAAGTCTTTCAGACCAAAAAGCTAATAATTACAGTGTTAATATAGACATGGAGCACCCAATAGAATCTTGGAAATTAAACTATGGTACTCGATACAGTTTTACAAAAAATAACAGTGATAATCTGTTTTATGATACAACAAGTGGTAATCCAATTTTTGATTTAAATAAGAGTAACAGTTTTTATTATAAAGAAAATATTTTTGCAATTTATACATCTTTAGACAAAGAAATTACTGAAAAATTATCTGCAAAAATAGGGTTGAGGTATGAGAATACAAATGCTAATGGATATTCTCCGCAAGAAGATCAGAAAGATATATATAAATACGAAGGATTTTTTCCTACAGCATATTTACTTTATAAACCTTCAGAAAATCATTCTCTTAGTATAAATTTTGGAAAAAGAATAGATCGTCCATCAATGTCTCAACTAAATCCTTTTCGTACAGTTTATTCACCTTATTCTTTTGCACAAGGAAATCCAAAGTTAAGACCATCATATTCTTATAATTACGAACTAGAATATGGATACAAAGATTTAGCAATTACTACATTATATTATAGGAAATCTAAAAGTGAAGTAACACAGTTGATTATAGTTGATGAAGAAAATACAAGTCAAAACTGGATGCCTTATAATTATGCAAATACAGAAAGTTATGGTTTAAGTGAAAATTTGAATTTTAAACTTTTTAAATGGTGGAAGGTTAACGGTTCTATAGATTTGTTTTATAGAAAAACAAAAGGAATCATTCCTGCATTTAATTATATATTAGATGGTTTCAACGGACAGTTTGGTTTAACAAATAACCTAGAGTTAAATAAATCTAAAACAATATTATTTAATCATACAACAAATTTTACTGCAAGAGGAAATGATGGGCTTGATGATACGCGTTCATTGTGGTATTCGTCTCTTGGTGTAAGAACGTTGTTTCTAAATAAAAAATTACAACTTTCGTTTAATGTAAATAATGTATTTCAAAACAGAGCTTTTCAAAGTGTTACGTACAGTAATAATAATAAAACTGTATACACAGGGCAATCTGTACGTAATTACAGAATTGGATTAACATATAATTTCGGAAAGAAATTTGAAATTGTAGAATCAAAAAGTAGTTCAGAAAAAAATAGATTATAATAAGAGTGAGGTTTAATAGATTAAACCTCATTTCTTTTTTTGGGGCAATCCCTTTGGGTCGCGCTTTCTCGCTCTCAATCTTTTTACTTCGCTAGGACGCTCCGTAAAAAGGATTTCCGCTACAATCGCTATTGCTATTTATTTGTCGATAATCAAACTTGTAGTCCTTAGAAAAAGAACTTGTTTTTCAGAGACCTGATTTAGCCAATGATAACAATCTTGTAAAGTTGTTTTTATTGAGTACTTTGAGATAACAACTCGGGCGATGAGCAACAGTAATGTTACGTTTTAATTCAAAAATAAAAAAACAACTCAAAGAAGAGTTGTTTTCTATTTTTATATTAGTAAATGATTTTTATTCAGATAATTCTAACCAACGAAATTCTTTTTCTTCTAATTCATCTACAATTTTTTGTAATTCATCACCAATTGTAGCAATTTTATCATAAGCCAAATTAGGATCAGATAGTAAATTAGTTAGTTCTTTTTTCTTGGCTTCTAATAAAGGTAAATCTTTATTGATTTGTTCTAATTCACGTTTTTCGTTAAAAGAAAGTTTTTTAGGTTTATTTTCAACTTTATTTTCTTTTACCTCTGTTTTTATTTCCGTCGTAATTTTCTTTTCAACTTTTTTATCTTCTGTTGTAATTTCAGGACGATTTTTGTTTTCGATGTAATATTCTGTGTATGTTCCCATATAACGAGATATTTTACCTTCGCCTTCAAAAATCATTAATTCATCAACAACTTTATCCATGAAGTAACGATCATGAGAAACAACCAAAAGACATCCTTGGTAATCTTCTAGAAAACTTTCTAAAACTGTTAATGTAGGTAAATCTAAATCGTTTGTAGGTTCATCTAAAATTAAAAAGTTAGGATTCTTGAATAGAATAGATAACAATTGTAATCGTTTTTTCTCACCTCCACTTAATCGAGATATAAATGTATGTTGTTGTTCTGGAGAAAATAAAAACATTTCCAAGAATTGTTCAGCTCTCATTTCTTTTCCACTTGCCAATGGAAAATAGTCTGCAATATCCTTCACAAAATCTATTACACGTTCATCTTCTTTGAATGTGATTCCTTCTTGTTTAAAATGCCCAATATTTAATGTTTCTCCTCTTTCTATATTTCCAGCATCAGCATTTTCTATGCCTTCTAGCATTTTTAGAAAAGTAGTTTTACCAACACCATTTTTACCAACTAATCCTATTTTACCACCACGAGCAAAAATATAAGAAAAATCATCAACAATTTTTTTTGTCCCAAAAGCCTTAGAAACATGCTCCATCTCGATAATTTTTTGACCTAATCGAGTCATTACCATTTCTAACTTTACTTTTTGGTCTACAATTCTATGTTTTGCAGCTTTTTCTGTATCGTAAAAGTCATCAATACGCGATTTAGATTTTGTAGTACGAGCCTTTGGCTGTCTTCTCATCCATTCAATTTCTTTTCGGTAAAGATTTTTAGCTTTATCAATTGTTGCGTTTTGGTTTTCTATTCTCGATGCCTTATTTGTAATATATGTTTCATAATTTCCAGAGTGTACATACATGGTTTGATCTTCCATCTCTAGTATTTTAGTACAAATAGCATCTAAGAAATAGCGGTCGTGTGTAACAAGAATTAATGTTTTGTTTTCTTTATTTAAGAAATATTCTAACCACTCTACCATTTCTATATCCAAATGATTGGTAGGCTCATCTAAAATTAGGAGAACATAACCATTCTCGAAACTAAGATCAATTAGAAATTTAGCTAAAGAAATACGTTTTCTTTGACCACCAGATAATTTTCCTATTTTTTGATCAAGAAAATCAATTTTTAATTTAGAAAGGATTTCTTTAATAGTTGGCTCAACTTTCCAAGCATCTAAAAGATCCATTTTACCCATTAAATCTACAAGTTCTGGATTTGTTGGGTCATTTTCTATCAAGTTATCATATTGATGAACAACATCTAAAACTTCATTAGAATGATTAAAGATATATTCTTCTCCTTTTAAATTTTCATCGAAATCATCACTTTGGTCTAGCATTAGAATTTTTACTCCTTTACCAATTCTAGCTTCGCCAGAATCTGGAGTTTCTAATCCTGCTAATATTTTTAATAAAGTAGATTTTCCACTTCCATTTTTAGCAACAAAGGCGATTTGATCGCCTTCGTTTACATGAAAGTTAACATCTTTAAACAATGTTCTTATTCCGTATGATTTTGTAAGATTTTCGACTGTAAGAAAATTCATTTTATATATTTATTTTTAAAATACTAAAAGTGAATTTTTTATACTTCATCCGCTTCAACTTCTTCTCGTAATTCACGTTTAGCTTTATTCACTTTTATCGTTAGAATGATCAAAGATAATACAAAACAAATACTTCCAATCATAATCAAATTATTTAAATGTGGTTGTATGAGTGAAGGATCTCCTTTCTCTATGAATAATATTCTAAAAATTTTAAGGTAATGTGTTAAAGGAATACAATCTGATATTGCTTGTATCCATTTTGGCATTTGACTCAATGGCCATGTAAAACCACTCAAGATAAAGCTAGGAGTAGCAACAACCATTAATACTTCTGTTGCCTTTAATTGGTTTGGTAACAAAATACTTACTAGGAATCCCATAAAACAAACAGCTAGAATGAAAATTAAACCAGAATATATAAATGGCCAAAGTTCCGTTTCTAGTTTCATATCATAAAACATCCCAAATCCATAATATAAAAGATAAATGAATATTGACATAAAAACATAAGGAAACGTTTTTACAAATAGTATTTTGAATGGATTTGATGCTTTAGAAACTAATTCTTTAAAAGTGCCTGTTTCAAATTCTTGAGCAAATGACAATGCTAAGCCTAATAATAAAACTTGTTGAAATACAGTTAATAAAACTCCAGGAAGCATGAAATACAAGTAGTTTCCACTTCGTATATTTTGTCTTATCATTGTTGATTTAAATGGCTCATAATTTTGAGCTGCTGCAAATTCAGGAACGCCTTTTTTCTGTAGTGATTGAATTGTTATACCAGCTTTCATTGTTCCTAATACTGTTGCTACTGCAATAGAAGCGGTATTTGATGTTAATGTATTAGAAGCATTAACAAAATATACAATTTCAGGATTTTTCTGTTGTAGTATGTCTGATTGAAAATTTCTAGGAATAACAAGAACAACATCTGCACCATTTTTTAATGCAATATCTTTGGTATTGAATGTGGAAGGTAATATTTCAGCTACCTTTAATGATTCATTATCATCAATCATTTGTATAACCTTTTGACTAGTTGTTGTATTGTCTTCATCAACAATAACAATTGGTAAATTAGTTACACTCCCTTTTTTATATACATTTCCTATTAATACACCATATAATATTGGCGCTCCAATGAATAGAACAGGGAGAACAGGATTTTTAAAAAAAAGTTTGAATTCTCGAATAATTAAATGAAATATATTTTTCATCTTTTTTCTATTTTGTAGTTAAATCTAACAATACATTAGCTTGAGTAAATAATTGAGCAGCTGCTTTTACATCAGTTGGCACAACTTTAATTTCATATAATGATTGTTGTTGATTAACATCAGGATAAGGTGTATTAATATTTGCATAAGAGCTTAAAGCTTTTATATATACAATTTTTCCTTTTAATTTAAGATTGTTTTTATAAGGAACAGTTATTGTAACTATTTGGTCTTTTTTTACTTTTCCAGCTAAGTTTTCTGGAATAGAAAAACGGAAAAAAGTTGTTTGATCTAATATTCCACTTGCAATTGCATATCCAGCAGATGCCAATTCACCAACTCTTAAGTTAATTGTTTCAATTGTCATATCTTGTTGAGCTTTGACATTTTTTTCATCATCAGCAACACCAACTTCTTTTAATGCTCCTAATGCTCTTTCTTTTTGTCCTAAAGCCATATGCTGTTGTTCTATACGAGCTCCATCTTCAGCTTCAGTTAATTCAGCAACTGCTGCTATATATTGATTTTTAGCTCCTTGATATTTAGTGTAAACTTCATCATAAGTTTGCTGAGGAACTAAACTATCTCTAAGCATATTTTTAAGACGTTTATTAGATTTTTCTGCAAAGTCTAATTGTTCTCTTAAGGCATTAACCTTAGCTCTCAATTGTTTGATTTGATTGTTTGTAGCGCCTTTTTTTGCCATATTATATTGTGCATCTGCAGAGTATACAGCTCCTTCAGCTTGACTTTTTTTAGCATCAACTTCAGGAAGTTCCAGAATAAATAGAGTTTGTCCTTCTTTTACTTGATCACCTTCATGTATTAAAGATTCTTTTATTCTTCCAGGAATTTTAGTGACAACAGAAATTTGATCTCTTTCTACTTTTCCTTGAAAAATAGATTGTTCTGTAGTAGTATCTGAAGATTTACAATTTGATAATAATAAAATTCCAGTAATTGTATATATATAAGGTAAAATAGTTTTCATGTTAGTTTAAAATTTTATTCAATAATTCGCCTGATGTATGTAATATCTCGTATGTTTTTGATCGTTGATCTAAAATTTGTGAGTAATAACCTAAATTAGCTTTGTAATAATCATTCTCAGCAGATAATCTTTCTGTTACATCAATTAATCCTTGTTCAAATCTTTTAGATGCAATATCAAGATTGTTTGTTGCAACAGTATTTTGCTGTTCATTTACTTTAAGTTTTTCATTAGAAGTTTCATAATCAATTTTATTTTTATTTAGAAGAAGGTTTAACTTTTCTTTAGTGTCTTCAAGTTTATTTTCATTGATTTTTATATCAGATTTTACTTGATAAAGTTTATTTTTATGTTGTCCTCCATCAAATATTTCCCATTTTGCTCCAACACCTACAAGAATATTTGGAAAAAAAGTTAATTGATTAACTTTTAAGTTTACATCCTTATTGTTTTCGCCAACGTTTCTTAGATTCATTCTTTGTCCAAAAATAGAGGAGTAATTACTATTTGCAAATGCAAAAACTTGAGGTAGATGAGCTCCTTTTTCCTTTTTGTATAGAAACTCATAAGCTTTTATAGAATGTTCTAGAGCTTTTATTTCTTGTTTATTTTCTAGTGAATATTCATTAGAAAATAAATCAATTGGAGATAAGTTATAATGGATGATTTCTAAATTATCTGTAGGAAGATGAGTTAAAGTAGTTAATTTATCATACAATAATTTTTTTGTTCCGTTTAACTCTATTTGTTTAGTTTCTAATTCTAATAAAGCAAGTTTTATTTTTTCTCTATCATAAGGTATTGCTAATCCATTTTGTATTGCTTTTTGAACTTTTAAATGTTCTTTATTTAACCTTTTAGAAGAACTATTTATTAATTCTTGTATTTTATCTAACAACATGATTTGATCAAAAGTTTGTATAACATCTTTAGCTATACTTTCTTTTTCTGATTCTGCTAAATAATCAAAAGCTACATTTTTTTCTTCAATTGCTTTTATAGCATTTGGTATTTGTAAACCAGAAAATATAACTTGTTTAGCATTTACACCAATAGATCCAATAAACATAGAAGTGTTAAAGTTTTGATTTCCTTCAAAAAGTGTAATTCCTAAGTGATCTAATGATTTTGTAGGTATATCTATTGTTCCATTTGAATAGAAAAAACTTCCAAGTGCTAAGGCAGAGACATCAGGTTTTAATTTTCCTTTTATTTCTTCCATTTGGAATTTATTTTTTTCTATTTCTAAAAACTTATTTTTAATGCCATAATTTGTTTCAATAGCGTTAATAATAGGAGTTCTAAGTTGTTGGTTTATTATATTTTGAGCATAACTAATTTGACTTAAAGTTATACTTGAAAAAAAACTCCAAAATAAATTTTTTAACATATAATTATTTTTTTTAAATCTTTTATAACAAAAACTAGACCAATTAAAAGAAATAAAAAAAAACAAAAAGAAATAAAAAAAATCCTAGTTTTAAAAATAAAGCTAGGACTTCCAAAAAATACCTATAAAAGGTAGCATAGTTCAATATATTTTAATATTTTTTATCAATAAGATTTATTGTTTCATTTAAAGATTCTTTTATCATTTTTTGTAAATAATCAGTTGTAATTTTATTAATATCTTTATCAAAATATTTCGTTCCTCCAGCAGTTTCACTATACTTTAAAGTTTTATTTTTAAGATCTATAATATTGATATATAAATAAGTTTTAGCAACATATTCATTTTTGTTATCTTCATTATAACTAATTACTGGCTTAACGTTTATTAATAATAAATCATTTAAAGAGGTTATGTTTTTTAATTGATTGAAATCAATTTCATTTAAATTATCTTTTGTCACCAAACCGTTTGGTAATATATTTTTATTTAAATTATTTATAATTTCATAATTATAATGATTGTCATTTAATATCTTAACAGAAGTATCATTAATGTCTTTATTTATATTAAAATTTTTATTTATGTCTAGTAATTGATTATTAATCTTTATGTTTGATTCTTTAGATTTATTACCAGAGAAACTTATGGTATCTACATTTATTGAAACAGCTAATTTTTCTACTGGTACATCAAGTGCATTTTCGTATACTATACTATCAGTAATTTTTGTATCAGCTTGTTTTTTATGTTCACAAGATTGAAGAGCAAAAATTAGTGTTGTTATTGTAAGGATTAAATAAAATTTATTTTTCATGTAATAAAGTTTTAATAACTCAAAGTTAATTAATTATAGTTAATAACATATAAATAAAAATTTTTATTTATATGTTATTTAATGTTTCGAGAAATTTTTGCATCGCAATTGTTTTGTAAGCTTCTTTTTGATAAATAATACCAGCTTCTCTTATCATTTTATCCCCTTTTATGGGAATACTTTGTAAGTCTTTTTCACTTGAAACAGTTGTTTGCGCAAGAATGGTACTCCAATCTCCAGTTTTTACCATTTCTAATAAAGTAGGAATGTCATTTATTTCAATTGAAAATATAGGTTTTATATTTTCTTTTTTCAATCTTTCAATAATAAAATGTGTAGTACTATATTCATTAGAAGGCATTATAAGACGATAATTAATAATATCTTTTAAATTTATTTCTTTCATTTTTAAAACATTTTGTTTAGAAGTAACAAAAGACATTTTTGATGAGAATAGTTTAATATATGCTAAATTAGGAGTATTTACATCATCTTTAAAACTTAAAATAAAATCTAATTTAGAATCATCTAATAAATGAATTAAATTTTGTGTAGTATTAAAGGATATTTTTATTTTTATTGAAGGAAAATTTTTAGTAAAATCTTTTAATGCTGTAACTAAAGTTAATCGTAAACCGTAAGAGACACCAATTCTTAATTCTCCACTTTTTAGATTTTTCAAATCTTGCATTGCGAGAAAACCTTCATTAGATTTGTCTAAACTTTTTTTTGCATAAATAGAAAAATTTTCACCAGCTTCAGTTAATACAATTCTTTTTCCAATTCGATCAAATAAGGGAATTCCTAATTCAATTTCTAATTGTTTTATTTGCTGAGATAATGTACTTTGACTAATGTGTAGATACTCTGCTGCGGCAGTAAAATTCAATAATTCTTTAGCTTTGAGGAAGTATTTTATTTGTCTTAATTCCATTTTTGTTAATTGGTTTTATCGATTGATTTAATCGAAATAAAGTGTTTTTCAAATTTATATAAAAAAAAGAAATTTGTAGTTCTTAAGTTAATAAAGTTTGTTGTGCTAACTTTTGAGTTAATTTTATAAAATATTTAAAGTAAATAATGAAAGTTTATCCCTTAATAGAAGGTCATTTCTCTGTAGATAAAAATAAAGATTTTTCAATTCTTAATAAAAATAGTAAAGGTCTTAAAATGGCAATACAACCTTTCTTAATTCAAATTAATAATGAAAATATTTTGTTTGATATAGGATTGGGATGGTTAGACAATAATCAACCAAAAATAATTAAAAACCTTAAGAATATTAATCTTCAGCCAAAAGATATTTCGAAAATATTAATTTCTCATTTACACAAGGATCATATCAATGGTTTAGTTAATACAAGTTCTGAGGAGTTAGAATTAATTTTTCCTCAAGCTGAAATATTTATTCAGAAAAGAGAATATGAGTTTGCATTAAGCCAAAATGAAAGTCATTCGTTTGATTTTAAAATTTTAGATTATATTATTAAAAATTCTAATATAAATTGGTTAATAGATGATGAAGGAGAAATTAACAATAAAATTCAATATAAAGTAACTCCTGGACATACGCCATATTTACAATCTTTTTGGATAAATGAGGATAATAAAACAGTATTTTATGGTTCTGATAATTTACCATTAGAAGCATATTTTAAATATCATTTAGCTTATAAAAGTGATTATAATGGAAAAGAAGCAATGGAATATAGGATTGAATGGGAAAAAGAAGCAAAAAATAATAGTTGGGAAATATTATTTTATCATGATCTTAAAAATCCTGTAGTACAATTTTGATAGATTTTTATAATCTCACGTTATGAAAAAAACTATAATTAAATTAAATATAGAAATTAATCTTTTTTAATTTAATTATAGTTTTGTAAAAAGGATTTAAAATAACAAGTGTATTCTTATTTCTTTTTAAAAAATCTTCTAAAACCTTTCTTCTTTTTTTCTTTCCTTTTTCTTGCAAGAAATTCATTTAGGCTTTCATCAATTTCAGTTTCTTCTACATCACCAATTAAATAGCCCCAAGGTTTTAAGTCATCAATATTATCAAAGACAATCTTCATAAGAGCAAGGATAGGAATTGATAAAAACATTCCCATAATTCCCCAAGCCATTTCTCCAATAACTAAACCTATTACAACTACAAGAGAATTTACTTTTACTTTAGAACCTACAATTTGTGGCATAATTATATTTCCATCAATAGCATGTACTACTGCAAAGGCTATTAGTATGAAAAAAACTTTTGCAGAAGACATTGTTGCAAATGTTATAATCGTAGTAATAATCAATGAAATTGTTATCCCAACGTATGGAATAATATTCAGGACACCAGTTAAAAGAGCTAATATAAAAGAGTATTTTAGTCCAAGAATAGTAAACGCTATAAATGCTAATACAGATACAATAATCATTTGTAGAAATAAACCTATTAAGTATTGTTTTACAACTTTTTGTATAGCTGTTATTACATTAAAAACTTGATCATGCTTTGTAGAATCAAATACATAATATAAAAATTTAACTAAATGTCTTCTGTAAATTAATAGAAATACAACATATAAAAATGTAAATACAGTAGTGATTGCTGCTGAACTAACAATAGAAATAACTTTTTCAATTACCACTGTACTTGTTTCAATAGTTGATTTTATATTCTGACTAAGATAATCTAATTGAGTGCGAGAATTAACTCCGAAATTATGATGTATCCATCTTTGTATAGAATTAAAAGCATCTATAATTTGTTTTTGAAACGTAGGCCATTCATTTGCCATTTCAGCTAGTTGTAATACTATTAAATAAATAATTCCTAATATCAATGATGCAAATAATAATGTTGTTATAATACTTGCAATAGCTCTTGGAATAAATAAAAACTTCTCGAAAAAATCACAAAGAGGTGTTAATAGTATGGATATCAAAAAACCTAAAATAAGTGGAACAAGAATTTGTTTACCTATGATTGATATAATAGATAAACAAATAATAATTAGCAATGAGCATGCTAGTTTTAAATAAAAAGGCCATTTATTAATGACTTCCATAGTAAAATTGATTTGTGTTTATAGATAAAATTATTATTACAGTAATTTAATAATAAAATTCGTTAATACAAATATATCAAAAAACCCAACATTTATTTATCAAAAAAATATTGGGTTGATCAAATTTTTTATTTTAGATTTTTTTTTAAAAAACAGCTTCAGCAATTCGTTTTGTATTTGCCGAATTACTCATCGTATAAAAATGTAAACTAGGAATGCCAAAGTCAATTAATTCTTTACATTGATTAATACACCATTCCATTCCAACTTCTTTTATCGCTTCCTTTGTTTTAGCTTTCATTACTTCTGTAGATAAATCTTCAGGTAAATCAAGATAAAAATGTTGAGGTATAGATGTTAATTGATTTAATATTGTTAAAGGCTTTATCCCTGGTATTATAGGAACATTAATATCCATTTCTCTACATTTTTTTACAAAATCAAAATATTTCTGATTATCAAAAAACATCTGTGTTACAATATATTCAGCTCCTAATTCTACTTTCTTTTTTAAATAATGCATATCCATTGCCAAATTTGGAGATTCAAAATGTTTCTCTGGATAACCAGCAACACCAATACAAAAATCCATTTTATGAGGTTCCTGTAAATCTTCATCCAAATATTTTCCTTTATTCAAATCACTCACTTGCTCTATAAGCTCAGAAGCATAAGCATGTCCATCAATTTTAGGAACAAATGTTTTTTCAGATTTTATAGGGTCACCACGAAGAGCCAAAACATTGTCAATTCCTAAGAAATTAAAATCTATCAAAGCATCTTCTGTGTCTTCTTTTGTAAATCCTCCACAAATCAAATGAGGGATCGCATCTATTTTGTAATGATTTTGTATTGCTGCACAAATGGCAACTGTTCCAGGTCGTTTTCTTACCTGATATCTTTTCAATAAACCTTTTTCTCTTTCCTTATAAATAAATTCTTCTCTATGGTAAGTAACGTCTATAAAAGCAGGTTTTAATTCCACTAAAGGATCCAATGTTTTAAAGGTACAATTTACATCTTGCCCTTTCAAAGGAGGTAAAATTTCTATGGAAAATAATGTTTTTCCATTTGCACGTTTTATATGTTCAGTAACTTTCATTAATTTATTTTTCGTTTAATAAAGTTCAAATTTCATTTTGAGAACTTTTATTTTTTTTATTTGGGCGACCGGGCTGGCTTTCCGTTACAATCTTTTTCTAAGAAAAAAGGATTTCCACTTCAATCCCTGTCGCATTTATTATCTGTTTTATTTATTATTTTTCAAATGAATAAAACACTTTATTTAACTTTCTCTAAAATTTAATCAGCCAAATTCGGTGCTAACCAACGTTCAGCTAAATCAACAGGAATATTTTTTCGTTTTGCAAAATCTTCTATCTGATCCATCTTTATTTTTCCAACCCCAAAATATTTAGCTTGTGGATTTCCAAAATAATAACCAGAAACCGAAGAGACAGGATACATAGCCAAAGAACTTGTTAAATGAATATCAATATTATTTTCAACATCCAAAATCTTGAAAATAGTTTCTTTTTCTAAATGATCTGGACAAGCAGGATATCCAGGAGCAGGACGAATTCCTTTATACTTTTCTGCAATCAATTCGGTATTCGACAATGTTTCATCTTTTGCATATCCCCATGCTTCAGTTCTTACGTATTTATGTAAATATTCTGCATAAGCTTCAGCTAATCTATCAGCAATAGCTTTTACCATAATCGAATTATAATCATCTAGATTGTCTTGATATTCTTTAGCAAAATCTTCTATTTCCGTTCCTGCTGTAACAGCAAAGGCACCAATATAATCTTGTATTCCAGAATCTTTTTCAGCAATAAAATCTGCAATCGATAGGTTAGGAGCGTTTTTAGATTTTTTAGCTTGTTGACGAATCGTGTAGAAATTATCTATTTTGTTGTCATTTTCATCTAGTAATTCTATTGTATCATCATTAACAGTATTTGCTTTGAATAGTCCAAAAATACCTTTTGGTTTTGCAAGATTTTCTTGTTCAATTCTATTTAGCATTGCCAATGCATCAACATACAATTCTTTTGCATTTTCTCCTACAACTTCATCTTCTAATATTGCAGGAAATTTTCCATGTAAATCCCATGTTTTGAAAAAAGGAGTCCAATCAATAAACTCTTTTAGATCAGACACATCTGCATGATGAGTGTAAACACCCAATTGATTTGGTTTAAAAGGTTTATTTTCTTTAAAATCAACTCTTAATTTATTTTTTCTAGCATCTTCAATGGATAAATATTCTTTTGAAACTGCTCTGTTTAAAAAGCCTTCTCTAATTTTTGTGTATTCAGCTTCAGTTTCTGAAAATAATTCATGTTGTTGCTCTCCTAATAATTTAGTACATACAGTAACAGAACGAGAAGCATCTAAAACATGAATAGCTTTATCATATTCAGGTGCTATTTTAACAGCTGTATGTGCTTTAGAAGTAGTTGCTCCACCAATCATTAAAGGAATATCAAAATTAAGTCGTTTCATTTCTTTGGCAACATGTACCATTTCGTCTAGGGAAGGAGTTATTAAGCCAGAAAGTCCAATGACATCAACTTTTTGTTTTTTAGCTTCTTCAAGAATAGTTTCGCAAGAAACCATCACACCAAGATCTATCATTTCGAAACCATTACAACTCAAAACAACTGAAACAATATTTTTACCAATATCGTGCACATCACCTTTTACAGTAGCGATTAAAATTTTAGCAGGTTCTTTATCCGATTTATTTCTAAGTTTTTCTTCTTCCAAATAAGGAGTTAAATATGCCACAGCTTTTTTCATTACACGAGCAGATTTTACAACTTGTGGTAAAAACATTTTTCCGCTTCCAAATAAGTCACCAACGACATTCATTCCATCCATCAAAGGACCTTCAATTACTCGTAATGGTGATTCTATTTTTTCTAAAGCCTCAGCCGTATCTTGGTCAATAAATTCAGTAATACCTTTTACTAAAGCTATCTCTATTCGCTTTTCTAAAGGTAATTCTCGCCAAGCATCATCTTTTTTCTTTTCTTTTGTAATACCTTTTAATCCTTCGGCAAAGTCAATTAAACGCTCTGTAGCATCATCTCGTCTATCTAAAAGGACATCTTCTACATGTTCTAGTAAATCTTTTGGAATATCATCATAAATCTCAATCATTTCGGGATTTACAATTCCCATATCCATTCCATTTTTTATGGCATGATATAGAAAAACAGTGTGCATTGCTTCACGAACAGCATTGTTTCCTCTAAAAGAAAACGAAACATTCGAAACACCACCAGAAACCATTGCATGAGGTAAATTTTCTTTGATCCATTTTGTCGCATTAAAAAAGTCGATTGCATTTCTACGATGTTCTTCCATTCCTGTTGCAACAGGAAATATATTAATATCAAATATTATATTTCTTGGGTTGAATTTTACTTCATTAACCAAGATATAATAAGATCGTTTTACAATTTCTATTCTACGTTCGTAGTTGTCAGCTTGTCCTTTTTCATCAAAAGCCATAATAATAGCAGCTGCACCATAACGTTTTATTTTTTTTGCATGTTCTATGAAAAGTTGTTCTCCTTCTTTCAGAGAAATAGAATTCACAATTGCTTTTCCTTGAACATTTTTTAAACCAGCTTCTATAATTTCCCATTTAGAAGAATCTATCATAATAGGAACTCTAGAAATATCTGGTTCAGAGGCAACTAATCGTAAATATTTAACCATAGAAGCAACACCATCAATCATTCCCTCATCCATGTTGATATCAATGACTTGTGCACCACCTTCAACCTGGTCGCGAGCAACTTGAAGTGCTTCTTCAAATTTTTCTTCTTTTATTAATCGTAAAAAACGTTTAGAACCTGTTACGTTTGTACGCTCTCCAACATTTACAAAATTGGAATTTTCTCGAATAATTAGTGGTTCTAATCCAGAAAGTTGAATTTTTATACCTGACATCGTTCATCTATTTTTCTTGGTTCATATTGTTTTGCTAAATCAGCCATCAGTTTTATATGATTAGGAGTTGAACCACAACAACCTCCAATTATATTCACTAATTTTTTGTCTAAAAAAGGACGTATATTATCTAGCATCATTTCTGCTGTCTCATCATATCCACCAAATGCATTTGGTAATCCTGCATTTGGATAGGCGCTTACATAGAAAGGAGCTTTTTCTGCAAGAACTTCTAAATAAGGAATTAAATCTGATGCTCCTAAAGCACAATTTAGTCCAATAGAAAGTAAATCGATATGTTCTAATGAAATAAGAAATGCTTCTGTTGTTTGTCCAGATAATGTACGACCAGATTTATCTGTTATTGTTCCAGAAGCCATTAATGGTACATTTATTCCTGTTTCATCAATAGCATCTTGTATTCCAAAAAATGCAGCTTTGGCATTTAAAGTATCAAAAATAGTTTCTACAAGTAAGGCGTCAGCACCAGCTTCTAGCATTGTTTTAGCTTGTCGATAATAAACATTGGCTAATGTATCAAAGTCTATATCTCTATAACTAGGATCGTTAACTTGTGGAGATATAGATGCAGTTTTATTCGTAGGACCTAGTGAGCCAACAACAAAACGAGGTTTATCAGGTGTAGAATATTCTATACAAGCTTCTTTTGCTAAACGTACTGCTTCATAGTTTAATTCATCAACTAAATCAACCATGTCATAATCAACCATAGAAATTATATTAGCATTGAATGTGTTAGTTTCTAACAAATCAGCACCAGCTTCTAAATATTCTCTATGAATGTCTTTTATTATTTTTGGTTGTGTAAGAACCAATAAATCATTATTTCCTTTTAGCGAAGTATGAAAATCCTTAAATCTTTCTCCTCTGTAATCTTCTTCTTGTAAATTGTGCTTTTGTATCATAGTTCCCATAGCACCATCAAGAATAACAATTCGTTCTTTTAATATATCGTTTAATGTCATTTTGTATAAAAATTTGACTGTATAACGAAAGTGGAAGTTGTTCTCATATTTCTTCATATTTCTCTTTTTAAAAAAGAGTAGGATGTAGCACCCAACTTACTTTGGGTTGCTAAGATTTCATAGGGCCTATTCCCTCAATCTTTCGTCATAAAGCGTTATGCAAAATTATTTATTCTATTTATAATAAAAAAATGATAATCAGTGAAATGAAGAATTATTTATAAGACAAAAAACTAAGTTAATAATACATCTTAATTCAATTGATTTTTAATTTATAATTTGTCTCAGTTTAGAATTTTATTCTAAATATCGATTGTTTTTTAGAAAAAGTATTTTTAATTAATTTTATTTAAATTTTTATAGTTGTTATTGCCTTAATTTTAAAAGGTATAAAATTATTTTAGAATGGTTTTACCATTGAATATATTGATAAGAGAATCTAAATTCTCCATTTCTAAAAGATTCATGAGGAATTGTTTTGTTTACAGCAATCCAGATCTATCAGTAGCTATTACAAAATAATTTGTACTCATGGTTATAGTTTGATATGACCCATTTGCAGTTGTAGAATATCTTACACCAAGTTCCTCTTTGTTATTGTGTGGTTTAAATGCTAAGTATCCTTTTAGGTCTGTGTCTAAAGCTCTTGAAGCTAGTGTGTTTACAGGCAACTCAGCTCTTGCTGAAATAGTCCAGAATTCACACCAATAAGGTCCAGGAGGTATACCATATTTTTTTGCAATATCAGGTTTGAAAACAAAAGAATAATAACCTTTTTTATTAGCAGGATTTTTAGTGATAGTTCTTGTGCCCAAGGTTTGAAAAATTGGTCTATTATCCCAAGGGCTAGTATTAATTTCAAGAGGCTTTAATCTGATATTTTCATTAGTAGTTATAAAATTTTGGTTTAAGTCATTTAGAATTTTAGAATTTTCTTCAGATTCTTTTAACAATTTTTCATATGATAGAACACTAGAATCGGTGTCATCATCACTACTACAACTAAAAGTAAAAGAACAGATAGAAGCACAAGATAGTAATAATATAATTTTTTTCATTTGGTAGTATTTTGTTTAAGATAAGTATTTTTAATTAAAAATTTAAACAAAATTGTATTTTCTTGTAAAATATTATAAAACAATAACTTATAATAACTTAGTTATGAAGATGAAAATTTTTTAGCTTTTTTGGATATTGATCTATAAATAAAGGTCATTTACCTATAATACCTAAAATTGATGTGTTAGATTTTGATGAATTAGAGGATTCTTTACTGTTGAAATTAACTTTACTTTCTAAAAAAATATTAATTCAATTGAAAAAAGAATATAATTTAGATGGATATACAATTATGCAAAATGGAGGAGATTTTAATGATATAGGGCATTTACATGTTCACTTATTTCCTAGATATCATAATGATGGTTTTGATTGGGTTTATAGAAAAGAATAAAAAAAAAGTTTTATTTTCGATTACATTTCAAAAATCCAAATAGCTTCCTATGAAGAAATTTTTTAAAAAGACAATTATTTATTTCCTACTTCTACTATTAGTGGTTGTTCTTTTTAGTTTTTATGCTAATTATAAAATAGAGAAATCGACAAAAGATTTTGTTACATATAATGTAAATGAATTGCCAGAAACAAAAGTTGCTTTGGTTCTAGGTACAGCACCTAATTTGGTTAATGGTTACCAAAATTATTATTTTACTTATAGAATTATTGCTGCCGATGAGCTATACAAATCAGGTAAAGTGACTCATTTTATTTTAAGTGGAGATCATGGACGAAAAGATTATAATGAGCCAGAAACAATGAAAAAAGCATTAATAGAAAAAGGTATTCCAGAGAATGTTATTTATTTAGATTATGCTGGTTTTAGAACGTTAGATTCAATGATTCGCGCAAAAGAAATATTTGGACAATCAAAATTTATAGTTGTTTCTCAGAAATTTCATAATCAACGAGCTATATTTATTGGTAAACAAAATGGGATTGATGCTTATGGGTATAATGCTAAAGATGTTAATAAACAAGCAGGATTAAAAACAAATGTAAGAGAGTTTTTCGCTAGAACAAAAGTTTTTATTGATAATTGGTTTGGTATACAGCCAAAATTTTTAGGAAAGAAGATAAAAATTAATTGAATATGTAATAAAAAAAGAACTTCATTTGAAGTTCTTTTTTTATTATTATAATGTTTTAATCATTTCGTATTGATTATCATACATAGATAATCCAAGAGATTTGATGAAATTGTTCGTAGTCAATTCATTTTCATCAATATTTATCATTTTGATTTCTTTATTTTTTAAATCACTAAATAGAATAGAAGCTAAGTATCTATTTCTATATTCATGATGAACACCAAATTCATAAATACGAGTATTCTTTTTATTAATGATTTTGTAAGCAACTAAATTATTACCTTCAAAAATACCTGTAATTAAACAATCATCAATGATATTTTTAATACTTTGGATATCATTTTTCCATGTAGGTTTTATATCCCAAAAGTTTTCTGTAATTAAATTTAAATCTGAAAAAGTCTTAATTTCATGTAATGGGTTTACAACTAAAATTGGAATACCTTTGTAACTATTAAGAGTTCTAGTTTTTACAAAACCACATGTTTCATATGCTTTTATTGCAAAATCATTTTTAGTGTTCACATCTAAATAAATACTTTTTACATTTATAGCCTTTAATTCAGAAAAACTATAATCAAGCATTTGTTGTGTTATTCTATTTCCTCTAAATTCAGGTGACACACCAGTTCCACCAATATAACTTACTTTTTGATTGTTTTGAATTCTTATTCCATATAATAAAAATCCAACTAAAACATCATCTATAAAAGCACCAATAGAAAATTCTAAATCAATGTCTTCCATCTTCAGTTTTTTCTGAAATTGATCTACATTTAGATGAATTGGTATATAGTAATTCTTATAGGACAAATTGTATAATGCTGATAATTCATTAATATCAACATTTCTTAACGACTCTATTTTTATGTTTGTTTGCATGATAGTTATTTGCACAACAAAAATATAACCAACATTTAGATCTATTCTAAAAATTATCATAAAAATTGATAGTTATTTTCTATGATAAATTTCGAATTTGATAAATTTTTTGACTTAAAAGTGTCATTAAGTAAAATTCAGTTAATTTTATTAAATAAATACTCTTATTTACTTAATAAAATTAGCATTTTGTCTTTTTTTTATGATTTAACATAATATTATTACCTATATAGCCGAATATAATTCAGAATTTATTAAATTTGCATACATTTTTAAAACTAAGAATACGAGAGAAGATTAATTTCTCCTCATTTGTTAAATTATAATATCTTCTCTCTATTTTTTATCTACCTACAAATCTTTTAATTATCTATTTTTTTAACGGTTTTATAATCGGTATTTCTTTTATCTCGTATTTTACTTAGATTTTTGTTTAGTTGTATAGCTTGCTATATTTTATTATATTTACAAAAAGAAGAAAAATGTTAGATAATATTATTTTTTTTGTAAAGAATAACTGGGATACAATTTTAATAACTGTTCTTGCAATTTTAATATTTTATTTTGTATTTCAGAATAAAAATAAAAAAGTTAGAAAATAAATTATTGGATCAATATTGGATTATTATAAATAAATTCAAACTTAAATCGTTCAATTAATTTATTAGAGGAAACTATTTTACCTATTTTATAATTAGAATACATAATTTTTTTATTAATTTGATATTCTAATATTTCTTCTTTAGTTGGATGTAATGGGGCAACAACATTATATGTTTCTTTATATATTTGCTTGTCTAATATATGTTCTATTGATTGACAAACATCTAAATAGTGGACATGATTAACAACTGTATTTAAATTAGATTTTTCTAAATTTAAATATCTTGATAAATATCGATCATCTCCCATTAAGCCACCTAATCTAAGAATAACAATTTGAGGGAATACTTTTTGTATTTTTTGTTCTATGAATATGTAGTTTTCATTTAATTCTTCATTAGTATATGAATTTTCGTTAATTATATTATCAGATTCTGGATATATTCCAGTGCTACTAATTATTATAATTTGTTTTTGATAACCAGAAATGAAATTTATAAGGTTACTGAATTTATTATTTAATACCTCTAAATTTTGTCTTTTACCAAATGGTATAGTAATTATGATAAATTCAAAATCGCTTAAATTGATTTTATCAACTTGTTCATCAAAATTAATAGAAATACAATTCTCTTTATCAGCTTTACGTTTTGTGGTAATAAAATCATATTTATCAGAAAGATAATTTTCTATACGACTACCTAACCAACCTTTTCCAATAATTAATCCTTTTTTTTTCATTAATTTTATTTAGATAACACTTTATAAGTAGGGTCTTCTTCTAAATTAATTTCTATTACAGTTTTTGCTTTATGTAATAAATTTATAGAATCTTGACTTAAATGTCTTAAAATAACTTTTTTATTTTGCTGTGCATATTTAGAAGTAATTGTATTTAATGCATTGATTGCACTCATATCGACAATACGACTATCTTTAAAGTCTATTATGATCTCGTCAGAATCTTCTTTTATATTAAATTTTTCCAAAAATGCAGTTGTAGAACCAAAAAATAACGGTCCATAAATCTCATATAAATTACGACCTTTTTCATCGATTGATTTTCTTGCTCTAATACGTTTTGCATTATCCCAAGCAAATATAAGTGCAGATATTATTACACCAATAAAAACAGCTAAAGCTAAATTATGTAAAATAACAGTTATACCAGCAACTAAAATACTTATAATTATATCAGATAAAGGCATTTTTGTAATGAGTTTAAAAAATCCCCATTTGAAAGTAGAAATAGCAACCATCATCATTACTCCAACTAATGCAGCCATTGGAATTTTCTCTATAACAGGAGAACCTATTAAAATTATGATAAGAATTGTTATGGCACCAATAGCAGGGCCAATTCTACTCCTTGAACCAGCTTCTAAATTAACAAATGTTTGTGCAATCATTGCACAACCTCCCATACCACCAAAAAAACCATTTGCTATGTTAGCTGTTCCTTGTGCAATACATTCTTTGTTTGATGAACCACGAGTTTCTGTAATTTCATCGACTAATGTTAATGTTAATAATGTTTCTATTAATCCAACAGATCCCATTATTATTGAATAAGGTAATATAATTTTAAAAGTTTCTATATCTATAGGAATATTCGGAATATGGAAAGATGGTAAACCTCCTTTTATACTTGCAATGTCTCCAACAGTTTTTGTGTCAATATTAAATCCGAAAACTACTAAAAATACAATAATTATTGCTACCAAAGATGAAGGTATTACTTTTGTTATTCTAGGAAATATATTTACAATTAGTACAGTTAGTAATGTTAAACCTAGCATAGTGTAAAGAGAATTACCAGTTAACCATTCTGTAATTCCATTCGAACTGATTTTAAATTGTTCTAATTGTGACATAAAGATTACAATTGCTAAACCATTAAGAAATCCAAACATTACTGGTTGAGGTATTAATCGTACAAATTTCCCTAATTTGAAAATACCTACAAGAATTTGGAATAAACCAGCTAATGCTACTGCAGCAAAAATATATTCTTGTCCATGGGTTACATATAAAGCTATAAGAGTAATAACTGTTGCACCAGCTCCACCTGAAACCATACCTGGTCTTCCACCAAAAATAGCAGTTATTATTCCCATTATAAAAGCACCATATAGACCTATAAGTGGAGATAATCCTGCTAGAATTGCAAATGATAACGATTCAGGAATCATTGTCATAGCAACTGTAAATCCAGCTAGAACTTCATTTTTTAGATTTATTTTTTTTATTTGGGCTATTTGAGATAAGATCATTTTTGATGTTTAAAATAAAGAGCACAAAAGTAAAAAATATATAATAGATATTATATCAAAAAACATATTGAGTTTTATACAAATGGTTAAAGTTATCATAATATATAATTAACCTTTAAGTAATATAGGGAATCTACTTTTGTGGCATAATTTACAAACACATGAAACATCTATTAAAACTTTCTTTATTTATTCTAGGTCCAATTGCACTTGCCCAAAGTGGAGTTATATCTGGAAAAGTATTAGATCAAAATGATCATTTCTCTTTACCAGGAGCTACATTACGTATAGAAAATTCTAATAAATATACAGTATCTGATAAAAATGGTAATTATCAGTTTTTGGATTTGAAACCTGGTGTATATACTGTATATATTGATTACTTAGGGTACGAAACAACATCACAACAAATAGAAGTTACTGAACATAATAATACTGTTATCGATTTTTCTCTTTCGAGTGGTTTACAAGAGTTAAATGAAGTTGTTATTTTAGGTGATTATTTAAAAGGACAAGCTAAAGCATTAAATCAACAAAAGAGTAATGGCAATATTACAAATATAATATCTTCTGATCAAGTAGGTCGTTTTCCAGATGCTAATGTAGGTGATGCTTTAAAGCGTGTTCCTGGAATTACTATGCAAAATGATCAAGGTGAAGCAAGAAATATAATTATTAGAGGTTTATCTCCTGAATTAAATTCTGTTATGTTAAATGGGGATCGTATCCCTTCTGCAGAAGGAGATAATCGTAACGTACAAATGGATCTGATTCCTTCTGATATGATTTCTACGATAGAAGTGAATAAAACATTAACTCCAGATATGGATGGTGATGCAATTGGAGGAGCTGTAAATTTAATTACTCGTGCTGTACCAAATAAAGAACGTATTTCTTTAACAGCATCTGGAGGATTTGCCCCAATTAGAAATAAAGGTTTATATAATACTGCATTTATATATGGAAATCGATTTTTTAATAATAAACTTGGTATTGTAGCTTCTGGAAGTTATCAGCAACAGAATTATGGTTCTGATAATATAGAATCTGTTTGGAAAAAAGGTGATAATAATGATTTCTATGTATCACAAATGGATGTACGTAAATATGATGTACAACGTATAAGAAGAAGTGTTTCTTTATCTTCTGATTATAAATTTAATAAAAATAATCGTATTGATTTTACTGCAATGTATAATTGGAGAGATGATAGAGAAAATAGATATAGAACACGATATAATGGAATAAAACAAGTATTTGATGATAATGGTAATGTTGTAGGTTATACAGGAGAAATTCGTAGAGAGACTAAAGGAGGTATTGATAATAACAGAAATAAAAATGCTCGTTTAGAAGATCAAAGAGTTTATAATCTTTCTTTAAGAGGAGAACATTTACTTTCTTCTTCTCTTGATATGGATTGGGGAGTATCGTATTCTAAGGCAAGTGAAGATAGACCACATGAACGTTATATTGATTATCGTCAGAAAAATGTAAATTTAAATGAAGATTTATCAGACGGAAATTATCCTTTAGTTACTACTGTAGGAGATGATAATCCAGCCAATTATTCATTAGGGAAAATAACAGAAAGTAAAAGATATACTGATGAATCTGAATTTGGAGCTAAAATTAATTTTAGAGTTCCTTTTAGTCTTATTTCTAATCAAAAAGGTAGATTGAGATTTGGAGGACGTTTACGTATTAAAGAAAAAGAAAGAAATGATATTTTTTATTCATATAAACCAGTTAATAGTTTAGGTAATTTAGCAAACATACCTACATCATATTATACTGGAAATGGATATAATCCTGGCTCAAAATATGTGCCTGGGACATTTGCTTCAAATTCTTATTTAGGAGGTTTGGATTTAAGTAATCCTTCATTATTTAAAGAAACTTTAGATCCTTCAGAATATTTATCAGGAAATTATAAAGCTAAAGAAAGAATTACAGCAGGATACATCCGTTGGGATCAAGACTTATCAGAAAATACATCAATTATTACAGGGGTAAGATTTGAGAATACAAATATTGATTATACAGGGAATTATGTTGAGAATGAAGAAGATTTAGTAAGTCAAATCTCTAATAAAAATGATTATTTGAATGTTTTACCTAGTATTACATTAAAACATAATTTTACAAAAGACTTTATACTTAGAGCAGCTTTTACTACTGGAATTGCACGTCCTAACTATTATGCATTAGTTCCTTATGTAAATGTTGTTCAAGAAAATTATGAAATAGCAGAAGGTAATCCAGATTTAAAAGCAACTTATGCTTATAATTATGATATTATGGCTGAAAATTATTTTGATAAAATTGGAATTGTTTCTGGAGGTTTCTTTTATAAAAGATTGAATAATTTTATTTATACATATAGAAATAATAATTTTTCATCAAATGATTTTGCTCAATTACATCCAAATTTAGCTAATCCAATTCCTGAAGGTGAAACTTGGCAATATAAACAAGCTAGAAATGGAGATCATGTTAATGTTTGGGGATTCGAAGTTGCTTTTCAAAGACAATTAGACTTTATACCAGGAGAATTTTTTAAACATCTTGGTGTTTACCTTAATTATACTTACACAAAATCTAAAGCTAAAGGAATAACAAATGAAGATGGTGATGTAAGAAATGATTTAAATTTACCTAAAGCTGCACCTCATATGTTTAATGCATCATTGGCTTGGGAGAATAAAAACTTTACTGCTCGTGTTTCTATGAACTATACATCTTCATATCTTGATGAGGTTGGAGGAAATGCTGATGAAGATACATATTATGATAAACAATTATTTGTTGATGCTAATGCATCTTATAAATTCAATAAATATTTACGTATTTTTGTTGAAGCAAATAATTTAACAAATCAGCCATTACGTTATTATCAAGGTGTTTCTGATCGTTTGAAACAAGTTGAGTATTATCAACCTCGATTTAACATGGGCCTAAAATTTGATTTTTAAAATCGATCTAATATAATTAAAAAAATGGTCAGTTATTTTGCTGACCATTTGTATAATAAATAATTTCATGAAAAAAATAATACTTACAATATCTTCAGTTATTCTTTTTATTGCTTGTTCTAAACCTGGATTAGCTCCAATTCCTAAAGATGCTATACAGCCTACAATTGTTACTCAACAAACTCCTAATGATACGGATGATCCGGCTGTTTGGGTTAATAAAAATAATCCTGATGAATCAATAATCGTTGGAACAGATAAGTTTAAAGAAAATGGAGGTTTATATGCTTATAATTTAAAAGGAGAAATCATTAATAAAATTGTACCTCTTAATCGTCCTAATAATGTGGATATTGCTTATGGGTTCAATTATCAAGGTAAACAAATTGATATTGCTATAACAACAGAAAGAGGTAATAATAAAATTCGAATTGTTTCTTTACCTGATTTTAAATTAATTGATAATGGAGGTGTTGAGGTTTTTGCGAATGAGGAATTTCGTGATCCAATGGGAATTGCAACTTATAAGCTAGGTGATAAAATTTATGCAATTGTTGGTCGTAAATCTGGTCCATCAGAAAATTATCTATTTCAATATTTATTAGAAGATAACAATGGAAAAATCGAAGCTAAGTTAGTTCGTAAATTTGGAAAATATTCTGGTAAAAAAGAAATTGAAGCAATTGCTGTAGATCAAGAACTTGGATTTATTTATTATTGTGATGAAACTGCTGGTGTAAGAAAATATTATGCAGATCCTTCTAAAGGAAACGATGAATTATCGTTTTTTGGACAAAAAGATTTTAAAAGAGATCACGAAGGAATTGCTATATATAAAACATCTTCGACTGATGGATATATTTTAATTTCTGATCAACAGGCCAATTATTTTAATGTTTATAAAAGAGAAGGAGACACGAACAATCCAAATAAACACGAAATTATTGCAAAAATACCTGTTTCTACGATAGAATGCGATGGAGCTGATGCTATCAATTTCAATTTTAATTCAACTTTTCCAAAAGGTTTTTTTATTGCAATGAGTAACGGAAAAACGTTTCAATTATATGATTGGAGAATAATTCAAAAAGAAATAGATAAACAATATCAACCAAAATAAATAATAGTAAAAAATACTTATTGTTTGATATAAATAAGTTTACCTCATCAAAAAAAGCACAACTAACAGTTGTGCTTTTTTTGATGAGGTTTATATCTATTTTAGTTATATCTGATCGTTCTTATAGTATTAGAAATAGGCATTTCAAATTTTGAAGCATATTGCGTTCTTTTTGTCCAATTTTTATGTGTATCGTATTCGTATAAAATTTTAGTAATATTTTGAACCTTACTATTTGCATCAAAAGTAGTTTCTTCAATTAAATTATTATTTACGTCATATTTTCGTAAAAACTTATTGATTAGTTTTTTACCATTGTTCAAATATTCTTCTTCAATAGGATTTCCTTTATCATCATTTTTATAGACAATAGAGTAGTTTCCATTGTTGTATTTAACATTCGTTTTTATCAGAAAATTATTTTTATACTCATTTGTTTTTTCAATAAATAAATTTCCTTCTTCTAACAAGTTGTTCTCTTTTTCTGATATTATATTTTTAGATGAATCTAATATATATTCAGTTTTAGTTATTATTACATCATTTTCTGATTTTGTAACAACGTAACCTTCATGAGAATATTCATAGGTATATAAAATGATTAAACTATCATCATTATTTTTTACTTCTCTTGAAAGTATTTCATTCTTATCATTGTAAGAGATTATTTCTGTAGAAACTAAATCTCCATTTTCAGCAAATGATTCTCTTTTTATAAGGTTATCATTTTTATAATCAGATTTTATATGATATTCTAAACTATATCCAGTAATTTGATCCATTCTAATTCCTGCTTTTTGCATAGATTCTTCAATAAATTTAGGACTATTTTTTATCGATTTATCTTGGGCAAAATTATAAGATGATAAAACTAATGCCATCACTAATAAGGTTTTTTGCATAACTGTAATTTACTATAAAGTTTAAATAACTTCAATATTTACGACAAATAAATAAAAAATTATTATGATTTTAATCTGTTTTTAAGTTAAAACTTAAAACTAGAACTTATATTTGATCTAAATTAAAAAAATATGAGTTCAAAATTAAAACTTTTAAGTACAAAACCTGCTTTAGTTGATTTATCATTATTATTAATTAGAATTTTAGCAGGAGGATTTATTTTATCACATGGATTAGGTAAATTACAAAAATTAATCAATGGCGATTTTACATTTGCTGATCCTTTGGGTGTAGGACCAGAAGCCTCGTTGATTTTGACAGTTTTTGCTGAAATTATTTGTGCTTTTTTTATTGTTATAGGTTTATTTACTCGTTTTATGGCAGCCCCATTGATTATAACAATGTTAGTTATTATTTTTATTGTACATAAAACAGATGATTTTGGACATAAAGAATTGGCTTATTTTTATTTAATTAATTATATCGTTATATTTTTATCAGGTGCAGGAAAGTATTCAGTTGATAAATTACTATTAAAAAAATGATAAAAACAATTTTACCTAATTTATTATTATTTTGTTCAATTTCACTATTTGCACAAACTAAAACTATGAATACATATAAACCTTTATCAGTAAAAGAAACCAAATTAATTAACGAAAAAAATGCATTAGATCCTTTTCGTGTTTTACTTACAACTTCTAAAAGGGATACTAAAATTTTAAAATCAATTTCAGAAGATATTGATCCTAAAGATCCTTCTATAAAATTATTGGCTGACAGAATGTATGCAACTGTCCAAGACGAGGCTAGTAAAGGAGTTGGTATAGCTGCTCCACAAATAGGAATTAATAGAAATGCTGTTTGGGTGCAACGATTTGATAAAAAAAATGAACCTTTCGAATTTATTATTAATCCAAAAATAACATGGTATTCGGACATTGTTCGTCATGGTAGAGAAGGCTGTTTATCTATTCCAGATATTTTTGGAAAAGTTTACAGAAGCCTTATTATTCGATTAGAATATTATGATTTAAAAGGAGAGTTTCATGACGAAACAGTAGAAGGTTTTACAGCCGTTATTTTTCAGCATGAATATGACCATTTATTAGGAACACTATTTACTGATCGATTAAAAGAGCAAGAAGATTTAGATTATGTCAAAGCAGAAATAATGAACGATGTTTTTTATTTAAAAAGGAAATAAGTTCTAAAATTTATAGAAAAAAGCAACATTATTATAGTGTTGCTTTTTTTGTGATTATACTTTTAATAATTTATTTTTTGGCAATCCGTTCGGGCCGCGCTTTTTCGTTCCCAATCTTTTCTAATTGGTATTATTCTGTTTTCAAAAAGTAACCAATTAGAAAAGGATTTTCACTTCAATCGCTATTGCAAATGCTTAGTAAAAAGCAATATATAACCTGTTGTGCATTTAGTTTATTTAATTAACAAAACCGTCATTTATAGAAGAATTCTGTATCGAAAAAAAAGGTTTTGAAGATAAAATTATATTCTCGATACAATTTTTCTACATTTTAATTCGAAATATTATTCGCACTGACGAATTTTAAAGTCAAAATACAAAACGGTTTTTTAATTAAATAGATTTATTAATACTCATAAAACCTATAATTTAGTTTAATTTATTAAAAACAAGTTGATTAAATATATATATTGTTTTAATATTATTAAAATTATATTTAACTTTATTAAATTAATAATCAATAAAAGTAAACTTATGGATAAAAAATTGCCAGTTATATGTCCTAGTTGTGCAAATGAATTAGTCGTTGAAAAATTAATTTGTAATTCATGTGAAACTCAAGTTGTAGGAAACTATAAATTACCATTATTTTTAAAATTAACCAATGATGAGCAAGAGTTTATCATGCAGTTTTTTATCAGTTCAGGAAGTTTAAAAGACATGTCGAAACAAATGGACGTAAGTTATCCAACAATGAGAAATAGAGTAGATGATTTAATTAATAAAATAAAAATCTTATCAGATGAATAAAGAATTTTCAGTTTCGTTGTCAAAATTTCAATTGTTTACGACAATATCTCTTATCACTTTATTATTACTAATAGGCAATGTAATTATAATACAGCAAGAGGAAAAATATCCAGGTTATATATACAATGCAATAGTAATTCCTATTATAATAAGTTGCTATTTGGTTTCGTTGACTATCATAAAAATAGATCAAAATAATATCTATTTAGTGACTAAAATTAAAACCTTTACGATTCCAATTAATGAAATAGAATCTGTAAGTAAAAAATCTCAACAAAACATATTTCCAATATTCGGTTGGAGATGGATTTTTGGTTTAATAGGTTATACAATGGATGGATATTATTGTAATATAAAAGATACAAAAAAATTGATTGGTATTCAATTAGCAAATAAGAAATACTTAATTAGTTGTGATCAACCAGAAGAATTTATTCACTTAATAAATACAATAAAAAATGACAAAAAAATTACTTAATCCTTTTGCTTATATAAATGATGTTAAATTATTGATAATTGGATTTATAGCACATTTATTTTTTATATTTATTGCGTATTATTTTAATTATTATTTTCCTGATTTTATTAGTATACAAAAAACAATAATTAACTTTTCTTTTTTAGATATTTTATATCAAAATTCGAGAAATGTAATTATAGCTTGTATAATTTTATTTATATGTGGGAGAAGAATAAATTCTAAAACACGTTTTATTGATATTTGTAATGTAGTTTTGATTGCAAGAATACCCTATTATCTAATTTTATTGACAGATTTTATTCCAATCGTAAAAGAAAAAATGAATCTTGTAACAAAAAGTGTTCAGACAAATAACTTGGTTGTTTTTCAGGATTCTTCTGTAATGGTTGTAATTATGATAATTGCAATTTTAGCATTGCTAGTTATGGTTTTGATGTTTTATTATTTATATATAGGTTTTAAAACAGTTACAAATCTAAAGACATTAAAACAAAAATTAGGATTCATTCTATCAGTTATCATCATAATATTTATAACATTTGTTTTATCAGTTTTAATTCCTCAAACTATTTTTTAAGTTATAAATAAAAACGGTATTTATAGCTATGAAATTGTACAGTCTTAATTTAATTACAATGTCATTCTTAGCGTGTCGAAGAATTTTTAATTTTTAGATGTAATTTTTGACAATTTACTTTTAGATATTTACAATAGAATATAAATAATAAAAAACGCAACAAATTACTTTGTTGCGTTTTCTTTTACATAGTATTCAAACTTCAATCCCTGTATATTGTAAGGATCAAATCCTTTGTATATATTCTCTATTAATTGTTTTACTTGATAATAAGTAAAAAGTATACTGTACGAGCCTTGTTCATTATAAATAGGTATTTCAACTAAAAATAAAAAACGATCGTATTTGGATATTTGAATAGTATTTCCATCTCGATTTACAAATCCAATATAACTTCCATCATAATCAGGAAGGTTATGAAAAATCTCAATGGCTTGTTCTAAACTACCTTCCAAAGGTAATTCAGTTTCGACTAATAAGTCATCAGCGTAATTTTCAAAGAATATTTTCACATTGCAAAAATAATAAATTTTAATCTATTTTCTATAATTGCTTTTATTTCCCTTTTTAATTATTAAATTAGCATCAAATTATGGAAAAAATGAGTTACGACATTATAGTTATTGGAAGTGGTCCTGGTGGGTACGTTGCAGCCATCAGAGCAGCACAATTAGGTAAAAAAGTAGCAATTGTAGAAAAAGCTGAATTAGGAGGAATTTGTTTAAACTGGGGGTGCATCCCAACGAAAGCATTATTAAAATCTGCGCAAGTATTTAAGTATTTAAATCATGCAGAAGATTTTGGTATCAATTTACCTTCTGATATATCTTTTGAATTTGGGAATGTCGTTGCTCGTAGTAGAGGAGTAGCAGATCGCATGAGTAAAGGAGTTCAGTTCTTAATGAAAAAGAACAAAATTGATGTGATTCAAGGTGAAGCTAAAGTTTTACCAGGTAAAAAAGTAAAAGTTACTGCTGCTGATGGTTCAGTTACTGAATTATCATCTCAAAATATTATTATCGCAACAGGAGCTCGTTCAAGATCATTACCAGCTTTACCACAAGATGGTAAAAAAGTAATTGGTTATAGAGGAGCTTTAGCAATGGAAAAACAACCAAAATCTATGATTGTTGTTGGTTCTGGTGCAATTGGAGTTGAGTTTGCTCACTTCTACAATACTTTAGGAACAAAAGTTACTATTGTAGAGTATTTACCACGTATTGTTCCTGTAGAGGATGAAGATATTTCTAAACAATTATTATTATCTCTTAAAAAATCAGGAATTAATATCTTAACTAATGCAGAAGTTACTGGTGTTGATACATCTGGAGAAGGTGTAAAAGCAACAATTAAAACTGCTAAAGGAGAAGAAGTTTTAGAAGCTGATGTTGTTTTATCTGCTGCTGGAGTTGTTCCAAACACTGAAAATATAGGTTTAGAAGAAGTTGGAATAGCTACAGAAAGAGGTAAAATTGTGATTAATGATTTCTGTGAAACATCTGTAAAAGGATATTTTGCAATTGGAGATGTTGTTAAAGGAGCTGATTTAGCTCACTTAGCATCTGCACAAGGTATTTTATGTGTTGAGCATATTGCTGGTGAAAAAGTTGAACCAATTGATTACGGAAATATTCCTGGTTGTACATATTGTTCTCCAGAAATTGCATCTGTTGGTCTTACAGAAGCTAAAGCTAAAGAGGCTGGTTACGAAGTTAAAGTTGGTAAATTCCCATTTTCTGCAAACGGTAAAGCTGTTGCGAATGGAGCTGCTGATGGTTTCGTAAAAGTTGTTTTTGATGCTAAATATGGAGAATGGTTAGGTTGTCACATGATTGGTGATGGAGTTACAGAAATGATTGCTGAAGCGGTTGTTGCTCGTAAATTAGAAACTACAGCTCATGAAATTATGAAATCTGTACATGCTCATCCTACAATGGCAGAAGCTATTATGGAGGCTGTAGAAGATGCATATGGTCATTCTATTCATATCTAAGAATAAAATATAATTTTATCATAATTAAGAGATGGTTTTTTAACCATCTCTTTTTTTAACTAGAGATTAATAAATCTTTAACAAAACGTTAACTCCTTTTTAGATTTGTTTCATAATTTATAAAAAAATATAAATATGAGAAAAATCTATTTTTTATTAGCTATATTTACTTTACTTATTGGTAACATCTTTTGCTCAAAATAATGTTTTTGTAGGGTCTGATTTTGAGGATTTTGATGCTTTTCAATCAAACTTAAATCAATATGGACTACAAGTTTATGCAACACAAGGAAAAGGAAAAGGAGTAAATGGCTCTAATTCTTTAAACATAACAACTACTGCAATAGGTAATGATTATGTTTTTACAGCAAATCTTGGAAGTGTAGTTTCTGCAAAACCTAAAGAAATCTCTTTTTGGATAAATGGTACTGCAAATGGAAAATCTATCTCTTTGAATGTATATAAGCTAGATGGAACTTATTATAGCTATAAATTTAGAGAATCTAACTACAAATAGTAAATTTCAATCAGCTACAAATAATCAATATACAGGCTCTATTAATACAAATGGTCAATGGGTAAAAGTTACACTAGATTTAACAAATAAAGCTGATTTAAATATTTCTAATTTAAATTCAAGTTTTTTTGCTTTAAAAATAGGAAGAGAAGGAGTTTATTCTATTGATGTTGATAATTTTGAGTTATGGGATGAAACAATGAATACATATGATTTGACTGTATCAAAACCTATTTCAAATACTTTATGGACTAATGAAGCAACATTCAATGTTAAAGATAAAACAATTGTAGAAATCTATAATATTAATGGGCAGATGATAAAACTTTTGAAGTTAAAGGAATACAAACTGTAAATGTTTCTAATTTAGTAAAAGGAATTTACATTTTAAAAACAACTTCTAATGGAAAAACATCTACTCAAAAAGTAGTTAAAAAATAAAAAGAGGTAATTAAAATTACCTCTTTTTTATTGCTCTGTATTAAAAAATACTTTATAATAATACATTTTCTTTTCTTCATCAAAACCCCTTTCCAAATATTCTTCAGCGGTATCAGGATTAGTTAAATCTAATTTTATATTAATCTTTGTATCTAATTTGATTTCACTTTTAATTTTTTTCGATTCTTTCATTAAAGTAGGAACAGAAACCTCAAAAGATTCAACAAATTCAACACGATTATTTTCACTATAATCTTTTTTATAATCTTTAAACTCATCAATTAATTCAAATGGTTTAATAACTTGTTCTTCAATAATTTCATTTGTTATAAATTCATTTGAATTTAATACGTTAATTGAGTTAGAAATAAATTCTGCTTGTTGTTTTTTATCTGATTTTTCTAAAAGAAAATCATTAGAAAAGTCAGTAATTAACTCCATGTATTTTTTTGTATGGTAATTATTATCTTTAATTAAATCAATTTCTAAAAAGTTTTTTTTCCAGTATTCAGATTCAACATTTTTATCATCTATTGAATAAACTCGAAAACCTTCATCTCTATGTACATCAAGAATAAGTGTGGCTTTGTCTATTCCTTCAAGTTTGTACCCTTTCCAAATGTTATAATCTAATCCCTTTGATTCATCAAATCGTAAAAATTTCTTTTTATTTTCTAATTTATAAATTCCAATTCCTTTGCATGGAATTCCATCAAACATCATATTTTCAAAAACAGTAATAAAGACTTCACCACTTTTTATTTGAGGATGTAATGATTTTTCATATAAATGGCTTAAGACTTCTTGAGAAAAATCGATAAAGTCAACCTCTTCATCAAACATTTGTTTGCAATGATTATATAGGATATTAAATTCTAATTTCTCAGTATAATGAGTAAAATGATTGATTTCTAATGATTTTTTGAATGGATTCAATAAAAAAGGAACTAATTGTTCTTCTTTTGATTCATCATAATCTAGCGTTTTATCAGCAAAAATATTTGCTTCTTCTCGTACTTTATGTCCAACTTTTTGTAAGCTTATAAAAGCGATATATGCATTTTTAACGTCAATCATTGTTCTGGATTTCTCATTTACAAAAGTACTCATTAATAAAATCTATACAAATCTTTTTGGGTTGTTAAAACTAAATTTTGATAGATAGTAGTATATTTGAATTACTAAGTAAAATATATAAAAACTTATTATTATTAATAAAAATTAGAATTATGATTAATACCAATTATCGTTTACTTGTAATTAGCACAAGTACAATTTATGGTAGTGGATATTTAGAATATATTAGAGAAGAAATTTTAGATTTCTTACAAACTGATGAATTACTTTTTGTACCATTTGCACGTCCATCAGGTATCAGTCATGATGATTATACAAATAATGTAATGAATGCATTGCATCCATTCGGAATAAATGTAACAGGTTTACATTCTTATGAAAATCCTAAGGAAGCGATAAAAAATGCAAAAGCAATTTTCATTGGTGGAGGAAATACATTTTTGTTATTAAAAACATTGTATGAACTAGATTTAGTTCAATCTATTAAAGATGTTGTTGCTAATGGTATACCATATATGGGAAGTAGTGCAGGCAGCAATATGACAGGTTTAACTATAGGAACAACAAATGATATGCCTATTGTATATCCACCAAGCTTTGATGCTTTACAGTTTTTACCTTTTAATATTAATCCTCATTATCTTGATCCGGATCCAAATTCAAAGCATAAAGGTGAAACGAGAGAAACAAGAATCAATGAATTTCATCAATTTAATAAACAAACTGTAGTAGGTTTGAGAGAAGGTAGTTGGTTGAGAGTGGAAAATGGTAAAATTGAATTAAAAGGGGAGTTAACTGCTCGTATTTTTAATCAGGATAAAGAACCAATTGAAATTGAATCTGGGATTTTATCTCAAGATTTAATTGCTAAATAAATAAAAAATGGATTGTATTTTGAAAAGATACAATCCATTTTTTATTCAGAAATATTATGTTCTTTTTTAAATTTAATAATGAAAGAACTTCCTATATTTTCTTCAGAAATAAGTTCAATACTTCCTTTGTGTAAGTTTATAATTTGCTGAACAATACTTAATCCAATTCCATTTCCTTGATTAAAACTTTTATTTTTTCCTCTAAAAAATAAATCAAAAACTTTTTCCTGTTCATCTTTTGGAATCCCTATACCATTATCTGTAAACTCTAATGTTAAAAGATTATCTTTATTAGAAAGAGAAACTTTACAAGATCTATCGCTTGAATATTTGCACGCATTTTCTATTAAATTTGCAAAAGCAATATATAGTAGATATTGATTGCCAATGAATTCGAAATCATTTGAAAATTCACTTAAATCAAGATTATCATAACTAACATTAACTTTATAATCATGATTTTTGTTTAGAATATAAAGTTTAGCATCAATTAGAATTTCATCTAAACGGACTTTTACAAAACTAACTTGCGAAATATCATAATTAGCTCTTGCTAAGTCAAGCAGGGCAGTTGATAAGTTTGTAGCTTTTTCGGCATCAGAAAGCGCATTATCAATAGATTGTTTATATTCATCTAATGTTACATTTAATTCTTTTGCTAATTGTAGTTCAGCGATTAATGCAGATAGAGGAGTTCTTAATTCATGAGAAATTGTAGAGACAAAATTCTTGTGCGTATTGAAAGATTTCTCTAATCGATTGAAAGTTATATTGAATGTTTCAGAAAGTTCATAAATTTCATCTTTTGTTTTGGGGAGTTTTAAGCGATGACTAAGTTGATGTTCAGAAATATCTCTAATTTGATTAATAATTCCTTTTAATGGTTTTAATGTATAATAAGAGAATATAAAACCAATACCAAAAACCACAAGAACAGAAATTACATATATAATTTTTATATGATGGATAAGTCTATGCATGTAAAATTCACCTGTAACATCTTTAGCTCGACCAAAAATATAATATTTTTTATTTTTATGAGTATATACAACTCCCATATATTGTTGATGATCTTGAGTCCATTTTGCAGTTATTCCTTTATCTAGTTTTTTCCATGCTATATTATTATCTAGAGAAAGGTTAATGTCAGAAAATATTAATTTTTTATCAGAATTATAAATACTAATATCAGCTTCATTTAATATTTTTTGATTACGAATATGTAAAAAATGAACCATATTTTCATCTATACCTGCATCAAAATAAAATTCAGCTCTCCAAGTGATTTTATATCCTAAACGATCGAAAAATTCTTCATTTTGATTTTCTTTAGAAACCCAAATAACACCATAAGCAAAAACAAAAAGAATCCCAGCTGTAAGTATACCATAAGTTAACGCTGTTCTTATAGCTATTTTCATAAATGATTAGTTAAAATAAAGCCTATACCAGCTTTTGTGTGAATTAATTTTTGATCAAAATTTTTATCTATTTTTTTTCTCAAATAAGCAATATAGACATCAATATAATTTGTTCCTGTATCAAATAAATTTCCCCAAACATTTTCTGCAATTTCATCTCTTGTGAGTACTCTTTCTGGATGTTGCATTAAAAAATGGAGTAATTTAAATTCTTTAGGAGTAAGTTCTATTTTTTGATTATCTCTAAATACATCTTTTGTATCAAGATCAATAAATAGTTTATCATAATTTAATGAATGTTCGACTTGTGTTGATATTGATCTATTAAGAATAACTTTTACACGAACGTAAAGTTCTCTCATATCAAATGGTTTTACCATATAATCATCAGCTCCTGCGTCAAAACCATTTATTTTTTCATCGGTTGAACCTAATGCAGTTAACATTAAAATTGGTAATTGTGGATATAAGTGTTTTATTTTTTTACTAAGGTTTATACCATTCATATGTGGTAACATAATATCAGTAATAACTAAATCATAAAGATTATTACTAATTTCAAAATAAGCAGTTTCAGCATCCATAAAGGAGCTAACATCATAACCTTGACTTTGTAAACCTTTTTTTATAAGCGCTGCTACTCGATCATTATCTTCTACGACCATTATTTTCATAAGATGCTTATTATAGTTGTTATTAGTAGTACAAAGATAGAGTTTCATTTATTAGATTTAACAAATAAAAATAAATGGTCAAATTTCATTAAAAATTTTAACACACTTAATAAAGTTTAAATAATTGATATACATTTATTTGTGATTTTATTGTATTATATTTATTAAAATTTATATAAAAATTCTAACAGTTTTCTAATACTTGGCTTTTGATTTTGAAAATACATTTGTCATGTAAAAAGAACAAAAAATCTATTTACAGGTTAAGAGTTATGAAAAAGAAATATTTAAAAATTGGTACTGTTGTTTTATTTACTTTCCTAGGTCTAGGAAATTTAAGTGCACAACAGAAAGTTAAGAAAAATGACTTTGGAAATCCTCCTTTAACTCATTATTTAAATGATGAACATACAAGATCAATATCATTAAGTGGTTATGCAGAGGCTTGGGCAAGATATACACAGTTAAATCCTGGAAGTATGATTAATGACCAAGAAAAATCTGAAACATCTGATTTATCATTAAGAAGGATTCGTTTAAAATTGACTTATAAGCCTACTGAAAAATTAACATTTGTTTTACAAGGTGGAGCAACTAATGTCAATTCAAACCAAAAAGGAGTTAATAATTTTGAATTATTAGATGCTTATGGAGAATATAAATTTTCTGATGCAATCCAAATAGGTGCTGGTCGTTCAACTTGGAGAGGTTTATCTCGTTTTACAACAGGACCTTTAAATACTTTATTATATGATCTTCCTGCCTATGCAACATCTAATGCAGGTATTACAGATGCAACAGTTCGTGAATTAAGCGCGTACGTTAAAGGTCAAGTAGGTAAATTTGATTACCGTGTTATTATTGCTGATCCTTATACAAACTTAATGGCTGATCCTAAATTAAATGTAGCTACAGTTAGTAGAAATGCTACAAATAAAGATTATTCAGGATATTTTAGATATGCATTTTTTGATACAGAAAATATTTCTTCACCATTTAATTCAGGTACTTACAATGGTAGTAAGAAAGTATTAAGTATAGGTGCTGGTTTTGATTATATTCATAACTTAATGTGGCATAAAGATGATACAGGAACAACACAAAATGATGATATGAAAAATTTTGCAGTTGATGTATTTTATGATGCCCCAATAAACAAAGATAAAGGAACATCTATTAGTGCTTATGCAATGGCAATGCACAATGATTATGGTCCAAATTATGTACGTTATGTAGGTACAAATAATCCTGCTACAGGTGTAAATGCAGCAAATGGAAGTCTTAATGGAGCAGGTAATGCAATGCCTATCATAGGGACAGGAAATACATATTATTTACAGGTTGGAGGAACTCTTCCATATTTTAATAAAGAGAAAAGTACTTTGCAATTACAACCTGCTGGTTCTATACAATTATCTGATTTAAAAGGATTAAAAGATAATGCAGTTATTTATGATGCAGGTATATCATTGTTATTCAATAAAATGTCTTCTAGACTAACATTTGATGCTCAAAACAGACCTATTTTCACCAATGAAGGAGGAAATGCTGTTGCAACTGATAGAAAATGGCAGTTCGTACTAAAATATAGAATAGACATCAGTTAAAAACAAATTATTATGACAACAACTAAAAAATTAAGAAGCTTAGCTTTAGTAGGATTAATGACTCTTTTATGTTCAAGTGCTGTATTTGGACAGTCTAAAAAGCATAATCATAAAGATAAACCAGTTTATTTTCATTATTTAGTTTTTTGGTTAAAACCAGATTTATCAAAAGAGCAAGTAGCTGAATTTACAAATTTCTTTGAGGGGTTAAAACAATTACCTTATCAAAAAAATTTAAGATATGGTACTCCAGCAGATTCAACACCAAGAAGTGTTTTAGATAAAACATATACTTACAATGCTTCAATGGAGTTTGATTCTTTAGAAGAATTAGAAAAATATGGTCAATTACCAGCTCATTTAGCTTTGGTAGCAAAATATAAACCATATTTTGAGAAAATGTTGGTACAAGATACCGTTTATAATCAATAAAAAATATTAAACAATATTTATAATTCATTCAAAATGAAAAAATTCGTACAAAGTGCAATGGTTGCTATTGTTATGGTAGCTTCATTCAATGCAAAAGCAAATGATCACGTGGATCCAATTAAAAAAGTTGCTCAAACAGAAAATGCAAACGCAGATAAAGAAGAAGGTTCAATTCGTGCTATTCGTTTAGTAAGTAAAGCTGATGGTTCATCATCTTATGAAGTTGGAACAATCAAAACATTACAACATTTAAATACAGCTAATCTTTGGTTCAGTAATTCTGTAGAAGATTGGGAGAAAGATACTCATAAAGCTCCGAGAAGACAATACGTAATTACATTAAAAGGACGTATCAAATTTAAAGTAACTGATGGATCTACATTTATTGTAAAACCGGGTACAGTTTTATTAGCTGAAGATACTACTGGTAAAGGACATAGTTGGGAAATGGAAGATGAAGATGACAACGAATGGGTAAGATTATATGTACCTATCGTGGATGGTAAAGAAGATTTCTTTGTTCCTAATAAATAATTTTTTTTATACCAATTAAAGCTGCTTCTTATGAGGCAGCTTTTTTATATTCTTTTTTCCCAAAAAAAATGTCAGTGAATATTCACTGACATTTTTTATTTAAGATACATTCAAATTTATTTAGTAAATTTTGTATAGATTTATAAATATATAAAAGTAACTTATCTAATTATTTTAAGTTTTGCAAAATTCAATAACAGTTTCTTTTCTCCAGCATTATCAAAGAATATAATAGCCTTCATATCATTTGGTTCACCTTGTAAATCTTTAACTACACCTCGTCCAAATCTATCATGAACAACAACCTGACCTATTTTTAATCCTAAAGCATTTTCAGTAGAACTAGAAGTTGTTTTTGTTTGGTTTACTGGTTTGAAATTTGGTCTTGGCTGAACATTTATTTTTGGTTGTTGATTTGGTTTTGTTCTAGCGACAGACTTTTCTCTAGGTTTGTAATTTTGTATATTTGGTTCATCTCCAAAAATATCAGCAGATAACCCACTATTGTTGCTATTTCTAACAGGAATGTTAAGGTTTTTCCAATCAAGAAATTCATCATCAATTTCTTCTAAAAATCGAGAAGGTTCACAATCAATAATTTTACCCCAACGAAAACGAGATACAGAATAAGTCATATAGGCAATTTTTTCTGCACGTGTAAGGGCAACATAAAAAAGGCGACGTTCTTCTTCTAACTCAGCTCTAGTATTTACACTCATCATAGAAGGGAATAAATTCTCTTCTAAACCAGCAATAAATACAACAGGAAATTCTAAACCTTTTGCAAGGTGAACAGTCATAAGATTTACTTTATTATCATCTTCTTCTTCGTTATCAGCATCAGTTGCTAAAGCAATGTTTTCAAGAAAACCACCAAGAGAAGCATCGCCATCTTCCAATTGTCGTTGTTCTTCTACATAACCTTGTATAGAGTTTAATAACTCTTGTACATTCTCTAAACGAGAAACACCTTCTGGAGTAGAATCTTCTTTTAAAGCATTAATTAATTGAGTAGTTTTTGCCATTTCCATTGTAACCTCATAAACATCATGAGATTTTAACATAACTTGGAAACGTTTTATCATCAAAGCAAAATCATTCAATTTATTTGATGTTCCAGCATTTATACCAATTAAAGGAGCATACATAGAAATATTTTCTATCAATTGGAATAAACTTATTTGTTGTTGATCTGCAGCAACTAATAATTTTGTAATCGTAGTTTGTCCAATTCCTCTCGCAGGATAATTAATGGTACGCAATAATGCTTCTTCATCATTCTGATTGATTAATAAACGCATATAAGCAACCATATCTTTTATCTCTTTTCTTTGGTAAAAAGAAGTTCCTCCAAAGACACGGTATTGTATACCTCTTTTTCTTAGAGCTTCTTCTAAAGCACGAGATTGAGCATTTGTTCTATATAAGATAGCAAAATCTTTTGGTTGTAAATGTTCATTAATTTGTCTTTCCCAAATTTGAGAAGCAATATATCGTGCTTCATCAGCATCAGAAAGACCACGATAAACAGCTATTTTTTCTCCAGATTCATTTGCAGTCCAAACATTTTTTTCTAATTGATCTTGATTTTGTTTTATAATCTGATTAGCAGCCTCAACAATCATTTGTGTAGAACGATAATTTTGTTCTAATGGATATAATTTTGCATCAGGATAATCTTGTTTAAAAGATAGAATATTACGGATATTCGCTCCACGAAAAGCATAAATAGATTGTGCATCATCTCCAACAACACAAAGGTTTTCATACCTAGAAGCCAATGCTTTCACAATTAAATATTGTGAGTGATTGGTATCTTGGTACTCATCAACCATAATATACTTAAATCGTTCTTGGTATTTTGCTAATACTTCAGGAAAACGCGTTAATATTTCATTGGTTCTTAATAATAAATCATCAAAATCCATTGCTCCAGATTTAAAACAACGATCTACATAAGCTCTATAAATATCACCCATTCTAGGTCGCATAGCTTCATTATCAGCTTCAATAAGCGATTGATTATTATGATAAGCTTTTACGGTAATTAAATTATTTTTGAACTGAGAGATTCTTCCTAAAACTTGCTTTGCTTTATATATATCTTTATCTAAATTCATTTCCTTAATGATTTTAGTCATTACAGAAATAGCATCTTGTTGATCGTAAATTGTAAAATCAGATGGATAGCCTAATAAAGGAGCTTCAACACGTAAAATTCTTGCAAAAACAGAGTGAAAAGTTCCCATCCAAAGAGATTTAGCATTTCCTTCACCAACAACTTGTCCTATACGTTCTTTCATTTCACGTGCAGCTTTGTTAGTAAAGGTTAGGGATAAAATATTAAAAGCATCCACTCCTTTATTAAGTAGATGTGCAATACGATATGTTAATACTCTCGTTTTTCCAGAACCAGCACCTGCAATTACCATTACTGGCCCTTCAGTTGCTTCAACAGCTAAGCGCTGTGGTTCATTCAACTTCTCTAAATAATTTTCTTCCATTGTATGCAAAGTTAATTGATGTAAGGTAAAGGATAAAATTTTTTTAATAATTCATGTTTATAATAATAAAAACAAAGGACTATTTTTTATTTTATGAAAAGTGTTTTTGGGCAATCCCTTCGGGACTCGCTTTCTCGTTCTCAATCTTTTCTAATTTGGTCATTGCATTTCGAGAGGCTCAATGACCAATTAGAAAAGGATTTCCACTTCAATCGCTATTGCAAATTCATTGTTAAAAGAAAATACCTGTTTAATTTAGATAACAAATATTATAGTGAATTAAACTTCTTGTTTATCTTGAATTAAAATTCACCATTTCTATTTATTAAAAATAAGATGTAAAAAAAACAGTAGGAATAATAGAATATTATCTTCTAATTTTTTCTTGATATAAAATTTAAAATAATCTCAATATTTATAATGATAAAATTCATTCTTAGATGAAATAGTAAAGATGGATTTTAATAGTATTTTTATAGAATAATATTAATTTTTTAAATTATGAGTTTTCCAACTGATTTAGAGATTGCACAATCTGCAACTATAAAACCTATCGAGCAAATTGCAACTAAATTAAATATAAGTAGAGATGATTTAGAAAATTATGGAAAATATAAAGCTAAAATTCCATTGGATTATATAGATGAACAAAAAATTAAAAAATCAAAATTAATATTAGTTACAGCTATAAATCCTACACCTGCTGGAGAAGGAAAAACAACAGTTTCTGTTGGTTTGAATGATGGTTTAAATAAAATTGGAAAAAATGCAATTGCTGTTTTAAGAGAACCAAGTTTAGGACCTGTTTTTGGGATAAAAGGGGGAGCAGCAGGAGGTGGTTATGCTCAAGTAATTCCAATGGTTGACATTAATCTTCATTTTACAGGTGATTTTGCAGCAATAGAAAAAGCAAACAATCTTTTATCTGCATTGATAGATAATAATTTACAAAATAAAAAGAATAACTTAAATATAGACCCAAAGACTATTGTATGGAAACGAGTGATGGATATGAATGATCGTAGCTTAAGAAATATAATAATTGGTGTAGGAGGTAAGAGTAATGGTATTATGAGAGAAGATGGGTTTAACATAACTCCAGCTTCCGAAGTAATGGCAATTTTATGTTTAAGTAAAGATTTTAATGATTTAAAAAATCGTTTAAGTAATATTTTTATTGGTTATACACTTCAAAAAGAGCCTATATATGCACGAGATTTAAAGGCAGAAGGAGCAATGGCAATTTTATTGAAAGATGCAATTAAGCCTAATTTAGTTCAAACTTTAGAAAATAATCCTGTTATTTTACATGGTGGTCCATTTGCAAATATAGCACAAGGAACAAATTCTATTATCGCAACTAAAATGGGCCTTTCTTTGGCAGATTACGTTGTGACTGAGGCTGGATTTGGAGCTGATTTAGGAGCCGAAAAATTTATGAATATTAAATGTTTTTATGGAGATTTAAAACCTGATTCTTACGTTATTGTTACAACTATCAGAGCTTTAAGATACCATGGAGGTGCCAAATCAGGAGAATTCGAAAATTCTAATATAGAAGCTCTTAAGAAAGGCTTTGAAAATTTAGAAAAACATATAGAAAATTCATTCAAATATCAATTAAAACCCATTATAGCTATCAATCATTTTTATAATGATTCAGAAGAAGAAATTAATTATGTTAAATCTAGATGTGAAAAATTAAATGTTATTGCAGTTGTTGCTGATGAATTTACAAATGGAGGAGAAGGGATGAAAGATCTAGCTCAAGAAGTTTTAAAATCAATTGAAGAATATAAAAATGATTTTCTTCCTCTATATAGTATAAATGATACTATAGAAAATAAAATTGAAAAAATAGCTAAAGAGATTTATGGAGCTTCAAGTGTTAATTATAGTAAAAAAGCATTAAATGAACTCAAAATAATTAATAATTTAGGATTAGATAAGTTACCTATTTGTATTGCTAAAACTCAAAAGTCATTAAGCGATGACGATAAAAAAATTGGAAGACCGAAAGATTTTGAAATTACTGTAAGAGAATTTGAATTTGCTGCAGGAGCTGGTTTTGTTATTCCTATTTTAGGTGATATGATGAGAATGCCTGGACTTCCAAGTTTCCCTGCATCTGAATTAATGGATATTGATGAAAATGGATTAATTACAGGTTTGAGTTAAGGTTATTGGGATTAAATATTTTTAAAATAATATTATGTTTTAAGTTAAAAAATACATAATTCATTAATGAATTACTTTAATAATAAAGTATAATATTGTATATTTACACAAATTTTTTATATGACAGACGAATCAGTAAAATCTAGTAATTATGAAGTAGTAAAACAAGTGTTTACGAATTTCTTAGAAGAACATGGACATCGTAAAACACCTGAGCGTTATGCTATTTTAGAGGAAATTTATTTTACAGATGATCATTTTGATATAGATATGTTGTATATCAAAATGAAAAATAAAAAATATCGAGTAAGTCGTGCAACATTATATAATACAATAGAATTATTAATGGAAGCAAAATTGGTACGTAAACATCAATTTGGTGATCAACAAGCTCATTACGAAAAATCTTATTTTGATAAAAATCATGATCATATCATATTAACTGATACAGGAGAAGTATTAGAATTTTGTGATCCTCGTATTCAAATTATAAAACAAACGATTGAAGAAGTTTTTGATATAAAAATAGATAATCATTCGTTATATTTTTATGGGACAAGAGAAAAGAAATAATTTTACAAACTAGTTATAAATAAAAAAACTCCTAAATAATAGGAGTTTTTTTTATTTATGAAATTGTATTTATATTGATTCACATTTTTCTTTTAACCAAGCAGTTTCTTTTTCATTTAAGAAAGGACTTATTTTATCAAAAACTAATTGATGATAATTATTTAACCAATTAATCTCGTCTCTTGTAAGTAAGTTAATATCAATTAATGTTTTATCAATGTGTGATAATGTAATTACCTCAAATTTATAGAATTCTCCAAATTCAGTTTTTTCATCAGGTTGAACGATTATTAAATTTTCTATACGAATACCATATTTACCGTCTCTATATAATCCAGGTTCGTTAGAAAGTATCATTCCTGGTTGTAATGTTACAGAATTTTCTTCAGTACGAATACTTTGTGGACCTTCATGCACACATAGATAATGACCAACACCATGACCAGTTCCGTGCCCAAAGTTCATTCCATTTTCCCATAATGATTTACGAGCTAATACATCTATTTGTGAACCACGAGTGTTTACAGGAAATATAGCTTCAGATAAATTAATATTTCCTTTAAGAACTAGCGTATAATCTATTTTTTGTTGAGCAGTGGGTTCTCCTAAAATTAGAGTACGAGTAATATCAGTTGTTCCTTCTAGAAATTGAGCTCCAGAATCAATAAGTAACATATTATCTCTACGAATTGTATATGCTGATTCTTCAGTTGCAGAATAGTGATTTATAGCTCCATGATCCGCATATCCACAAATGGTTCCAAAGCTAGCACCCTTAAAATTTTCTTGTTGAGCACGAAATTCAATTAATTTCTTTTCAATTGTAACTTCATTTATTTCATTAGTATCAACATTCTCCTCTAACCAAATAAAAAATTTAGTCAATGCAACACCGTCTTTTACCATTGCTTTTCTAAAACCTTCTAATTCAATTTCATTTTTTACAGCTTTCAAATAAGTTGCTGGAGAAGCACATAACTTTATTGTACTTTCAGTAGGAACTGCTTCAAATAAAGATTGATTAATTCGATTTCCATCAATTAGAACATGAGCGTTTTTAGTTAACTCTTTTAGATAGTCATATATTGCTAAATATGGTAGAATGTATATACCTTCTTTTTCTAATTCTGTTTTTACTTCTTTTTTTACTTTTTCTTCGTCTATAAATAAATATGCTTTATCATTATCTACAACTGCATAAGAAATTGCTAATGGATTGTAATTAACATCATTTCCACGAATATTGAATAACCATGCAATTTCATCTAATGAATTTAATATGTATACATTAGTTTTGTTTTTTTGCATTTCATTTCTTACTTCAATTATTTTTTCTGAAGCAGATTTTCCTGCATATTTTTTTTCAAATAAAAATATTTCATTTTTTGGTAAACCTTCTCTATCAGACCAAGCTTCATCAATTAAATCTATAGATTTTACATTAATTTCATTAAAATTAAAATCGTTATAGCTATCTAAAAATGAATTATGAGAAAACATCTGAGGGTTTAAACCTACAATTTCTCCTTTTTTTAATTGATTTATTATCCAATCATTAATACTTGGAGTTTCTGGCAACTTCATTTTCATTAATTCAAATGTAGTATCTTTCAATTGTTCTTCAGCCTGAATAAAATATCTTGAATCTGTCCATAGTGCTGCTTTATCTAAAGTTACAACAGCTGTTCCAGCTGACCCATTGAACCCTGAAATCCACTGACGCTCTTTCCATTTATTTGGTAAATACTCACTTCCATGTGGATCCGTACCAGGTATTATAGTTGCACTTATTCCATTTTTTTTCATAGTATCCCTTAAAGCAGAAAGTCTATCCTTAATTGTGTCCATTGTAATTTTATTTATAGTAATTTCTATTAAAACTCGAAGGTACAAATTACAAAGCTCAATGAAAATAAATATTATAATTATTTAGTATATAAATCCTAAATAGTCTATAGGTATAATAGGATTAACGTTTAATTATTATTGTTAATATTCAAATTGAAAGAAAAACTTAGACTTGTCAATTTCCTTTTTTTCTTTTTAAATAATTGTTGATTTTAATTATATACATATACTTATGAAGAAAATATTTTTGAGTAGAAAAAAATAACACTAATTTTGAACGTTTTTAGTTGATAGAATGACAGAATATAATTTTAAAAAAATAAAACCATTTAGCTTTGATAATCAATTATTTATTAAAGTTTTTTTCTTTGTGTTATTAATGTTTAGTTCTTTTTTGTTTGCCCAACAAAAGCCCAAAAAGGCTAAAGCAAATTTGAAACATGCAGATTTTATAACCAGAAATCCTGATAGATTTGAAGGAAATCAATTTCTTACTGGTAATGTTGCTATTGAGTATAAGGGAGATATGATTTATGCTGATAGTGCAGTGCTTTATCAAGATAAAAATTTAGCTGTAGCTTGGTCTAATGCTAAACTTGTTAGTAAAGACAAAACAATAACAGCAAAAAAGATGGAGTATGATGGACAAACTACTATTGCAAAAGCTTTTGAAAATGTTGTTTTAACTGACCCAAGTTCTAGAATATTATCAGATTATATGGAATATAATCGTACAACAGAAATAGCAATAGGTATAGGTAATGTTGATGTTAAAACTCCTACACAACAGATATATGCAGATAAAATGATTTATGAGCGATTAACAGGAAATATTATTGTTAATGATACTTATAGAACAATTGGTTCTGACGGAACAATGGTAGAAGGTAAAAATGTTATTTACAATGTTAAAGAAAAATCGACAACATTTGGTTCAGAAGTTTTTATTACAAATAAAGACTATACGATTTATTCAAGAAAAATGACAACAAATGATATTACTGGAATAACAACTTTTAGAGATTACTCAAAAATAACAAGACGTGACGATCCTTCTCAGTATATAATTACATCAGATGGTGATTTTAATAAAAAAACAGGAGAAGCTTGGTTAAGAAATAATTCAAAAGTTTATTATCAAAATAAAATATTATCAGCTGAAAAACTCTATTTTAATGATAAAACAGGATTTGGTAGAGGAGAGAAGAATGTTGTATTAGATGATCCTTTAGAAAAACGAATTCTGAAAGGTGATTATGGAGAAGCTTATCGTTATTTGGATTCTGCTTATGTTACAAAAAATGCATATGCAATCAAGTCTTTTGATCAAGATTCACTTTATATTAGTGCTGACACATTATTAGCAGTAAAAAGACATGATGTAGATTCTACATCTATTGTAAAAGCATTTCATAAAGCTAGATTTTATAAATCTAATGCAAATGGAAAAGCTGATTCTTTGATTTACAATCAAACAAAAGGAGTAATGCAATTTTATAAAGATCCAATTATGTGGTCTGGAGATAGTCAAGTTACAGGTAATTTTATGGAAGCTTATACAAATGCTAAAACTGAAAAAATTGATTCCATGAAAGTTTTTAATAATGCATTTGTAATTGCTAAAGTTGATTCTTTGGTAGAAAATGAATACCATCAGATAAAAGGAAAATATTTAACAGTATTATTTCATGATGATAAAATTGATTTTGTTAATGTCGAAGAAAATGCTGTTGCATTAACATATATGGATGATACTGATGAAAAAACCAAACAAAAAGAACGTTATGGAGTGAACATTTCTTATTGTGGAATTATTGAAGCAGATGTTGTTGGAAATGAAGTTGAGTTAATTGCTTGTCGTGTGAAATCTGATGGAAAAATGTATCCTTTGTCTAAATTTCCTGAAGAACTTCGTTACTTACCTGATTTTAAATGGAGGATAGGTGAGCGTCTAAATACATGGAAAGATATTTTTGTGGAGTCAAAATAAAATCTTTTTAATTTTTATTCGTTACTACTTAAACATCTTAATTTATGAAAAAAACATTAATTGTATTTGTCTTTACATTAATTTTATCTAGCTGCTATAGTTATGTAGCTTTTGAACCTGAAAATATTGAATCATTAAATAATAATTCAAATGAAAACACAAATTTAGTTGGAAATAAATTAAAAAATGTTAGAAATACAAATGTTCAAGTTCTTAATGAAGAAGATATTTCAAATACAAAAAATAAAGAAAAACCCAAAACTTCACCAGTCGAACTAGATCTTTCTAAAGTTAAAATAACAGATATTATAAAAATAAATCAGTTTTATAAAATTGATGTAAATAATAAATACTATAAAATAGAAGCTAAACAATGGAAAGCTGATACATTATATGCTATTAAGAAGGGAACAAAAGAAGAATTAAAATTTCATAAGGATGAAATTAAAGATGTAAAAATTAGAAAATTTTCAAAAGGAAAATCTGATGCTCTTACTGTAGCAGCCTATGCTCTGGGAGGAATTGGAATTTTTCTATTATTAAAATAAGAATGGGAATATTAAAAGACGAATTTTTTAAATACCAAGCACAAACAACAAATTTTGCTTCTGGTTTTGAAGTTGATTACGCAAAGGGCTCTTATATCTACGGTAAAGATGGAAGAGCCTATCTTGATTTTGTAGCAGGAGTTTCGGTAAATACATTAGGACATAGTCATCCTCGTATTAATCAAGCTATAATTAATCAAGTAAATAAATATATGCATGTTGCTGTTTATGGTGAGTATGCACAAGAAAATCCTGTTGAGCTTTGTAAACGTTTAGTTGAATTAACACCAGAGGGTTTAGAGCAAGTTTATTTAGTTAATTCAGGTACAGAAGCAATAGAAGCTTCTTTAAAGCTTGCTAAAAGGTTTACTGGACGAAGACAATTAATATCTTTTAGAAATGCTTATCATGGAAATACACATGGTTCTTTAAGTGTTTCTGGTGACGAAAGAAAAAAAGCAGCTTTCAGACCTTTATTACCAGAAGTATATTTCATAGATTTTAATAATGAGGATGATTTACAAAAAATAACAACAGAAACAGCAGGTGTTATTGTAGAAAGTATTCGTGGTGCATCAGGTTTTCGTTTACCAGAAAATGATTTTTTTATAAAATTAAAAAAACGTTGTGAAGATGTAGGTGCTTTATTAATTATGGACGAAATACAACCTGGTTTTGGAAGAACAGGTAAATTGTTTGGTTTCGAACATTTTGGAATTGTACCTGATATTGTTGCAATGGGAAAAGGTATGGCAAGTGGTTTACCAGTAGGAGCTTTTATGACATCAAATGAAATTATGGCTTCATTGAAACAAAATCCTCAATTAGGACATATTACAACTTTTGGTGGTAATCCTGTTATTGCTGCGGCTTCATTAGAATTATTAAATGTATTAGAAGATGAAAAACTAATGGAGGATATTGATAGAAAAGAAACATTATTTAGAGAACATCTTCAGCATCCAAAAATTAAAAAGATTCATGGTAAAGGATTAATGCTTGCTCCAGAAGTTAAAGATGTAGATTATGCTTTACGAGTTGCAGCTGAATGTATGAATAGAGGATTAATTATTTTTTGGTTGATGTATAGTATTGAAACTTTACGTATAACACCTCCAATTAATATTTCTGATGAAGATATAATTAAAGGATGTAATATATTAAAATCAGTTCTAGATGACTTAAATTAAATATTTATTAAAATATATTTAAAAAATTATTTTACAATCAGTTATATATTATTTATTTAACTGATTGTTTTATTTTTTCAACAAATTAAAAACCTAAACTAATGAACTACTTACCTTTTCTATTAGCAATAATATTTCTAATTGTATTATTAAATATTATTGCTAATAAATTAAAAATAGCTTATCCCATTTTACTTGTTTTAGTAGGGTTAGCTATTAGTTTTATTCCAAATTTACCTGTTGTAAAAGTTGATCCAGATTGGATTTTCTTTATTTTTTTACCTCCATTACTATTTGAAGCATCTTGGAATGCTTCTTTAAAAGAAATGAAAAAATGGTGGAGAATGATTGGTAGTTTTGCATTTTTAGTTGTTTTATTCTCTGCATTTTTGGTAGCTATTGCTTCTAATTATATTATTCCTGGTTTTACAATTGCTTTAGGTTTTGTTCTTGGAGGAATTGTTTCTCCTCCTGATGCAGTTAGTATAGCAGCTATAACAAAATTTGTAAAAATACCTAAATCAACTTCAGCTATTTTAGAAGGAGAAAGTTTATTAAATGATGCCTCTTCACTTATCATTTTAAGATTTGCTTTAGTGGCTGTTGGAACAGGGCAATTTATAATTTCTCATGCTATATCAGAATTTTTATGGATGATAATTGGAGGTGTTACTGTAGGTTTAATAATAGCTTTTTTATTTATACAATTTCATAAACGTTTTTCTACAGATACATCTTCTTCAATTATATTAACTGTAATAGAACCATATATTATGTATTTTATAGCAGAAAAAATGGAATGTTCTGGTGTTTTGGCAGTTGTAGCAGGAGGATTATATATGTCTCAAATGAAAATGACATTTATGAACAGTACTACAAGATTGAAAAGTATTAGTTTTTGGGAGGCTTTTTCTTTTTTATTAAACGGAATTGTGTTTTTTATAATAGGCTTAGAGTTACCAGAAATTGTTACTGGTATTCATTCTAAAGGAATATCTATAACAACAGCAATATGGTATGGAGTTATTGTTACAGTTATATTGATCATCTCTAGAATTATAAGTTCATTTGCAGGAATGCTTGCAACAATTATTTTTAGACCAAATATAGCTTCAAAAATGAATTTAACAATTAGAAATTTTAGAGGACCTCTAGTACTTGGTTGGACAGGAATGAGAGGAGTTGTTTCTTTAGCTGCAGCATTATCAATTCCTCTATATTTAGAAAATGGAGAAATATTTCCTCAACGAGATTTAATTTTATTTATAACTTTTGTTGTGATATTATTGACTTTAGTTATTCAAGGATTAACATTACCTTTTATAATTAGAAAAATGAAACCATTTAGAAATCTAGATGAAAATACAGAAATTTCTAGAACAAAAATAAAGTTAGGTTTAAAAACTCATATTTATGAGCAACTTAAAATTAAATATGAAAATTGTGATTTAAAAGAAAATCTTGTTATGCAAAGAATTTTGAAATATTGGGAAGATCAATCTAAAGCACAAGAAACAAAGTGGATTGATGAAGATATAAAAGATGTTTTAATTGAAATTTTTGAGCTACAACGTATTTATTTAAGTGAATTAAATAAAGATCCTGAAATTGATGAAGATTTGATTCGTCAACAAATTCATCAAATTGATTTAGAAGAAGAGCGAATAAAATATATAAAGTAATTTAAGTATTATTGTAATATATTTTATTTGAAGTTTAAAATTTTTAATTTTGCAAATAAAATAGCCAGTTTTGATTAACAAGCGCATTATAAAATTTATAACAATATTAATCATATTTGTTATACAGTTTTTATTTTTATTTGCAATACTCAATGAAAGAATAAAACATTATGCAGTACCATATATTATTGTTATTATGTTACTTCTTTTACTTGTTGTTTATAAAAAATTTCCTTTACATCATCAAGAATACTCATTTGATAAAAAATCATTAGTTTTTTGGATTCCTATTGCAGCTATAATAACTTATATATTAAACAATCAGTTTGCTCTTGGAGGAGTTTTTTCTGCAGGAATTGTAGGAACTTTAGGTTCTTATTTGACAAAATTAAATCCTAGATCAGAGTATTTAAAACAACTAGCTGGACCTATATATTGTGGTGCGTTTATAGGAATGACCTCATTAGAATTTAAATATGTTTATTTTATGATTATGACTGCAGGTATTATAACTGCAATCTTATTTTTCGCAACAAAATCTCTTTTTGTTGGTGTAGGAGGTAAGCTTGGTACATTAGCTTTCGTTGGTGTATTACTAAGTATGCTATTGTTTAAATTAATTTTTGGTTGATATGTTAGTAGAGTTTATAATTTTTACAACCTCATCAATATTAGCAACATTAGTTACTTATGTTTTAAATATTCATTTAAAGCAAGGACCAGTAAGAGCATCAGCTTTAATAGCATTATTCGTAGGAGGATTTTTTCATTTTTTTCCTACAATTTTTTCTACTCTATATACACAAAATATTCCTTTGTATGTAATTGGAGGAACTTTCATTGGAATGGTTTCATCTACAATTAATATTAGTTATTTTTCTCTATTATTTTCACCAATTCTTTTTTCTGTTTTATTACATTTTACAAGTAAGTTATTTACTGGTTATGGTGGAGCTTTAGGAACAACTGCATGTATTTCTTTAATGTGTACAATGGCATTTCCTATTATTACGAAAAATAAAAAAGTAACCTATGGTTATCGTCTTATTCGTATTATTTTTAAGAAGCAAAGAAGAAAAATTATAATTAAAAGGAAATTTAAAGCTTAATTAAAGTATAACATTAATGTATAAATGTTAAGTTATATTTTGATCTGTACTTTTATCCATTTTTAAGTATTTGTAAATATTTACAAATACTTAAAAATGGATAAAAGTTTATTATTTAATTATTTATATTTTTTAAAGCATTTTGTTTAAATGGATATATGTTCGCTTATAATTGATTAGCTATATAAAAAAATTAAATTTCATCTAAATATTTTACCTTTAGTATTATGCTTTTTTTTAGTATTTTATATTAATTCTTTCATTTATTTCTTACTTTTAGTAAATACTTAAATAATAAAATAATGTCTAATGTTGGATTAATAATAGAAGAAAAAGCGGCAAATATAGGTAATTTTTTAGTTGGAAGATTATTGCCTTTTAAGCAAAAAAGACATGTAGGACCATTTGTTTTTATTGATCATATGGGACCTACAAAATTAAAAGATTATCAGAATTTAGATGTTGGCCCTCATCCGCATATTGGTTTGTCAACTTTGACATATTTATTTGAAGGAGCTATAATGCATCGTGATAGTTTAGGTACAGAATTAGAAATAAAACCTGGAGCTGTAAATTGGATGACAGCTGGTAAAGGAGTAGTACATTCGGAGCGAACACCTGAATATTTAAGAACAACAGATAAGGTTTTGCATGGATTGCAGATATGGATTGCTTTACCAAAAGAGTTAGAGCACACAGAACCTAGTTTTGTTCATGTTGAATCTAATAAATTACCAGAGTGGTCGACTGATGATGCAGATTTTAAGTTGATTGCTGGTGAGTTTGCTGGCTATAAATCTAAAGTTCCTGTTTATTCTCCTTTATATTTAATTGAAATAAGAGCAAAAAAAGATTTTACTTTTTCTAATACGAAAGATTTATATGGTGAGAGTGCTCTTTATATTCTAGAAGGTGAAATAAAAGATGGTGATACAAGTTATGGAACAAAACAATTACTAGTTGCTGAAGATTCTACTTTATGCCAATTTGAAGTAAAAGCTAATTCAGTAATCTATATATTTGGTGGAGAAAAATTACCAGAAGAACATTTTATTTTTTGGAACTTTGTAAGTTCTGATAAAGAAGTTATAGAAAAAGCTAAGAATGATTGGATTAATCATAAATTTCCTATTATTCCTACAGATAAAGATGACTATGTTCCTCTTCCTGATCCTTTATTAAATTCTAAATTGAAGTAGAATTTTTTTATTGATTTTTTGTTTGCGTTATTTGTTTTAAGAAACTTATTAGCGAATAAAAGATATAACTAAAAACATGCTCAAACGTCTGAAATAAATATAAAAACTTAGGCTTTGTTATTTTCAACAAAGCCTAATTACTTTTTATTTGCACTTAATCTAGGATCAAATAAGAAAGGATATTTTTTTGCTACTTTTATTCGTTTTATATCATGGTGTAAAGGATTTATAAGATAATTATACTCTTGTGAGATTATACTACTTGGAACTTTTAGAATTGCAGCATTATTTTCTAAAACAAAATCGTCACCAATTGTTTGTGTAGATAAAATAGGTGGTTTTGCATCCCAATTTTTAGGTAAATCTTCTAGAGCAACTTCTAAGATTAAAATATTATCAGGAATCTCTATTTCTACCATATATCTATCATTTGGTAAATCTTCAATCAAATCTAAATGGACTGAAACTTCTAAAGTAGAAAGAGCTCTACTATCTGCTGTGTAAACTAATCTTGTGTTTAAGCTGTTCCATCTGAAACCAGGAGAAAGCGATGCACCAATACCTTTTAATGTATCTTTTAGATATTTTTCTCTTTCAATCCTATATACAATCATTAAGCAAGGTTTCCGTATTCTAATCGATTAAGACTGTATTTTACTTCATTAATTCCTGTAACAGTATCTAAAAGACTCTCTGGCGTTGATCCACCTAATGAAACATTAGATTTGTATAACCATCGTTGAAATTTATCAATTTCATTGTTAAAAACTTCTGTTCCGTAATCTATTAATTCAGAAATTAATATAATTAATTCACTATCTCTACTATCCAATAACGAATGTTCTACTTTCTTTTTATTATACGTAGTTTGTGGAACACCAATTATTTTTAGTATTGATTTTACAGGTTTATTTAAACGTTCACTAATGACTTCAATAGATTGATAAGGAATACCTTCTCTAATGATATTTACACGTTCTAACTTATTATTCCAAGTATAAATTTTATTATCAGATTCTAGTTTCCAAGATTTATCTAAAGCTCCTTTTGTACGAGCTTTATTAATACTTCGTTTAGTATTAAAGCGTTGTATATTTTTTACTTCTGTAGGCATAGCAGTAATTTTGTTCTAAATATACAACATTTTTGTTGCTTTATAAAATTTTAAATAAATATATTTAATCTTCATCAAACATTTCTTTAAATGAAACAAACTCTCTCCCAGGAAGAATTAAGTTTAGAATAACACCTATGATTGAAGCTAATGCCATTCCTTCTAAAGAAAATAAGTCACCAATATGAATTGCTGCTCCACCAATCCCTATTATTAAAATAACAGATGAAATAATAAGATTTCGTTTTATTTTAAAATCTACTTTATTTTCGATTAACATTCTTAAACCACTTGATGCAATGATTCCAAATAATAAGATAGATACTCCACCCATTACTGGAGTTGGTATAGTTGTTAATAGAGCTGAAATTTTTCCACAAAAACCAAATAAAATAGCGAAACATGCTGCACCAATAAATACATAAATACTAAAAGCCCTTGTAATAGCTAGAACTCCAATATTTTCTCCATATGTTGTACTTGGAGGACCACCTAAACACGCAGCAATCATTGTAGCAACACCATCTCCAAGCATAGAACGATCTAAACCAGGATCTTCTATTAAATCTTTTTCTACAACTTTACTCAAAACTAATTGATGACCAATATGTTCCGCGATAGGAACTATAGTAACAGGAATCATAAGAAATATCACATACCATGATAGTGAAGGAGTATAGTCTATAAATGGAAGAGTAAATTCAGGAATCAAAAACCATTTTGCATTTAATACAGGATCTAAATCAACAACCCCCATAATTATAGAAAATAAATACCCACCAATAATACCAACTAGTACAGGAATTACACTCAAAAAACCACGACTAAATATAGCAGTGATAATTGTAATGATTAAAGTAACAAAACCAATTGTAACATATGTTAAATCATAATTTCCCGTAGGGTTATTCATAACCATTTTTATTGCAGTAGAAGCAAGTCCTAATCCTATAACCATAATTACAGGTCCAACAACAATGGGAGGAAGTAATTTCATAAGCCATTTAGTACCGGCTTTTGCAATTAATAAAGCAACTAAAGAATAAGTAACTCCGACCAAAAAACTTCCAACTAAGAAACTTCCAAAAACTACACCACTATCAGGTTTTGCTTCCATAGCTTTCATAACAATAATAGGATTAATAAAAGCAAATGATGAACCTAAATAAGATGGAACTTTACCTTTTGTAATCAATATAAAAACCAATGTTCCAATTCCGCTTGATATAAGCGCGATAGATGGACTCATGCCTGTTAGTGAAGGAACAAGAACAGTTGCGCCAAACATAGCAAAAAGGTGTTGTATACTAAGTAAAACACCTTGTCCTAATTTTGGTTTCTCATTGATGGCCAAGATAATTTTTTGATTTTTCTTTAGACTCATATCTAAGTATTGAAGTTATATATTTTGTTTGTTTTGTAAAACTAATTGAAAATCTATAAATAATGTAAGTATTTATTAGAATTGTATAAGGTTTTATAATAGGTTATTTCAGAAATTTACCTAACCAAAAATCAAATTTATTATGGAAACAAAAGAATTAAAATTTAAAACAAATATAAATTGTAGTGGTTGTGTTAGTAAAGTAAAACCTTTTTTAGATAAACTTGAAAATACTGACTCCTGGCAAGTTGATACAACAAATGAGAATAAGATATTAACTATAAAAACAAAACTTTCTGATGAAAAAATTATTGATACAATAGAAGAAGTTGGTTTTGAAATAGAACCTATAGAATAACAATTTTTAAATCTACAGTAAATTTAGTAATAACTTATTAGAATAAAAAGCTACTAGAAAAGTAGCTTTTTTTATATTTACATCATGGAAAATGTACAATTAGGAAATACGGATTTACAGATAGCACCAATTATTTTCGGAGGAAATGTTTTTGGTTGGACATTAAATGAAGAAGAATCATTTAGAATTTTAGATATTTTTATTGATAGAGGTTTCAATACAATTGATACGTCAAATAATTATTCTCATTGGGTTTCTGGAAATGTAGGAACTGAGTCAGAAAAAATTATTGGAAAATGGTTAAAAGAAAGAAATTTAAGAGATAAAATAGTTCTAGCAACAAAAGTAGGAGGTAGAAATCTTGTACAAGATAAACCTAATACTACAAAAGCACATATTTTAAAAGAAATAGATGAATCTTTGATCCGTTTACAAACAGATTACATCGATCTATATCAAACACATTATGACGATACAAAAACACCTGTAGAGGAAACATTATCAGCATATAATCAAATTATAAAAGAAGGTAAAGTAAGGTTTATTGGAGCTTCTAATTTTTCTTCAGAAAGATTAATTTGTTCTTTGGATAAATCATCTTTGTTTAATTTGCCTGCATACAAAACTCTACAACCAGAATATAATTTATATGATAGACAGCATTTTGAAGAATTTTTACGTCCAGTAGCAGAAAAATATAATTTAGCTGTAATTCCATATTATAGTTTAGCAAGTGGATTTTTATCTGGAAAATATAAATCAGAAGAAGATTTAGAGAATAGTGCAAGAAAAGATAAAGTAAAAAAATACCTAAATGAAAAAGGATTTAAAATTTTGGATGCTTTATCTCAATTATCTTTAAAGTACAATGTTTCTTATTCTGCTATTTCATTAGCTTGGCTATTAAAGCAACAAACAGTAGTAGCACCAATTGCAAGTGCAACAAAAGAAAATCATATTGATTCTTTTATTGATGCTGTTCAATTAAATTTATCTGAAGAAGATTTAGCAATTTTAAACGAAGCTAGTACTTATTAATATAATAAATGGAAAATAATATAACAAAACCTAAACTAACACCTATCATTTTATGGATAATGATAATTGGTAGTGGATTAGTTGTTGCAAATAATTACTACAATCAACCATTATTATCTTTAATTTCTAAAGAATTTAAAGTTCCTGAAAGTAAAGTATCAACAATTGCTATGTTAACACAAATAGGTTATGCTTTTGGTTTGTTATTCATCATCCCTTTAGGAGACTTATTAAAGAGGAAAAAATTAATTCTTATAGATTTTATTTTTATAATTTTATCATTATTAGGAATGTATTTTTCACCATCCTTAATTTGGTTATTTCCTCTTAGTTTTTTAATAGGTTTCACTTCTGTAGTACCTCAAATTTTTGTTCCAATGGCTTCAGAATTGGCAGATCCTGCTAAAAAATCTCAAGCAATAGGAATGGTTATGAGTGGTTTATTAGTAGGAATTTTACTATCTCGTGTATTAAGTGGTTTTATAGGTGAATATTTAGGTTGGCGAGCAGTTTATTTAATTGGTTCGGTCATTATGTTTATTCTTTGGATATTAATTTACATTTTTTTACCAGAAATACAACCTAATTACAAAGGTTCATATTCTGGTTTAATGAAATCTATAACTCAACTTATAAAAAATGAACCTGTACTAAGATTAGCTGCATTTAGAGGAGCAACAGGTTTTGCTGCATTTAGTGCATTTTGGACTACTTTAGTTTTTCATTTAGAACAAGCTCCATTTCATGCGGGAAGTGGAATTGCAGGAGCATTTGGTTTAATAGGAGCTGTAGGAGCTCTGGCAGCTGCATTAGTAGGGAAAGTAAATAAATATTTATCACTAAAGAGAATAATATTTTACTCAATTATTATCATGTTATTTGCATGGGGTTTCTTTTATCAATTCGGATTCACATATTGGGGATTGATAATAGGAGTTATTTTAATTGATTTGGGATTACAATCTATGCACGTTTGTAATCAAACACAAATATTTGCGTTAAATCCGACAGCAACAAATAGATTAAATACAGTTTATATGACTAGTTATTTTATTGGTGGTTCTTTAGGAACATATATAGCAGCAAGTGCTTGGGAAAAATTTCAATGGAATGGCGTTATTGCTGTTGGAGTTGTCTTTACAATTCTGTGTTTTGTATCTCATGTAATTTTCACAAAAAATCAAAAATAAATGAAAAATTTTTCTTCAGAAGTAATTTATAAAACTGCAAGAAGCAGTGGTTCAGGTGGGCAAAATGTGAATAAAGTAGAAACGTTGGTTACTGCAAAATGGAATGTACTTAGTTCACATTTTTTTTCTGAAGAAGAAAAGAATTTAATATTAGAGAAGCTAAAAAATAAAATTAATACAGAAGGTTATCTTCAAGTTTCTTCTCAAGAATCTCGTTCACAATTAGACAATAAGATGACTGCTATAAATAAACTATTAAATTTAGTAGATAAAGCTCTACTTGTACAGAAAGCAAGGAAGCAAACTAAACCAACTAAAGCTTCTAAACAGAAAAGATTAAATCAGAAGAAACAACAAGCAGAAAAAAAAGAAAATCGTAGAATGAAATTTTAAAATTCATTAAAATAGCAATAAACAATTAATAATTGAATTAATAGAACAAAAAACATCTTCAACTTGAATGATGTTTTTTTTGTTTTATGATGAAAAATTATCATAGATAAAATAGATCCTAAACTTCCTCCTAATAAAGAAAAAAGAAATAATGTGTTTTCTGGAATTCTATTTTTTTTATTCTTTGCTAAATATTTATCTATTCCAAAAAGTATAAAAGATATAAAATTTATAATAAATAAATATAAATACATTTTAAGCATATTTTTTGCTTTAATTAAATGCAAATCTATTCAAAAAATGATAGAATAAGTTTTCTACTTTATTTAAATTGATTAATAATTTTCTTAGTACTATTATTAATATGAAAACATTGTGTAATTTGTAGAATATTTTAAAAAATCAAATAACCTAAATAATGATACTAAAAAAATCAAATGTTGAGTCTAATAATTTAAGAGATAATAAAGTTATTTTCAACGAAATAGAACAAATTCCTGAAAAAGATTTAAAACCTGTAGTTCCTTTTGCATGTACATCTCTAATTATAAAAGATAAAAAAGGGAATGTATATCATGGAAGAGGAATGGAATTTACAACAGATTTAATTACCTCAAGTCTTACATATTATCCCAAAGATCATGTATTTCAACATTATGCTCCAGATAAAAGTCTTGGTTTAAAATATGTTGCAAAATATCCAATTATTGCAATTACTGATCCTGTTAGTGAAGAAAATCCTAGAGGAGCTACAGAAGGTATTAATCAAGCTGGCTTAGCTTTTAGTTTAAATATGATTCATAATACTGGCTTACCAGATCCAGACCCTAAAGATTATAGTAAAACAGTTCCTTTTATGAATATAGGAGAATGGGCATTGGCTAATTTTTCAACTATAGAGGAATTAAAAGAAGGTTTGAAAGGTAATGTAGTTTTTTGGTCAGAAAGTTTATCTATGCTAGGTAATCTTAAATCTCCTTTCCATTTTGCTATTTATGATAAAAATGGAGGAAGTATTGTTATTGAGATTTCAAACAATAATCTTAATGTTTATGATAATCCAACAGGTGTATTAACAAATGGTCCAGAATTTCCTTGGCATTTGGAAAATTTAAATAATTATTCTCATTTATCAAATATAGACGCTAGTGCCTCAAAGATTGGTAATTTAACTTTAATTCAACCAGATAGTGGAATAGCAACCTCAGCATTACCATCATCGTCAACATCTGTAGGACGTTTTATTAGAGCATTTTATTATTCTTCTTTTGCAAATTCTGTAGATAACCCTAATGAACAAATTGCTGAATTAGGTCATATAATGAATAATTTTGATCGTCCTAAAAATATTACTAAAGATACAAGTGGAGAAGGAGAAAAATCTGCAAATAATCAATACATGACAGAATTTACAGTATGGACCGTTTTGTCTGATTTATCTCGTGCTGAATTTTATATAAGAATGTATGGATCTTTAAACTATGAAAAATTCACATTTGATCAGTTCAAAGATAACACAGATTTTGTTTCAATACCTTTAGCAAAATAAAATAATTTAAATTCAATAAAAAGTCGTCATTTATTTAAAAATAGACGACTTTTTTATTAGGTATTAAGTTCTATTTTTTCAGTTGTTTTGCTATATTTGCAACTATGCAAATGACAAATTTCGAGGAACTAAAAGTTCTTTTAAAATCAACACCAAAAAAAATTGCAATATTACCACATAAAAATCCTGATGGTGATGCAATTGGTTCAACATTAGCAATGTTTCATTACTTAAGAAAATTAGGCCATTTTTGTAATGTAGTTGCTCCAAATGATTTTCCAAAATTTTTAAAATGGATGCCATCTGCAAAAGATATTGTTATTGCAGATTATAAGCCTAAAGTAGCAGAAGCAATAATTCATCAAGCTGATTTAATTTTTATTTTAGATTTTAATACTGTTAAAAGAATTGATGATTTAGGAGCTTGGGTAGAACGTTCCACATCTCCAAAAATATTAATAGATCACCATAGAGAACCAGATACATTTGATTATATGTACTCTGATATAGAAATGCCAGCAACATGTCAAATGGTTTATAATTTTATTGAAGCAATGAATGATCTTGATAAAATTGATAAAGAAATTGCAGAATGTATCTATACCGGTATAATGACTGATACAGGAGGTTTTCGATTTAGAAATACATCTGCAAATACTCATAGAATTGTTGCTGAACTAATAGATAAAGGTGTAGAAGTTGATAAAGTAACATCTTATGTTAATGATTCTCAGACACAAGGAAGATTGAAATTATTAGCATTAACACTTAATAATTTAACTTTTTTATCAGAATATCGTACTGCATTTATGTATTTAACAAGAGAAGATTTGTTAAAAAATGGTTTTCAGAAAGGAGATACAGAAGGTTTTGTAAATTATGGATTAAGTGTTGATAATTATATCTTTTCTATAATTTTTATTGAAGATACTCAACATAATTTTATAAAAATTTCTCTACGTTCTAAAGGAGATTTTGATGTTAATGAATTCTCTAGAAAACATTTTAATGGAGGAGGACATATGAATGCTGCAGGTGGAAGATCTGACTTAAATATGGAAGAAACAATAACTTATTTACAAAGTATTTTACCTGATTATAAAGATCAACTTACAAATATTATTATTTAGATGAAGAAAATAGTTTTTACTTTATTTGTTTTAATAACAATTTTTAGTTGTGATCAAAAGGTTATTCAATACCCTGTTTCTTATAGTAATGATGATTTCATGCAACGTTCTAAAGAAAGAGCAAAAAAAATACATCAGGAAGAATTACAATGGTTTGATAATTATATAAAAAAAAATAATCAAAAATTTGTAAAAACTAGTTCTGGTTTCTGGATCTCCAATGATGGAAAAAGAACAGAATCTACTGCAAATACAGGTGATTATATTGAATTTGAATATCAAGTATCAGATTTAAAAGATAATATCATTTATTCTTTTGAAGATAATAAAACACAAAGAGTTGTAATAGGAAAATCAGATTTAACAAGAGGAGTAAATTCTGCTTTACAATTAATACCTGAAGGAGAAAGCGCTAAACTATTATTACCTTCATTTTTAGCTTATGGAGGTTATGGAGATCAAAGTAAAATTGCTCCTGATGAACCAATAATTGTAGATTTAAAAATAAAAAAAATAAAGAAACACTAATACAATTAATACTTAAGCCTATAAAATGAAAAAAATATTATTAATCTTAACAGTCATTACTACATTAATTAGTTGTGGCGTTAAAATTCCAAAATCGATGAGCAAAGAAGAATTTAAAAATTTAGAAGAAGGATTGTATGCAAAAATGACGACAAATCACGGAGCAATGACAATCAAATTATACGAAGAAGAAGCACCTATGACTGTTGCTAACTTTGTTGGTTTAGCAGAAGGAAAAAAAGAAAATAAAGCTAAAGCTAAAGGTGTTCCTTTTTATGATGGAATCATTTTTCACCGTGTAATTAAAGATTTTATGATACAAGGGGGTGATCCTGATGGTAGAGGAACAGGAGGTCCTGGTTATGATTTCGAAGATGAATTTGATCCAAGTTTAAAACATGATAAAAAAGGTGTTTTATCTATGGCAAATTCTGGACCTGCTACAAATGGTTCTCAATTTTTTATTACAGAGGTGCCTACCCCTTGGTTAGATAATCGTCATACAATTTTTGGACAAGTTATAGAAGGTTTAGATGTAGTTGATTCTATAGCAGCTGTGGAAAAAACAAGAGATGACAAACCTGTTGTTCCTGTAGTAATAGAAAAAGTTGAAATCGCTCGTAAAGGTGATAAATATAAAAATTATGATGGAGCTAAGGCTTTCGATGATGCAAAAGCAAATCATGCTAAAAAACAAGCTGAATTAGAAGCAAAAGAAAAAGCTGAAAAAGATGCTGAAATTGCTCGTCAAAAAGAATTAGAAGCAAAAGCTGAAGTAACTCCTTCTGGATTAAAATACGTGATTATTGAAGAGGGTAAAGGTGAAAAGCCTGTTCATGGGGATGCTATTAAAGTGCATTATTCATTACGTTTGAATGATGGAGAAAAATTAGATTCTTCTTATGATAGAAATCAACCATTAGATGTTACTGTAGGTGTTACAGGGTTAATTCAAGGATGGATGGAAGCTTTAACTATGTTTAATAAAGGAACAAAAGTATTTTTAATTATTCCTTCTCAATTAGGATATGGTGCACAAGGAGCTGGTGGTGTAATTCCACCAAATGCTACATTATATTTTGATATGGAAGTTTTAGATTAATTTAAACTTGATATGATATAAAAAAAACAGAGCAATTAATTGCTCTGTTTTTTTATATATAAAACTAATAATCAATAAATCTTAATTGATTAATAATATTTTAAATAATTACTTCTTTAACCCTTTTAAATAGAACTATTTTAAATTAGGATTAATTTGTCTTATTAATAAGTTTGATTAATAATTTTTCCTTCAGAAATTTGTAAATTTAAAATGATAAATTAATTAAAAATTATTAACCAATGAATACACTCACTAGGAAAATTTTAATGGCCTCTACAGGGTTATTTCTTTCGTTCTTCCTATTAATACATTTCTTAGGAAATACACAGCTATTTTTAGATGAACAAACAGCTCAACATAATTTTAATGCATATTCTCATTTTCTCTCAGGTAACCCTTTGATAAAAATAGTTTCTTATGTTTTGTATTTATCTATAATTGCACATGTCGTTTACGCATTAATTATTACAGTGCAAAATAAAAAATCATCTGGAAATTACAATAAAGATAATCGAGGTAGAGCTAGTAAATGGTATAAAAGAAACATGGGCATATTAGGAACAATTATTTTACTGTTTTTAGTTATGCACTTTCAAAATTTTTGGTATGTATATAAATTTGGTAATATAGGGTTAGATCCATCTGGTAATAAAGATTTGTATACAGTAGTTGTAACTGCTTTTCAACAATTATGGATTGTTATTGTATATGTTATTGCTATGATAGCATTATTCTATCATTTAATTCATGGATTATCTAGTGGAATTAGAACATTAGGATTATTTCATCCAAAATATGTACGTTGGGTAGCAGTATTTGGTATTGTTTATTCAGTTATTATTTGTGTAGGTTTTGCCTTAATGCCAATTTATATATATATCACTCATTAATTATTACTACTTATGAAATTAGATGCAAAAATACCACAAGGACCACTAGAAGATAAATGGTCAAATTATAAAAAAACAGCAAAACTAGTTAATCCAGCAAATAGAAAAAAGCTTGATGTGATTGTAATAGGAACTGGTTTAGCTGGTAGCTCAATTTCTGCTTCTTTAGGAGAAATGGGATACAATATAAAAACGTTTTGTTTTCAAGATTCACCAAGAAGAGCACACTCTGTTGCAGCTCAAGGAGGTGTAAATGCAGCTAAAAATTATAAAAATGATGGCGATAGTATTTACAGAATGTTTGTAGATACATTAAAAGGAGGAGACTTTAGAGCAAGAGAAGCTAATGTATATCGTTTAGCAGAATGTTCTACAAATTTAATCGATCAAGCTGTTGCTCAAGGTGTGCCTTTTGGTAGAGAATACGGAGGATATTTAAATAATAGATCTTTTGGTGGAGTACAAGTATCTAGAACTTTTTATGCAAGAGGACAAACGGGACAACAACTACTACTAGGAGCATATCAAGCCTTGATGCGTCAAGTTGAAAAGAAAACAGTTCAACTTTTTACCTATCATGAAATGCTAGATTTAGTTTTAGTTGATGGCAAAGCAAAAGGTGTAATTGTTAGAAATCTAGAAACAGGAGAAATTGAAAGATATGCTGCAAATGCTGTAATACTTGCAACTGGAGGTTTTGGTAAAATATATTACTTATCGACTTTAGCAATGGGATGCAATGGATCAGCTATCTGGAGAGCTCATAAAAAAGGTGCTTATTTCGCTTCTCCAAGTTGGACACAAATTCACCCAACATCATTACCTCAATCAGGAGATTATCAATCAAAATTAACTTTAATGTCTGAATCTCTTAGAAATGATGGTCGAATTTGGGTTCCTTTAAAAGAAAACGAAACTAGAATAGCTAACGATATTCCCGAAGAAGAAAGAGATTATTATTTAGAAAGAAGATACCCTGCATTTGGTAATTTAGCTCCTCGTGATATATCTTCAAGAGCAGCAAAAGAAAGAATTGATGCTGGTTTTGGTATTGGAGCTCTAAAAAATGCCGTATATTTGGACTTTTCTAAGGCAATCAGAGAGCAAGGAAAAGACAAAATAAAAGAGAAGTATGGGAATCTATTTACTATGTATCAGAAGATTACAGGGATAGACGCATACAAAGAACCAATGATGATTTCTCCAGCAGCTCACTTTTCAATGGGTGGTTTATGGGTAGATTACGAATTAATGACAACAATTCCTGGTTTATTTGCATTAGGTGAAGCAAATTTTGCTGATCATGGAGCAAATCGTTTAGGGGCTAACTCTCTTTTACAAGCATCTGTTGATGGATATTTTATTGCACCTTATACGATTGCTAATTATTTAGCGGGAGAATTGAAAACTGAAAAAGTATCTACAACTCATCCAGAGTTTGATATTGCTGAATTAGAAACAAAGAAAAAATTAGAGGAGTTATTAAACATTAAGGGAAACAAAACTGTTGATTATTTTCATAAGAAATTAGGAAAATTATTATATGATTATTGTGGTTTAGCAAGAACAAAAGAAGGTTTAGAGTTTGCTATTGTCGAAATCAATAAACTTCGTAAAGAGTTTTATGAACAAGTAAATGTTACAGGTAAAACTGATTCTATTAATTCAGAATTAGAAAAAGCTGGGCGTGTAGCAGATTACTTTGAAATTGGTGTACTTATGTGTTATGATGCATTAACAAGAAATGAATCTTGTGGAACACATTTCAGAGAAGAATATCAAACTGAAGATGGTGAAGCAAAAAGAAATGATGAAGAATATCAATTTATATCTGCTTGGGAATGGCCAGGGAATATTGATACAAGACCAATTCTACACAAAGAAGAACTAACTTTTGAATATTTAAAACCAACTATACGTAGTTATAAATAATTATATTATGAAATTACATCTTAAAATATGGAGACAAGAAAACCGTAGTGCACAAGGTAAATTAGTGAATTACACAATAGACAATGTTAATACACACATGTCTTTCTTGGAAATGTTAGATACATTAAATAATCAACTAATATCAAAAAATGAAGAACCTGTAGAGTTTGATCATGATTGTAGAGAGGGGATATGCGGCCAATGTGGATTAGTAATTAATGGTAATGCACATGGACCAATAGAACATACGACAACTTGTCAATTACACATGAGAGAATTTAAAGACGGTGAAACTATTTATATTGAACCTTTTAGAGCAGGAGGATTTCCTATTAAAAAAGATTTAAAAGTAGATAGAAGTGCATTTGATCGAATAATTTCATCAGGCGGTTATGTTTCAGTAAATACAGGGCAAGCTCCAGAAGCTAATACAATTCCAGTATCACACGAAGTTGCAGAAGCTGCTTTTGATTCTGCTGCATGTATTGGATGTGGTGCATGTGTTGCAACATGTAAAAACGGTAGTGCTGCTTTATTTGTTTCTGCAAAAGTTACCCAATTGGCTATTCTGCCTCAATCTGAGAAGGAGAGAGAGAGTAGAGTACTGAATATGATTAATCAAATGGATCAGGAAGGTTTTGGTCATTGTACCAATACCGAAGCTTGTGAAGTTGAATGCCCTCAGGGAGTTTCAGTATTAAATATTGCTCATATGAATTATGAATTTAATAGATCAAATCTATTGAAATTTAAGAAAAAATAAAATAAATGATTAATCGTTTAAACTGTATTAATGTTTTAATATACAAATATTTAAAGTATTAAAGCTTAAACCTTTAATTGTAGTATATTTCCTCCAAATTATTATAATTTGGAGGAATTTTTGAAAATATAAATTAAATAATTGATTGAACAAAGAAGGTATAACCAATTGAATTTAAAAAACCTATATAACAACTAAAACTCTAATTTGGCATTTCTATAATAACAATTGTAGATTCTAAGTTAAAATAATTAAAACAAATATTTAAAACATCTTTTTATGAAAGATATTGATGTAAAAAGTCTAATTATTACATTTGTTGTAGGATTAGCAATATGGTTTATTCCAATTCCTGAAGGAGTTACACCCGAAGCATGGCATTTATTTGCAATTTTCGTTAGTACAATTTTAGGAATTATTTTAAAAGCTGCTCCTATGGGAGTAATGTGTATGCTTGCAGTTGCTTTTATTTCCTTTTTTCAATTATTAGCTCCTGGAGATGCAAGTAAATCTATCACATTAAGCTTAAGAGGATTTGGAGACAAAGTTATTTGGCTAATAGGTATATCTTTTTTCATTGCTCGTGGTTTTATAAAAACTGGCTTAGGTAATAGAATTGCATTTATTTTCATTAAAATTTTTGGTAAAAGTACTTTAGGACTTGCTTATGGTTTAGGACTTGCTGATTTAGTTTTAGCTCCTGCTATCCCTAGTAATACAGCTAGAGGTGGTGGAATTATCTATCCTATCATGAAATCTATGGCTTTAAGCTTTGATTCTGATGCTTCTAAACCAGAGACAAATAGAAAATTAGGATCATTCTTAACATTAAATTGTTATTACATGAACTTAATTGCTTCTTCTATGTTCTTAACTGGTACAGCAAGTAATCCCATGTGTCAAAAATTTGCTGCTGATTTAGGGATAAATATATCTTGGATGTCATGGGCTGCAGCTGGTTTAGTTCCAGGTGTAATAGCATTTATAGTAACACCATTTGTATTATATAAAATCTACCCACCCGAACTAAAAAAGACTGAAGACGCTCCTCGTGTAGCATCTCAAAAATTAAAAGAAATGGGGAAATTATCAAAACCTGAAATTTTGATGTTAATTACTTTCTTCATTTTACTAGCTTTATGGATTACTGGTGATTTATTTAAAATTGATGCAACAACAACAGCTTTCTTAGGTTTATCAATTCTATTACTTACTTCTGTACTTACATGGGATGATGTAAAATCTGAAAAAGGTGCTTGGGATACTATCGTATGGTTTGCTGTTTTAGTAATGATGGCAAGTTCTTTAAACGATTTAGGCTTCATAGGATGGTTCAGTAACTTGGTTAAAGGAGAAATGGGTGGTATGAGTTGGCATTATGCTTATCCTCTTATCATTATCATTTATTTCCTTAGTCACTACATTTTTGCAAGTGCTACAGCTCATGTTGCTGCAATGTATGCTGCTTTGTTAGGTGTAGGTGTTTCATTAGGAGTTCCTCCAGGACTTTTAGCTCTTATGTTAGGTTTTATGGGATCTGTATATGGAACATTAACTCACTATGGTCACGGACCAGCTCCAGTATTTTTTGGTAGTGGTTATGTAGAATTAAAAACATGGTGGAAATATGGTTTAATAATAGGTGTTTTATTATTATTCATTTACCTAGTAATTGGTACTGCATGGATTAGTTTAATCGGATTAGCATAATTATTAGAATTATATAAATAAAAAAATCTTGGTCATTTGACCAAGATTTTTTTGTTGTAAAATGTATAAAAAAATGAGGTTATAATTGATATTAGTTTAATTCAGCACAAATAGTTCTCCATTGTTCTAGTTCTGGAATTCCAGGTTTTCTTTTACCAAAGAATTGAACAATAATTTCTCCTTTATCATTAAAAACTTCTATAGCTGTAACAATTCCATCTTCAGTAGGTTTTCTAACAATCCAAGACTCAGTAATTCCATTCATATCAAGATGCATATTAAAATCTGGGTCAAGAATATTAAACCAGTTTTCATGCCACATTGTTCGTTTTATATTTCCTGTATGTATTTGTATATTTCCTTTGTTTCCAGTAAAAACCATAATAGGAGTTTCAGTATCAGCTGCTTTTTCTAGCATTTTTACAATTGATTCTTTTTCAATTTTTTTAGCATGATAATCAGTAGGAGCTAAGCGAAGTGCTTGTGTTCTTGAAACTCCAAATTTTCTTAGCATTGTAAAGAAATTATGTGTATCCTTTAAGTCAATCCAAGATTGATGAAATCCTTCTACATCAATTTCACTATCAGGTTTTTCATTAATAATAGTTTCTACTTTTTCAATTAAAGGTATATCTGTTTGGTTTTCATCTTTATACTTTTCAACTAAAGATTTGAAAGCTACATCATCACTTTGAGGAATTAAATATATTTTATGAATAGCCTCTCCATCTTTACCAAAGAATTGTAAACTTTTACGCTCTCCATGTTCAGATTTTTCTATTACAGAAAAAGCAGATTTCCAATGATTTAAAAAAATTCTCATATCAATATCTTCTCCTACAAATAATTGAGCATAAGGTGATGAAAAATCAGGATTTAAATATATTCCTTTACGTTCATGTACACATTCATTATTACGAGTTAAGGCCATAACTTTTCCTAACGACTCTATGTCTTGTAATATTTCTGCAAATTCAGGTTTAAGTTTAGTAACATTCTCATTTAAATCAGTTGCTAATAATTCCATTTCACTAACACCTAATTCTTTGGCTGCATTACGTATTCTTATTTTTGGTTGATTTATTTTTAAATCATTCCATAATTTTTTTAAATCTTTTGTAGTATTCATAATTTTTGTTTTTTTGCCGAATAAAATTAAGGGTTTATGATCTATAGGATTTTCACAAATTGTACAAGGAAATTGATATACTTCTGATATTATGTCTTGTTTAAATATCATTTCTGGTGAATTTTGAGCAACAATTTCACCTTTATTCATTAAGATAATTTCATCTGCAAATTGTGAAGCTAAATTAAGATCATGTATTACTAAAATTACTAAATCTCCTTTTGATGTAAATTCTTTTAATATTTCAAGAAGATTAAATTGATGAGAAACATCTAAATTATTTAAAGGTTCATCCAATAGAATCAATTTATGCTTATTCTCATTATCTAACTGAGAAAAAATACGTGCAAGATGAACTCTTTGTTTTTCTCCTCCAGATAAGTGATTGTATTCTCTTGATTTTAAATGTTGAATATTAGTTTTTTTCATCCAATACTCTATGGATTCAATATCATTTTTTTGTGGTTGATGATTAAAATATGGATAACGACCCATTAAAACTATTTCTTCAACTGTAAGTGTAATATCATTCGCTTGATGTTGAGAAAATTTTGCTTTATGTTGTGTTAATTCTTCTTTTTCCCAATCTTTTAATTGAATATTTTTTAGTTTAATTAAATTATATTTAGGATTAATTTCATTAGCAATATAACTTAATAATGATGATTTTCCTGCTCCATTTGGTCCAACAATAGCTAACATCCTTCCTGATTCTGATTCAAATGAAAGATTTTTGAGTATTTTAAAGGATTTATACTCAAGATTTATTTTGTCAGCCTTTAACATCACAATGATTTTTTATAATTCATTAATATTGATATAAATACAGGAGCTCCCATTAATGAGGTTAATATTCCAATTGGAATTTCAGAAGGAGCCACTAATGTTCTACTTATTGTGTCAGCTATAATTACAAGAATAGCACCTAAAAAGGCAGACAGTGGTAAAATAATAACATAGTTTGATTTAAAAACTAATCGTAAAATATATGGAACTATAAGACCTACAAATCCAATTGTTCCACAAAAAGATACAATTGTTCCAACTAATAAAGCCGAAAAAACTATAATCTGTCTTTTTGTTTTTTCTACATTAATTCCAAGATGTTCAGCTTCTTTTTCTCCTAACATCATTGCATTTAAAGTTTTCCCTTTTCTTATTAAAAAGAAAAAACTTATTATAATAATAAAGGTAAGAATTATAATTTTGTCCCAGTTTGCACTTGCAATACTTCCAAGTGTCCAAAAAGTTAAGTTTCTTAATTCTTCTTCTGTCGATAGGTAAGTTAGTAATCCCGTTGCAGATCCACATAAAGCAGAAATTGCAACGCCGGCCAATAATAATATTGTAACATTTGTTTTACTGTGGTGTGAAGAAATTTTATAAACAAAAACTGTTGAACACATAGCACCTATAAAAGCCATTAAACTAAGTAATGAAAAATGGATAATTTCTGGGACAAAATTCTTTATGTATGCTCCTAATACAATTGTAATCGCTGCAAATAGAGTACTACCTGATGTTATTCCTATTAAATCTGGTGATGCTAATGGGTTTTTAAAAATTCCTTGTAAACAAGTTCCTGCCACAGCTAATCCAGAGCCAACAAGAATAGCCATAATTATACGAGGTAATCTTAATTCGAAAAGTACATAAAAATCACTAGAATCTATTGCTGTCCTATTTTTAAATGCATTAATAATAATTGAAAAAATTGAATCATTAAATTTGTAAACACCTAAAAATAAAGCGATAATAGCTACTATTAAAATAAAAAATGTTAATAGAGAAACATGTATTCTGATTTGCGGATACATTATTGTTTTAGAATTTATTTTTGTAATAATTCGTTTAACTGTATTGCAGCTTCACCAACTCTTGGTCCAAAACCAGAAACCAATTGTCCATCCATTGCTATTATTTTTTTATTTTTTCCGGCATTTGTAGAAGCTATTCCTTCTATTTTTAAAACACCATCAACACCTCCAATACTTTGTAAACCACTGTCGAACATTAAAATATAATCTGGGTTACTTTTTACTACAGCTTCTGGAGTAAGAGGTTTAAAGTCGTCAAATTCAGTAATTGCATTTTCACCTCCAGCAATGCTAATTATTTTTTCCATTGGAGTATTTTTTCCAGCTACCATAAGGTTTCCAGCTCCACGAGCATATATAAATAATACTTTAGGTTTTGTACTAATTGATTTTAAATTTTTTAAATCACTATCTATCTTATTATCTAATGATTCATAATTTGTATTATTTAATGTTGTAGCAACAGATTTTATTAAATTTTTTGTTCCATCAATAGAATAATCTTGTTTAATTATTTCGACTGATATTCCAGCATTTTCTAATTGAGATATTTGTTCTGGAGTTATATCTTTATCTGTAGCGAAAACTTTAGTAGGTTTTAAAGCTAATAAAGACTCAATAGATAAAGAACGTACATGTCCTAAGTCCTTAGCTTTTTGCTTTACAGAAGTAGGATAAGTACTTGTTACATCTACACCAACTAAATTATTTTCATATCCTAAATCTGCTAATGTTTCAGTTATAGCTCCATTCAATGAAACGATTTTCTCATTTGAAATAGCATTTTCAGTTTTGGTTTCAGAAACAGCTTGTTTATCTGATTCTTTATTATTGCAACTTACAAGAATTGCTAAGATTGCCGAAGTGATGAATAGTTTTTTCATTTTTATTAAGTCTAAATAAAGTACAAATATTAACAAAAAGATTCATTTGTCCAATTTTATTTAGAATAATTTTAAATAAAAAGTTATTTCATCTAGTAAAGTTAGACAGTAGTTATTTATAATGAATCCAAACAATACAATAGATTATATCTCTCAGATATTTTGTAATTTTGCAAACTTAAATTAAAGGAATGCGTACTAAATCGGTAGGAAAAAAGAAAATTAATGTTATTACATTAGGTTGTTCTAAAAACGTATATGATTCTGAAGTGTTAATGGGTCAACTGAAAGCTAATGGTAAAGATGTTGTACATGAACAATCAGGAGATATTGTTGTGATTAATACTTGTGGTTTCATTGATAATGCAAAAGAAGAAAGTATAGATACTATATTAGATTATGTTCAACGTAAAGAAGATGGTTTAGTGGAAAAAGTATTTGTTACTGGATGTTTATCGGAACGCTATAAACCAGATTTAATAGAACAAATTCCTGATGTTGATCAATACTTTGGTACAAGAGAACTACCTTTATTATTAAAAGCATTGGGTGCTGATTATAAACATGAGTTAGTTGGAGAACGTTTAACAACAACACCACGCCATTATGCTTATTTAAAAATAGCTGAAGGATGTGATAGACCATGTTCTTTTTGTGCTATTCCATTAATGAGAGGAGGGAATATTTCTCGTCCTATTGAAGAATTAGTTAAAGAAGCAACTAACTTAGCCAAAAATGGGACAAAAGAATTAATTTTAATTGCACAAGATTTAACCTATTATGGTTTAGATTTATATAAAAAACGTGAATTAGCTTCTTTATTAAAAGAGTTAGTAAAAGTTGAAGGTATAGAGTGGATTCGTTTACATTATGCTTTTCCTTCTGGTTTTCCAGAAGATGTATTAGACGTAATTAGAGAAGAACCAAAGGTTTGTAATTACATTGATATTCCTTTACAACATATTTCATCTAAAATTTTAAAATCAATGCGTCGTGGTACTACTCACGAAAAAACAGATGCTTTATTAGCTCAGTTTAGAGAGAAAGTTCCTAATATGACTATTCGTACAACGCTAATTTGTGGTTATCCTGGTGAAACTGAGGAAGATTTCCAAGAAATGAAAGCTTGGGTACAAGAACAAAAATTTGATCGTTTAGGATGTTTTACATATTCTCATGAAGAAAATACACATGCTTACAATTTAGAAGATGATGTTCCTGAAGAAGTAAAGCAAAGACGAGTAGAAGAGATTATGGAAATTCAATCTCAGATTTCTTACGATTTGAATCAAGAAAAAATTGGTAAACAATTTAAAGTAATGATTGATAGAAAAGAAGGAGATAATTTTATAGGTCGTACTGAGCATGATTCTCCTGATGTTGATAATGAAGTTTTAATTTCTGCAATTGATACTTATTTACCTATTGGTGATTTTGTAAATGTAGAGATTACAGAAGCATATGAATTTGATTTAATTGCTAAAGTAATAGATTAATTAAATTATTATAAAAAATTAAATGCCACTCAATTGAGTGGCATTTTTTGTATTAAATAGTTTTCTAATTAAATCTTTTTATATTTTAAAAACAAGCTATTAGTAACAACACTTACACTACTTAAAGCCATTGCTGCACCAGCTAACATAGGATTTAACAAAAAGCCATTAATAGGATAGAGGATACCCGCTGCAATTGGTATTCCAATAACATTGTAAATAAATGCCCAGAATAAATTTTGATGAATTGTTTTTACTGTCTGTGTAGATAAATTGATTGCTTTATTTACTTTTATTAAATCTCCACCAATTAGTGTAATTTGAGCTACATCAATTGCAATATCTGAACCATTCCCCATTGCAATAGAAACATCTGCTTGTGCTAAGGCTGCACTATCATTAATTCCATCACCAACCATAGCAACAATTTTACCTTGCTGTTGTAAATCTTTAATAATATTCATTTTATCAGTTGGTAAAGCATTAGCAACTATTTTATCTATTTTTACTTTTTCACCAATTGCTTTTGCAGAAGATTCATTATCTCCTGTAACCATGTAAACTTCTATATTATGCTCGTGTAAAGTTTGAATAGCTTCTATTGAGTTACTTTTTAATTCATCAGAGATACCAATTAAACCTATAATTTTATCATTACTTGCAAAAAAAGAAATGGTATAATTTTCATTTAAAAAATTAGTTACTGATTCATCAAATTCTTTAGATTTAGGAATATTTAATTCATCTAACCAATTAATTTTACCAATATAATATTCATTATTTAAATAACTACATTTCAAACCTTTTCCTGCTATTTCTTCAATTTTTAATTCAGGTAAAATATCATATTCTCCTAAATAATCTGCAATAGCATTTGCGAGTGGATGCGTCGTATTTTTTTCTATTGTATAAAGTATATTGATAGATGGGTTTTCATCAAACCAAACAATCTCTTGTACTTTTGGTTTTCCCTCAGTTATTGTACCTGTTTTATCAAGAATAATTGTATTTATTTTTTTTGCTAATTCTAAACTTTCTGCATTTTTAATTAAAATTCCTTGTTCAGCACCTTTACCCATACCAACCATAATAGCTGTAGGTGTCGCTAAACCTAAAGCACAAGGACAAGCTATAACAAGAACTGTTATCATAGATAATAGTGCCATTGTAAAAGAATTTTCTTGACCAAGTACAATCCAAGTTATAAAAGTTAGTAAAGCAATTATAATTACAGTTGGTACGAATACTCCTGCAATCTTATCGACCAATTTTTGTACTGGAGCTTTACTTCCTTGTGCATTTTTAACGGATTGTATGATTTGAGCTAGTAATGTCTCATTTCCAACTTTTAATGCTTTATATTGAATAGGAGAGTTTTGATTAACAGTTCCAGAGAAAACTTTAGAATCTATTTTTTTCTCAATAGGAATAGGTTCACCAGTCAAAGAACTTTCGTTTACAAATGAATTTCCATCTACAATAATTCCATCTACAGCTATTTTTTCTCCTGCTTTTGCCAATATAATATCTCCAATATTTACATTTTCTATTGCAATTTCTTTTTGTTTACCTTCAGATATAATTTGAACAGTTTTTGGTTGTAATCCAATTAATTTCTTTATAGCTTCGGAAGTATTTCCTTTAGCATTCTCTTCCATTAATTTTCCAATCAAAATAAAAACAATAATTAATCCTGCAGCCTCAAAATAAGGATGTGGATGTAACCCTTTGCTATACCAATAAGATGGAAATAAAGTATTAAACACACTAAATAAATAGGCAACACTCGTGCTAAGAGCAACAAGTGTATCCATATTAGCTGACTTATTTTTTAATTGTTTCCACGCTCCGATATAAAATTGCTGACCAAATAGAAATAGAATAGGAGTGGACAAAGCCCACATAATATAATTTGCATAAGGCATATCCATAAAGAACATTCCTATAATAAAAAGTGGGATACCAAAAATAAGTGAATAAATTACATTTCTTTTTAGGAGCTTTAAATGATTATCTTTCAATTCTTCTAATTCAGCATCTTGATTTTTTGATTCATCAATTACCAAATCATAACCAACAGAAATAAGAGAATTTTTTAACTTTTCTGGATTAGTTAATGAAGGAATAAACTCTATTTTTCCAATACCATTACCATAATTAACATCAGCATTCACAACACCATATTGTCTTTTAAGGTTTGCTTGAGAACTACTTGCACAAGAAGCACATGTCATGTTAAGTACAGGATATGATTTTTCTATAGAATTTATTTTAAAATTATTTTGTTTTAAAAATTCATAAACTTTTAAAGAAGCTTTAGGAAGTTTTTTTGCTGTAATAGAAATCTCATTTGGATGAATGGAATAACTATCCAACAAATCTAATTCAGATAAAAATTTATCTAGCTTTAAATTTTGTTCTTCTGAATCTAAATTTAAAATGGGAATATTTATAGTATCATTCATATCGTTATTTTTCTATAACAAATTTCGTAAATTATATGTGTTATTCATTTACATAATTTGATAATAATATTATATATTTAGAATCAATTTGAATAAAACAATTAAATTTATTTAACTTAAATGAAATTAAAATTTTACTTTCTGCCATTCATATTTTTTATTTTAACGAATTGTAGTACTTATAAAGATGCAAACTCATCTTTAGTTTCAGGAGATTTTCATAATGCATTTACTTTATCTTATAATAAATACATAAAAAGTCCTACGGAAAAAAATGGAATTAAATTTTTACCTCTTATATATGATTCATATAGTAAAGCTCAAAAAGCTGATGAAGCACGTTTAAAAGAAATACAGAATTTAAGCAATCCTTCTAAATATGAGGAGGCCTATATTCTTATTAATAACTTACAAGATCGTCAAAAATGTATTGTAGGTATAGATGGAAAATCTATAAATGGGAAAAGAATTAATTTTAATTTAAAAGATTATTCTCTTGCATTTAAAGAAATTCAAGAAAAATATGCTGATTTTTTATATAATGAAGGACAATCTTTTCTTGCCTTGAATGATAAAAATGGTGGTCAAGATGCATATTATAGATTCAAAAAATTAGAATCAATTTACCCTAATTATAAGGATACTCGTAATTTAATAAATGTTGCTAAAGAGCAAGGAACATATAAGGTTTTTGTTCAATTATCAAACAATACAAATGTCGTTATCCCTATAATGCTCGAAAGAGATTTATTAAATTTTAATTCTTATGGATTAGATAAGCAGTGGGCTGAATTTTATACAAGGAATCCTAATTATGCATATGATTATACAATTCAACTAAGTTTTGAAAGAGTATTTGTTTCTCCAGAAAAGGAAAAAGTAGAAGTACATAAATTTGAAAAAGAAATTGTTGATGGACAAACAGAATTAATTAAAAATGGAGAAAAAGTAAAAGATGAGAATGGTAAAGTTATAATGGTTGATAAATATATAACCGTGAAAAGTAAATTTGAAGAAATATATAGAGTTAAAGAAGCTATAATTTTAGCAAGATATTATTTAATCAATAATAATAAAGATGAACAAGTAATTTCTAAGGAATTGTCAAGTAATTTTGTGTTTTCAAACTACGTTGGAAATTATACTGGTGATAAAAGAGCTCTAGATAAAGATTATTTAAAAATGTTAGATAATAGAGTTATTCCATTTCCTTCAAACGAACAAATGATTTTTGATTGTGGACAAGACCTAAAACTAAAATTGAAAAGAGAAATTAAAAATATATTTTAATGAAAATTGGAGAAGTTATTAGATGTATTAATAAAAAAACATCTATTTAACATAATATATATTATAATAATAATATTTCAAAGAAATATTATATTAATAAGATTTATTATGTTAAATAAGAAAATAAATAATCCTCTATTAATAAGATTATACTCAAAACAAAAAAGACTTAATGATTTTCATTAAGTCTTTAAAATATAATTTAATTAATAATATATAATTACATCTTTGGCATTCCAGGGAAACCACCAGCAGGCATATTTTTAGACATTGTTTCCATCATCTTTTTACCACCAGCAGAATTCATGAACTTCATCATTTTTCCCATTTCAGAAAATTGTTTTAATAATTGATTCACTTCTTGTAAAGATGTTCCAGATCCAGCAGCAATTCTTTTTTTACGAGAATTATCTATAAGTTTTGGATTCTGACGTTCTTTAATTGTCATTGAATGAATAATTGCTTCAACACCTTTAAAAGCATTGTCATTAATATCAACATCTTTTAAAGCTTTACCAGCACCTGGTAACATTCCAACTAAATCTTTCATATTTCCCATACGTTTGATTTGTTGTATTTGTTTTAAGAAATCTTCAAAGTCAAAATTATTTTTTGCAATTTTCTTTTGTAAACGTTTAGCTTCTTCTTCGTCAAATTGTTCTTGTGCACGTTCTACTAAAGATACAACGTCTCCCATTCCTAAAATACGATCAGCCATACGCTCTGGATAGAAAACATCTAAGGCTTCCATTTTCTCTCCAGTAGAAATAAACTTAATTGGTTTATCTACAACAGTACGTATTGTTAAAGCAGCTCCACCACGTGTATCACCGTCTAATTTCGTTAATACAACTCCATTATAATCTAATACATCATTAAAAGCTTTTGCTGTGTTTACAGCATCTTGACCTGTCATAGAATCTACAACAAATAAAGTCTCTGTAGGGTTTATTGTTTGATGTACTTGACGAATTTCTTCCATCATTTGTTCATCAATTGCTAAACGACCAGCAGTATCGACAATAATTACATTATTACCATTTTGTTTAGCTTGTGCAATTGCAGCTTGTGCAATTGTTACAGGATTTTTATTTTCTAAATCAGCATATACATCAACACCAATTTGTTCTCCAAGAACTTGTAATTGATTGATGGCTGCAGGACGATAAACATCACCAGCAACTAATAATACTTTTTTATTCTTTTTAGTTTTTAAGAAACTTGCCAATTTACCAGAGAACGTTGTTTTACCAGAACCTTGTAAACCAGCAACTAATATAATTGTAGGATTAGCTTCTATTTTTAATTCGGTAGCCTCACCTCCCATTAATTTTGCTAATTCATCATGAACAATTTTTACCATTAATTGTCCAGGATTCAAAGACGTAATTACATTTTCACCAAGTGCTTTTTCTTTTACAGTATTTGTAAAATCTTTTGCAACTTTAAAACTAACATCGGCATCAACAAGTGCTCTACGCACCTCTTTTACAGTTTCAGCAACGTTAATTTCTGTAATTTGTCCTTTTCCTTTTAATGTATGTAAAGCTTTATCTAATTTATCCTGAAGATTTTGGAACATTTTAAGTAAATTTTATATCGCAAATATAAATAATTTATATGTAATTATTACAAAATAAGAAAACTCGGTATTTGTATTATTGAGTAATACATCATAATTCATGATTATTTTCTAAACGATGTAGCTTTTTTTCTAATTTTTTATTTTCTTTTTTTAATTCATTTTCAGCACCAAACATTGTATAGATTAATAATCCAACTCCAACTCCCAAAGCAGCTCCTATTTTTTCATTTTTTCGTATTGCTTTAGAAATTGCTATACCTGCTGCAGCTCCTGTAGTAACTATAGAAACTGTATTTTCGAACTTTTTTGACTTTGTATCAATAGCGTCAAGTAAATTATTCATAATTTATGTTTTTATATATGATTGAATTTTAAGTAATCATAAATATAATTAAAATCGTAGACTTTTAAAAATTGTACGAATAAATTCTAGTGTATATCTTTGTTCAGTAACAAAGAAATTTATGGATATTCAAAATAAAATTTTAAACTTAAGAGAAGAACTTAATCAGCATAATTATAACTATTATGTACTAGATAATCCTACTGTTTCAGATTTTGAATTTGATTTGAAATTAAAAGAACTAAAACGTTTAGAAGATGAAAACCCTGATTTTTTTGATATCAACTCTCCTACTCAACGTGTTGGTGGAATGATTACAAAAAAATTCCCTACCATTGTACACGAATTTAGAATGTATTCTTTAGATAATTCTTATTCTATTGAAGATTTAAAAGATTGGGAAAAAAGAATTGAAAAATCTCTTGGAGAAAAAATAGAATTTGTTTGTGAATTAAAATACGATGGAGCTTCTATTTCTATTTTATATGAAAATGGTGAACTTACACAAGCTGTAACTCGTGGTGATGGAACACAAGGAGATGAAATTACAAATAATATTCGTACCATACAATCTGTTCCTCTGAAACTAAAAGGAAATTTTCCTGAACGTTTCTATATGAGAGGTGAAATAACGATTCCATTAAACACATTCGCATCTATAAATGAAGAACGTGCAAATAATGGATTAGATCTTTATGCAAACCCTAGGAATACGGCATCTGGTTCTCTTAAATTACAAGATAACAGTGAAGTTGCTAAACGTGGTTTACAATGTTTTCCTTACTATTTTGTTGGAAATAATTTGCCTTATGCTACACAATGGGAAATGCTACAAGCTGCTAATGAATTAGGCTTTAAAATTCCTCATACATCAAAATTATGTAGCTCTTTAGAAGAAGTATTAGCATTTGTGGACTATTGGGATACAGAACGTAAAAATTTACCTTATGAGACAGATGGAATTGTAATAAAAGTTAACTCATTTTCTCAACAAGATGAGTTAGGATTTACAGCAAAATCTCCTCGTTGGGCTATGGCATACAAGTTTAAAGCAGAAGCTGCAGAAACAGAATTATTGAGTATTGATTATCAAGTTGGTCGAACTGGAGCAATAACTCCTGTTGCTAACCTTGAACCTGTTTCATTAGCTGGTACAATTGTAAAAAGAGCTTCAGTACACAACGAAGATATAATCAAGAAACTAGATATTCGTATCGGTGATATTGTTTATGTAGAAAAAGGTGGAGAAATTATTCCTAAAATTGTCGGTGTAAATACTGATGTTCGTCAACCTGAAACAAAAGAAATCGAATTCATAAAAAATTGTCCTTCTTGTGGTACAGAATTAATTCGAAAAGAAGGTGAAGCACAACATTACTGCCCCAATGAAAATGGATGTGAACCACAAATTATTGGTAAACTAGAACATTTTGTATCTCGTAAAGCAATGGATATAGAAAGTATTGGTGGAGAAACAGCTGTGTTACTACACAAAGCAGGATTAGTAAACAATGTAGCTGATTTTTATACTTTACATAAAGAAGATATATTACCATTAGAAAGAATGGCAGAAAAATCAGCCCAAAATATCATTAACTCTGTTGAAAATTCAAAAAAACAACCTTTTGAAAAAGTACTTTATGCGATTGGGATTCGTCATGTTGGTGAAACTGTCGCTAAAAAATTAGTTAAACATTTTCAGACAATAGATAATTTAATGAATGCTACAACAGAAGAATTAGTTGCTGTGACTGATGTTGGTGAAAAAATAGCTATTTCCTTACAAGAATATTTTAAAATAGAGCAGCATCAAGCTATGATTCAGCGATTACGTGATTATGGATTAAATTTTGAAATAAGTGAAGATGCAAAGCCTTTATCAGATTCATTAGAAGGAAAAACATTCTTATTTACAGGTAGTTTAACTAAATTTACAAGAACAGAAGCTCAGAAAATGGTGGAAGATCATGGAGGAAAAAATATCTCAGCTGTTTCTAAAAACCTTAATTATTTAATAGCTGGAGAAAAAGCTGGTAGTAAATTAAAAAAAGCTGAAGACTTAGGAACTGTAATTGTACTTACAGAAGATGAATTTTTAACTATGATAAACAACTAATGGAATCAGGATTAATTGCTGTAATAATTTTTGGAATTGTTTTATTAATTCTTACTCCTTTTATTTTTTATGGTTTAAAAATGGCTGGTTATAATAAACTTGCATTTATTGTTTCTTTATCTATATTCTTCATTGTTATTATCCCAATGGTAAAATATAGTTATCGTAGCCAAATGTATAGTAATGATGATTTAAAAAACGATTTGCATAGTGCAGGAGTTGGATTTAAGAATTCTGTACGAATTATAAATAATGATATTTCAGGTATTAAAAATATGAAACAAGAAACTGTTTTGATTATGGATACTTCTGATATCAATAAAATAGTACAAAGAATAGAATCTGATCCTAAATATGTAATTTCACCAAAAATATTGAATTTAAAAGCAGAAACTGTAGGTAAAATTCAATATAAAACAAATAGAAATTATCGTTTCAAGAATAATTATATTTTAGAAACATATAGTACAATAGATAATTATACAGCTCGATATACAGAACTACGATTTCGAAAAGATAATGATACTGTTTTCTTGAAAAAAGAGGAAGTTTATTAGATGAAATAATTATTCTGAATAATATTTCTTGCGTTAGGGATTGAAATGAAAATCCTTTTTTAGATTGGATACATTTTTAATGTAATTATAAAGACTAATCTAAAAAAAAAATGTAATGGAAAGCCCGCCCGAACGCCCAAATTTTAAATTAGAATAGAATTTTAGAATCAAAAAATAGAGATTCTAAAATTCTATTTTTTTATGGTAATTATTTATTTAATAATCGTGCTGCTTCTTTAGCAAAATAAGTAGAAATAAGATCTGCTCCTGCTCTTTTAAAAGCTGTAAGCGATTCTAAAATAACCTTATCATTATCTAACCATCCTTTTTCTACAGCAGCTTTTATCATTGCATATTCACCAGAAACTTGGTAAACAGAAACAGGAACTTGTAAATTATCTTTCACTAATTTTACAATATCCAAATAAGCCATACCTGGTTTTACCATTAAGATATCAGCACCTTCTTCTACATCAGCAATTGCTTCGCGAAGAGCTTCTTCTGAATTATGGTAATCCATTTGGTATGTTTTTTTGTCTTGTGGAATATTTTCTCCATCAACTGGTGCAGAATCTAATGCAGAACGGAATGGCCCGTAGAATGATGATGCATATTTTGCAGCATATGTCATAATTCCTACATTATGAAATCCGTTTTCTTCTAAAGCCATACGCATAGCTCCTATTCGACCATCCATCATGTCTGATGGTGCCACGAAATCTGCTCCTGCCTCTGCATGAGATAAAGTCATTTTGACTAAAGCATCAACAGTTTCGTCATTTATAACTTCACCATTTTTTATAATTCCATCGTGTCCGTAAACTGAATAAGGATCTAAAGCTACATCAGGCATAACAATCATTTCTGGAACAGCATCCTTAATTGCTTTTATAGTATTTTGCATCAATCCATTCGGATTCCAAGATTCTTTTCCTGTATTATCTTTTAAGTTATCACTTACCTTACAATATATATTTACAGCTTTTATTCCTAAATCCCAGATTTCTTTTACTTCTTTTATTGTATTATCTAACGATTGGCGATAGATTCCTGGCATTGATGTAATTTCTTCTTTTACTCCTTGTCCTTCAGCAAGAAAAATAGGTAAAATAAAATCATTTGGAGTTAAAGAATTTTCACGAATCAAACTACGAATAGATTCGTTTTTTCTTAATCTTCTGTGTCTGTTATATAGATGCATTGTTATAAAATTTTGACACAAATTTACTTTTTTTAGTTTGATTAATTCACTGAATAATATCAATAATTCTTATAAAATTATCTGAAATTTTTAATTTTATTATAATATCTATTGCACGAAGGTTTTTTGATGTTGAAAGGAATAATGAAAAGATTCTTTTATAAACAAAATTTTACAAATATCTTTGCAAAATGCGAATAGATATAATTACAGTTTTACCAGAATTGTTGGTAAGTCCTTTTTCTGCTTCCATTATGAAAAGAGCTCAAGACAAAGGATTGGCAGAGATTCATGTACATGATTTGAGAGAATATGGAAAAGGTCGTTACAGACATGTCGATGATTATCCGTATGGAGGAACTTCTGGTATGGTAATTATGTGTGAACCATTGGACAAGATGATTTCTAAGTTGAAAGATGAAAGAGCTTATGATGAAATTATTTATCTAACTCCTGATGGTGAAACTCTTAATCAAAATATTGCGAATGATTTATCATTAAAAGGTAATTTAATGATGATTTGTGGGCATTACAAAGGAATAGATCAACGTATTCGAGATATGCATGTAACAAGAGAAATTTCTATTGGAGATTATGTTTTATCTGGAGGTGAATTTGGTGCAATTATATTGGCTGATTCAATTATTCGCTTGCTACCAGGTGTTATTGGAGATGAGACTTCTGCCCTTTCCGATTCTTTTCAGGACGATTTATTGGCTCCTCCAATTTATACTCGTCCATCCGATTATAAAGGACATAAAGTTCCTGATGTTTTATTATCTGGAAATTTTCCAAAAATTGAAGAATGGTTACATGAACAAGCTGTACAACGTACAAAAGAACGCAGACCTGATTTATTAGAAAAAAGAAAATAAAAAAAATCCCAATAAACAAAATGTCTATTGGGATTTTAAATTTAGTTAATTATTTAAGCTTTTGTAAACTCTAAGTTTACAATTAATTTTACTTTATCAGAAACAACTAATCCTCCTGCTTCTGTTACTTGGCTCCATTCAAGGCCAAAATCTTTACGATTTAATTCTCCTGAAAATTCAAACCCAGCACGTACAAACCCAAATGGATCATTAATAATTCCACCGAAATCTGCATCTAGAGAAATAGATTTTTTCTCTCCACGAATTTCTAATGTACCTTCAATTTTTCCATTATTAATACCAGAAGTACTTTCAAATTTTAATTCTGGAAATTTATCAGCTGCAAAAAAATCATCTGATTTTAAATGATTATCACGATCAGCATTTTTAGTATTAACTGAACCAACTTGAGCAGTAAAGCTAAATTTAGCATCAGAAAAATTATCATCATTAGATTCTACTGTTGCACCGAAATTATCAAAATTTCCTGTAACTGTAGAAATTACCATATGTTTTACTTTAAATTGTACTTCTGAATGAGAAGCATCTAAATTCCATGTTGCCATAATTTTTGTTTTTATTATTGTTTGAATTGTTTTCTTAACCTATTTTGAATGATAACATACTTAGTGAACCATAAACCATTTGATCATTAAATAATGTTATTTCTTCATCTTTTTCTTGTAATGCCAAAGCATATATAGATGGAAGATAATGTTCCATAGAAGGAATAGCTAAATTAAAAGCTTCTCCTTTTTCTTGTAAATTAAATAATTGTAAATGATTTCCAGAAGTTATAATATTTTTGAATGTATCATTCACTTCATAAGCCCATTCGTAACCAGCGTTTGGTTCGTGCCAATTTAAAGCTCTTAAATTATGCACTATATTTCCACTTCCTATGATTAAAATTCCTTTTCTTCTTAATGCATTTAACTCTTTTGCTAATTCATAATGTTGCTGAGGAGTTTTATACACATCAAGACTTAATTCTATCATAGGAATATCTGCATTTGGATATAAAAATTTTATTACACTCCAAGAACCATGATCAAAACCCCACATTTTATCTAAATCTACATCAGTAGATTTTATAATATATTGTAATTCCTCTGCTAGTTCTGGACTTCCTGGAGCTGGATATTCTACATCGAATAATGCTTTTGGAAAACCATAAAAATCATGAATTGTTTTAGGTTTTTCTAATGCTGTAACTTTAGTTCCTCTTGTTTCCCAGTGAGCAGAAATACATATAATTGCATTTGGTTTAGGAATTGTTTTTCCTATACTTCTCCAACCTTCTACAAAAATATTTTCCTCAATAGCATTCATAGGAGAACCATGACCTAAAAATAAAACAGGCATTTTTTCTGTTGTACTAAAATGAGAACTAATTGTTTTTAATTCATCAAAATTCATGATTTTATGGTTTTTATTTTTTTTAATACTTATTTAGTAGGAAATTCTAAGTTAGATGTAAGCGTAACAACATCACCAACCATAGCTTCTGGGAATTTGCTTCCTAAATTAAATTCACTTCTTTTGATATCTCCTTTAACTGTAAAACCGTAAGTTTTAACTCCATTGTTATCAACACTTCCATTGTAAGTTAAATTTAATACAACTGGTTTAGTAATACCATGTAATGTTAAATCACCGATTAATTTATATTGATTTTTTTTGATTTTAGTAATTCCTTTTGACATGAATTCTAATTTTGAATTTGTTGTTGCATCAAAAAAATCAGCAGATTTTAAGTGATTATCTCTTGCTTCTACTCCTGTATTAATTGAACTTACATTTGCAGTTACATGAAATTTAGCATTCGTTAAATCTTCTTTAGTAAAGTTATTTAAATGAACTGTAAAATCATTAAAATTTCCTTCTACATTAGAAATTGTCATGTGAGATACAGAAAATCCTAATTTAGAGTGCATAGGATCATTTGTATAATTTTGTGCAAATGCAGAAATTGAAGCTGTAGATAATATTAATCCGAATAATAATTTTTTCATAATTTGTTTTTATTTATAGGTCAAAATTACTGCTGTATTAAAACATGGACATTGATGTAAGTTAAGAAATGAAATTATTTTTGTTACAATTAAAAAATTACTTTAAAATAAAGATACTACAATTGAAAATCAATTGTATAAAAAAAGGACGAAAATTAACTCGTCCTTTTAAATATTATATTTTTAGATCATTAAAGATCAAAAGCTTCTTTTACTTGATCAACAAAATCTAATTTTTCCCATGTAAATAATTCAACTTCTAATTCAACAACATCTTGTCCATTTGCAGATTCAAAATGTTTTTTAACAATTTTAGGTTCTCTACCTAAATGTCCATAAGAAGCAGTTTCTTTATAAATAGGATTTCTTAATTTAAGTCGTTGTTCAATAGCAAAAGGTTTCATATCAAAAATTTCAGAAACTTTCTTAGAAATTTGACCTTCTGTTAAATCAACTTTTTCTGTACCAAAAGTATTTACTAATAATGATACAGGTGCTGCAACACCAATTGCATAAGAAACTTGAACTAAAACTTCTTCAGCAACACCAGCAGCAACTAAATTCTTAGCAATATGACGAGCTGCATAAGCTGCAGAACGGTCTACTTTTGATGGATCTTTTCCAGAAAATGCCCCACCTCCGTGTGCTCCTTTTCCTCCATAAGTATCAACAATAATCTTACGACCAGTTAATCCTGTATCACCGTGAGGTCCACCAATTACAAATTTTCCTGTTGGATTAATATGGTAAGTAATATCTTCTGTAAATAAACTACGGATGTGATCTGGTAACGTAGATTTCACACGAGGAATAAGAATATTAATTATATCGTTTGTGATTTTATTTCTCATTGCTTCTTCTGTAGCAAAATCATCATGTTGAATAGAAATTACAATTGTATCAATACGAACCGGTTTGTTATCATCATCGTATTCAATAGTAACCTGAGATTTAGCGTCTGGACGTAAATATGGCATTAATTCAATTTCATTTTTACGAATGTTAGATAACTCAATTAATAATTTATGAGATAAATCTAATGCTAAAGGCATATAATTTTCTGTTTCGTTAGTTGCATAACCAAACATCATACCTTGATCTCCTGCTCCTTGTTCTTCATCAGAAGAACGCTCTACTCCTTGATTAATTTCAGGAGATTGTTCGTGAATTGCAGATAAAATTCCACAAGAATTAGCATCAAACATATACTCACTTTTAGTGTAACCTATTTGAGCAATAGTTTCTCTAGCTACACGTTGTAAATCTATATAAGAATTAGATTTTACTTCTCCTGCTAGTACAACTTGACCTGTTGTTACTAATGTTTCACAAGCAACTTTACTTTTAGAGTCAAAAGCTAAGAAATGATCTAAAATTGAATCAGATATTTGATCGGCAATTTTATCTGGGTGCCCTTCAGAAACAGATTCTGATGTAAATAAATATGACATTATATTTTATATTTTATAAAAGTATAAAGCAAAGTTAAGACTGAAGACCTGTTTTAGCATTTATTTTATGAGGTAGCAATCAGTCAAATCTTTCCTCTTTAATTCGAAACCAAATATACAATGAATAAAATGAAATATAAAAGAAAAAAAACATTTATTTTTCTACTAAATTAATAGAGTTATAAAGTATTTAAAATCTTATAATTAAGTAAAATGTTTAATAATGGGATATATTCATTTTAAATTACTAGACTTATAATCAATCATTTATTGTAAATAAAAAAAACATCTTTATATAAGATGTTTTTTATCATTACTTTATTGGTGTAAAGTACCAATATGTCGATGTTTTTTTATTTTCTACTTCTAAAAACTCAGGAGCTGCTTGTGGTAATAAGTGTAATTCATCTGATTTTTTCAAATCATTAAGAATTTGTCTTAATGGATATCCTTTTTTTCTATCGTGAGGAAAATACCCTTTTTCAATAAGAAAAGGCATCATATCCTTTGTTTTTACTCGTTCAAGATTGTTTTCAATTAAATAAGCTTGAATATCATCACTCATTTTTTTAATAACTTCTCTATCAACTTTAATATATTCGTTTTTCTTCATATTCAATTTTACCAATTACCATTCATTAGTGTTAAAATCATCGGACCTTCTGAAGTAACTAAAACAGTATGTTCATGTTGAGCGAAAACACCTGGTTTATTTCCTATCATTGTCCACCCATCAGCTTGTTCTATTGCTTCATGAGAATTTTCTGAAATAAAAGTTTCTAATGCAATTACAGAGTTTTTTCTAAATCTTCTTTTATCATCAACATCTCTAAAATTTAATAAGTCTAATGGTTCTTCATGTAAAGAACGACCTACTCCATGTCCTGTCAAATTCTCTATAACTTTATAATGATGTTTTTTAGCTTCTTTTTCTATTATTCCTCCTATATCAGCTATTTTTACTCCAGATTTTACTGCAGAAATAGCTTTTTGGAGAGCAGAAATTGAAGCATCAACAATTTTTTGATATCCGTTTACATCTTCACCAACAACAATAGAACCTCCATTATCTGCCCAAAAACCATTTAATTCTCCAGAAACATCAATATTAATAACATCGCCTTCTTTTAAAATTTTAGTTTCTGATGGAATCCCATGACAAATTTCTTCGTTCACACTTAAACAAGTGTATCCAGGAAATTTATACGTTTCGTATGGAGCAGAATTACAGTTGAATTTTTTCATAATTGTAGCACCATAATTATCTAATTCTTTTGTAGATATTCCTGGTTTTACAAAATCTTTCATCTCTTTTAGAGTAATGGCAACAGCTTCGCTGACTTTTTTCATACCAATTAACTCTTCTTCTGTTTCTATTATCATTATTAAAAATATTATTTTGATTCTCTAAATACAGAATCATTTGCAAATTTAAAAGATAAATAAAAGGAAAATGACTATTTAGAAGAATATTTTTTACTTATTTTCTTTGATTAGAAAATAAATAGTCAGATTTTTTAAAACAAAAAAATTATAATGCTAAATATTAAAAACTTAACTAAAGTTCTAGTAAAAATTAGAAATAAAAAACAAAGGTACATAAATCTTTTAGATAATATCTGGTCATTTCTCTTGAATAATCGCACTAATTTTACAACCCGAAATCAAACATATACACGATGAACAACAAAAATTTCAACCCAATCGAAGAAGTTCTACATCTCATCAAACAAAAAGGAGGCTGGGTTAATGCACATTCACATTTAGATAGAGCATATTCTTTGACTTCGGATACATTTTCATTATCTAATTCATTTTTAAAGGAAAAATGGCATCTTGTAGATGATATGAAGCGTAATTCTTCTGTCGATGATATCTATTTTCGTATGGAAAAAGCAATTAATTTCATGTTAGAGCAGGATTGTCAAGCAATAGGTTCTTTTATTGACTGTGATGAAGTTATAGAAGATCGTAGTATACGTGCTGCACAAAGATTAAAAGATAATTACGGAAAAGATTTAGAGATTCGTTTTGCAAATCAAGTTTTAAAAGGTGTAATTGATCCTAAAGCTCGTGAATGGTTTGATTTATCTTCTGATTTTGTAGATATTATTGGAGGTTTACCAGCAAAAGATTTTGGAAAAGAAGAAGAACATTTAGATATTTTATTGTCTACAGCTAAAGCTAAAAATAAATTAGTTCATGTTCATGTAGATCAGTTTAATACTGATGAAGAAGCTGAGACTGAGTTATTAGCTCAGAAAACAATAGAACATGGTATGGAAGGTAAAGTTTCTGCCGTACACTCTATTTCTGTTGCAGCTCACCCTAGAAAATATCGTTATGAATTATATGAATTAATTAAAAAAGCTGATATGCACATTATTTCTTGTCCTACAGCTTGGATTGATCATAATAGAACAGAGCGTTTAGCTCCTTCTCATAATTCTATTACTCCTGTTGATGAAATGATACCAAAAGGAATTAATGTAGCATTTGGTACAGACAACATTAATGATATATATAAACCATTTTCTGATGGTCACTTACTAACGGAGTTACGAGTAATGCTAGAATCTTGTCATTTTTATGATGTAGAACAACTTTCTAATATAGCAACAATAAATGGCTTAAAAGCATTAGGAATTCAAAAATAAAATGTATATTTATACAAAATTAAATCTCGCTAAGGCGGGATTTTTTTTGAAATATAAAATTTTAAATCATGAAATCAATGCGATTAAATGTACAAAATGAAACAGCACAACTAAAAACAGTAGTTTTAGGGATTGCAAATTCTAATGGTACAATTCCAACACTTGAGGAAACTTTTGATGCTAAATCTTATGAAGCAGTAAAAAATAATGATTATCCTACTGAACAAAATGCAATAAATGAAATTTCTGAATTTGAAAAAATTTTTAAAAAACATAATATAGAAGTTCTCAGACCTAATTTAATTGAAAATTGTAATCAAATTTTTTCAAGAGATGTAGGTTTTGTAATAGAAGATCAATTTTTTATATCAAATATAATTCCCGATCGTTTAGAAGAATTAGAAGCATATAAAACAATAAAAAGTAAAATAGATATTTCAAAAATTAATTCTTTACCTGAAGAAGTTTTTGTAGAAGGAGGCGATGTTGTTTTATATAATGATTATATTTTTGTAGGTACTTATAAACAAAAGGATTTCAAAGATTATAAAACAGCTAGAACGAATGTTGAATTTGTAGATTATATTAAATCTAAGTTTCCTAATAAAATTGTTTTAGATTTTGAATTAAATAAAAATGATCAAAATCCATATGAAGGTATTTTACACATGGATTGTACTTTCAATCCTGTAGGAAAAGATAAAGCCATTATTTATAAAGATGGTTTTTTACATGAAAATGAATACCAGAAAATTGTAGATATATTTGGAAAGGAGAATTTGTTTGAAGTTACAAAAGATGAAATGTATATTATGGCACCAAATGTTTTTTCTATTTCTCCTGAAATTGTTGTTTCTGAAAAAAACTTTACTCGATTAAATAATCATTTAGAAAACAACTGGAATATAAAAGTAGAAAGAATTAATTATAATAATATTTCTAAAATGGGAGGATTATTAAGATGTTCTACAATGCCATTAATAAGAGAATAACATGAAGAATAAACAATATACATCAACTATTTTAATGATTGAACCTACAGCATTTTATTACAATCCTGAAACTGCTGTAAATAATTTTTTTCAAACAGAAACAAATGATTCTAAAGAAGATATTCAAGCTGAAGCTTTAAAAGAATTTAATCAAATGGTTTCTGATTTGCGTTCAAAAGGAGTAAATGTAATAACATTAAAAGACACACCTACTCCACACACGCCAGATTCTATTTTTCCAAATAACTGGATTTCTTTTCATGCAAATGGGAATGTTGTTCTATATCCTATGTTTGCAAAAAACAGAAGAAATGAACGCCGAGAAGAGGATGTACTTAGTTTATTAGAAGAGAAAGGATTTCTAATCAATGATGTGATTGATTTTACTTCCGCAGAAGATGATGAAGTTTTTTTAGAAGGTACAGGAAGTATTATTCTTGATAGAGAGAATGAATTGGCTTATGCTTGTATTTCTCAGAGAACTGATGAAGATTTATTGATTGAATTTTGTGAAGAATTAGAATATACTCCAGTAATATTTCATGCAAATCAAACTGTAAATGGTGATAGAAAGCCTATTTATCATACAAATGTTATGATGTGTATTGCAGATAAATATGCTATAGTTTGCTTAGACTCTATTGATGATAAAAAAGAAAAAAAGAATGTTTGTGAATATCTTTTAGAATCAGAGAAAGAAATTATTCCTATAACAGAAGATCAAATGCATCAATTTGCTGGAAATATGCTACAAATTGGTGGTTTAGGACAATCTTATTTAGTTATGTCTCAAACAGCATATAATTCTTTGTTAGAAGATCAAAAAAATAAGATTGAAAAATATAATCCTATTTTACCTGTTAAGATAGATTTAATAGAAAAATTAGGTGGAGGAAGTGCTCGTTGTATGATGGCAGAAGTTTTTCTTCCTAATCAATAGTTTATATATACACAAAAAGTCTATAAGATTTTATAGACTTTTTGTGTATAAATTATTTTTATGATAATTTAATTACTCTTTCGAAAAACATGTTAGGTTTAATTCTAATTGATTCATCACCAACCAAAACCATTAAATTCAAATGTTGATTAAATCTCCAAACTGAATTACCTTCTACTTCAATTCCATGTTGTGTCTTTACAACTGTTAAATTTGTGTACTCCATAATAAAAGTTTTTTAGATTAATAAAAATGTTAATTGTGCTTATAATTATCTATTATTTTAATTGATAGTAAATAAATACGTTACATTAATCAATAAATCATAAACCATGCCATTATTTTATGCTTACATATTATGGTTATTTTTTTTATGAGATTTTACTCCACCCAACCTTGTCTTTATGGTTTTCTAAAAAGAATTGTTTTGTAGCTAAATTTATAGGATGAGATAAAGTTTCATCTTGTGATAAAATCATTTCTACACATTTTCTTGCAGCATATAAAATTTCTTTATCTTTTGCTAAATCTGCTATTTTAAAATTTAAAACTCCACTTTGTTGTGTTCCCATCATATCTCCTGGTCCTCTAAGTTCCAAATCAACTTCTGCAACTTTAAAACCATCATTTGTTTCGCACATTGTCTGTATTCTTCGTTTAGAAACATCGTTTAGTTTACCTCCAGTCATCAAAATACAATAAGATTGCTCTGCTCCTCGTCCAACACGTCCTCTTAATTGATGCAATTGAGAAAGACCAAATCGTTCAGAATTTTCTATAATCATTACAGAAGCATTAGGAACATTTACTCCAACTTCTATTACTGTAGTTGCTACTAAAATTTGTGTTTCATTATTCTTAAAACGAGTCATTTCAAATTCTTTATCTGCTGGCTTTTGTCTTCCATGAACAATGCTAATTGCATAATTAGGCAAAGGAAATGCACGAGAAATACTCTCGTAACCATCCATTAAATCTTTCAATTCAAGCTTTGCAGATTCTTCAATCAATGGATATACAACATAAACTTGTCGCCCTTTATCAATTTCATCTTTCATAAATTTGAAAACACTTAATCGATGAGCATCAGTTTTGTGAATTGTTTTTATTGGTTTTCTCCCTTTTGGTAATTCATCAATTACAGAAACATCTAAATCTCCATACATTGTCATAGAAAGAGTTCTTGGTATTGGTGTAGCAGTCATCACTAAAATATGAGGAGGAAGTTTTGCTTTTCTCCAAAATTTAGCTCGCTGTGCTACTCCAAAACGGTGTTGTTCATCAATAACAGATAATCCAAGATTATTAAAAATCACATTATCTTCTAATAATGCATGTGTACCAATAATTATTTTTAAATTACCATTTTCTAAATTTTCTAAAATGGGTTTTCTATTTTTCTTTGTAATAGATCCGGTAAGTAATTCTACAGAAATATCTAAATCATTAACTAACTCTTTAATACTATCGTAATGCTGTTGAGCTAAAATTTCGGTTGGAGCAATTAAAGCAGCTTGAAAGCCATTATCTACAGCAATCAACATAGATAATAAAGCAACCATTGTTTTACCAGAACCTACATCTCCTTGTAAAAGTCTGTTCATCTGAGCAGGTTGTTTTAAATCTGAACGAATTTCTTTAATCACTCTTTTCTGAGCATTTGTTAATTCGAATGGTAAATGTTCATTATAAAATGTATTGAAATAATGACCAATAATTGGGAAAGGATTACTCCTATTTTTTTGTTTATTAACTGCTTTCTGGGATAAATTAGCTAAGTTTAGAAAAAAGAATTCTTCAAATTTCAATCTTCTTATAGCTGCATTTAATTCATTCAGATCTTTAGGAAAATGAATTGCCTTTAGTGCATCTAGTCTAGAAATTAACTTATAATGCTGTAAAACATTATCTGGTAAATTTTCAGAAATAGTAATATTTTCAGCAAAAAGATTCATCATCATTTTTTGCATCACTCGATTTGTAACTCCTCTTTTTGTTAATTTTTCTGTACTTGGATAAACAGGAAATAAGCCTAAAGGTATAGTTTTAGAATCTTCAACCAATTCTATTTCAGGATGAGTAATACTGTAATTTCCATTAAAAACAGAAGGTTTACCATAGATAACTACTTCTTTAAATAAATCTGTTTTTAATTTATCTTTTTGCCAAGGAGAAACTTTAAACCATACCAATTCTAAAGTTCCTGATCCATCTTGGAATTTACCTTTTAAACGTTTTACTTTTCCCTGATTTACTTCTTCTATCTGTACAATTTGTCCTTTTAATTGTATTTCTGCATCAGTAGAAGAAATTTCAGATATTTTATAAAATTTAGATTTATCGACATATCGAAACGGAAAATGTTGCAACAAATCTTCATAACGAAATATACCAAATTCGCTTTGTAAAAGTTTTGCGCGCTCAGGTCCAGTTCCTTTTAAATATTCTATTGTTTTTTTTAATGGATTTTGGTACATCTTGAATGTAATGATTGTCGCAATTTAAAAAAAATGCACAAGAATATGTTACTTATGTTACAAAATAAGCTCGTAGAAATACATTATATTTGTAAAAATTAAAAAACAATGAGTTTATTAGATTACATCAAAAACGGTTATACATATACTGAATATATTACAGAAGTTGAAGATCAATTAGAAAATGAAATTGAGAATGATGATCCTAAAGAATTTGTAAAATACTATGCTTTAGGTTTACAAAGAATGAATCGTATTTCTAAAACTTTTAAATTTACTCCAGTTCAAGAAAATCGTTTAAAGAATACCAAAAATAATTTTAAATTATTAACGATTACTGAAGGTTGGTGTGGTGATGGTTCACAAATTGTTCCTGTTGTAGAAAAAATTGCTGAAGCTTTAAAGGTAGAATCTAAATATATTTTGAGAGATCAACATTTAGATTTAATGGAAAATTATAAAACAAACGGAGCTCTTTCTATTCCAATTATTATTGGTGTTTCTGAAGAAGGAGAAGAATTATTCCGATTTGGTCCTCGCCCAGCTTATGGAATGGAATTATTAGCAAAATTCAAAAAAGATCCGGATATCTATACAAATGAAGAATTTCATGACGATATTCAAAAGTATTACAATACAAACAAAGGAGAAGATATCTTAAACGAATTATTAAATTTAGTTGACGAAAGTTTGGCTGAATAAATTATTTTAATTTTTTAAAATCTTATTTTTATTTAAGAAAATTCAGGTGTATTAAAATGAAAAAAAATAAACAAGTAATTATAGCTTTAGTTATTGTCTTTGGTTTAATAGCAATTATGTTTACTCCTATTGGTACTTTTGTAAAAAGTAAAGTACAAGATGATAGCCATATTGCTGGAATGGAAGTTGATTTAAAGGATAGTGATTATGATATTGATTTGATAGGACATAATGGTGCTAAAAATAGTAATTTGTTAGATTTCAAAAATAGTGGTGAAGTTATTTTCCTTAACTTTTGGGGAAGCTGGTGTCCTCCATGTGTTTCTGAAATGCCTACAATTCAAAAATTATATGAGGCAAAAGGACAAAAAGTAAAATTTGTATTAGTTGCAATTCAAGATAAACCGAAGGTTTTTAATGCTTTTTTAGAAAAAAATGGTTACACAATGCCTGTCTATGAGCCTAATAGTCCTATTTCTAATAATATGTTACCTAGAGTTTTTCCTACGACGTATATTTTAAATAAAAAAGGAGAAATTGTTTTAAAAGAAACAAAAACAAGAGATTGGAATGATAAAGAAATTAATACTCTTTTAGATAAATTAGTTGCAGAATAGTAAAATCACAATATTAAAATAAATAAAAACAGCAGGTTAAATAACTTTTTAATCTGCTGTTTTTGTATGTAAATATTACTTTATAAACGAAAATATTATAAATAATAATTTAAAATAAACTTTGTAATCATTCTCTAAAAAATACTTTTTTAGAATGAATATACTTTCTTGAATTATTCGTTTATAATCACAATTAAAATTTATTTATTCTTTAAATTGCATAAAAATCTAGATGAATAATTATTATGGCAAATTATCAAAATGTTATCGATGCTCCAAATACAAATACCATATTTACAGTTTGGAGTTTCAATAATAATCCTTCTGTTGAGGAGCAATTTAAAAAAGTTTGTTCTTTGGTAACAAATATAAATCACTCAATTTCTACACGTTTTCCTGAATCAAAATCAAGTGTAGTTTTAGGAATTGGACATGATGCTTGGTTAAAGCTTAATTTACCAAAACCTTTACCAAAAGAATTAGAAAATTTTAAAGAAATTAAAGGTGATAAACACACTGCAGTTTCTACTCCAGGTGATTTACATTTTCATATCCGTTCTACAGAAAAAAGTCTATGTATTGATATTGCTGCAAATATTGCTGATGTATTAAAAGATGTAGCTAATTGTATAGAAGAAGTTCATGGTTTTCGTTATTGGGACGGTAGAAGTATATTAGGTTTTGTTGATGGTACAGAAAATCCTGAAGGAGATGATGAACGTTCTCATTTTGCTTTGGTAGGAAATGAAGATGAGGAATACCTAAACGGTAGCTATCTTTTTGTACAAAAATATATACATGATATGAATGCTTGGAGAAATCTTCCTATTCATGAACAGGAAAAAGTAATTGGTCGTTCTAAAGCCGATGATATAGAAATGGATGATGATGAAAAACCAAGTAATTCTCATTCTGCTCTTGCCAATGTTGGTGATGATAAGAAGATTGTAAGGGACAACATGCCTTTTGGTAATCCTTCTACCAATGAAATGGGTACTTATTTTATTTCTTATGCAAGTACATTTGCTACTGTAAACGAAATGCTAGAACGTATGTTTATTGGAGAACCAAAAGGTAATTACGATAGAATATTAGATTTTAGTACTGCTAAAACCGGTTCTTTATATTTTGTCCCTAGTTTAGATTTGTTAGATTCATTTACTGACTAATTATTATTTACATTATATAAAATCTAAAAATGCTATAAACTGTATTATTTACAATTTATAGCATTTTATTTTACACGATGTTATCTATAATAAACTCTTTTATAATTCTTATTATTTTTTAATCTTATAAATATGTCGTACTATTGCAAAGCATTTGCAATAAGAAATGAAAAGACGAAATACGCCAACTAAACAGGCTGTTTTAGATTTGTTTGAATCTTGTTCTACAGCATTAAATCAAGAACAAATTGAGTGCCAACTTCGTGAAAAAATGGATAGAGCTACAATATATCGTATTCTAAACAATTTTTGTAAAGATGGAGTTATGCATAAAATTGTTGCTGATGATGGAATAAATTATTTTGCAATGTGTAAAAATTGTTGTGATCATTTAAAACACGATCACTTTCATTTTCGGTGCACAGAATGTAATCAATTAATTTGTTTAGAAGATAAAATAAATATTAATTTACCAGAAGGTTATACATTAAAAGGTTGTAATTGTGTAATTACAGGCGTTTGTAAAACGTGTCAAAAATAAATACTATGGATTTACAATGGTTCGTGAAATGGTTTAATTCACCATATTATCATATACTTTATAAAAATAGAAGCCTTACAGAAGCAGAAGATTTTATAAAAAAAATTACTACTTTTCTAGAATTCCCAAAAAACACCAAAATACTAGATTTAGCTTGTGGGAAAGGTAGACATTCAATTACATTAAACAAATTAGGATTTGATGTATTAGGAATAGATTTAGCAGAAGCAAGTATAGAATATGCAAAACAATTCGAGAATGATACGTTGAAATTTGAAGTTCATGATATGAGAGATGTTTATCATAAAAATGAATTTGATGCAGTTTTTAATTTATTTACAAGTTTCGGTTACTTCGAAAAATATGAAGATAATTTTAAAGTATTTGAAGCCGTAAAAGAACAATTAAAATCAACAGGTATTTTTGTTTTTGATTATTTAAATGCAGAAAAAGTTGTTTCTCAGATGATTCCTTACGAAGAAAAAGAAATTGATGGTATTTTATTTAAAATAACAAAATCTGTAGAAAATGGTTTCATTAAGAAAGAAATAGATTTTGAAGATAAAGGAGAAACTTTTCATTTCGAAGAGTATGTTCGTTTAATTTACTATAAAGATTTTAAAGAAATCTATGAAAAAGAAGTTTTTAGATTAAAAGAAGTATTTGGAAATTATATGTTGGGAGAATTTAATGAAGAAGAATCTGATCGTTTAATATTAATTCTCGAAAAATGATAGAAAGTTTAATCTTAATTTGTAGTGTTGTTTTAGGAGTAATTTGTTCAAAATTATTTCTAAAAAATAAACACAATTCTAAATTATTATTAACATTTAGTGGTGCATTTTTCTTAGCTATGACTGTCCTAGAAATTCTACCACAAGTATATGGTCATCCTAGTACAGATCATACAAATCATACTATTGGATTATTTGTTTTATTTGGAGTAGTTATACAATATATTCTAGAGACAATTAGTAAAGGTGTAGAACACGGACATATCCATTTACATAAAAATGAATCATTTCCTATTGGAATTTTCGGAGGTTTGTTTTTACACTCTATCATAGAAGGGATTCCCGTTGCAAATGCAGAATCACATAATTTTATGTGGGCAATTTTTGTACACAATATTCCTGTATCTATGATATTATTTAGTGCACTTTCTCAGCATACAGCATCAAATACAAAACGATTTATTTTTATGTTGTTATTTGCTCTTGCTGCTCCAATGGGTTATTTTTTAGGTAAACATACGCTAATATCAAATTATTCATTAGAAATGAGTGCTATTGTATCAGGAATATTTTTACATATTTCAACCGTAATTTTATTCGAAACCAATGAAGGTCATCACTTCAATATCAAAAAATTTATATCAATATTAATAGGTTTCGTACTTGCTTATTTTATTGTATCAATGCATACACATGCTCATTAAAATTAGGGCGTTCGGGCGGGCTTTTCGTTGCAATCTTTCCTAATTGATTATTAGTTGAAGTTAAAAAAGCAACCAATTAGTAAAGGATTTCCACTTCAATCCCTAACGCAAAATAAAAAAGCTGTATTCATTTACTGAATACAGCTTTTTTTATTTATTTAGAAGTATCAACGCTTTGATTAGCTTCGCTATATTTTTTATTTAATTTTTTAGCTTCTAACATAAATTCATCTATAGATACAACCTGTCCTTTAGATGGTAATTTGACTATCAACTCTTTGTCTAAAACTTGAATATCTTTCAACGTAAAAATTGCTTTCATTCCATTCGTTTCAAATTCAGCTTTAACAATTAAACCAGGTAAATTAGAAAATTTATAAGGCCCATCTTTGTAATGCAAAGACTTAGAATACCATGCAGTAATAATTGCTCCATCTTCATCTACTCCAGTAGCTTTTACTGCTGGAAAACCTTTTATATCCTCTGTTTCTTTGGTTAACTTCCAGTTATAATTATATAAGTTATCTTTAATTAAGAAAGTTTTACCACCAAACTCTTTTTGATTATAATATAAATTATTTTGATAATCTTTATAAAGTGGATTTGCCTCCGATTCAATAATCATTTGCTTAATCAAACCTACATTTCCTTGAGAATTATTTACTTTTAATTCAGGCTTAAAAACAGACATTTTACCGTTACTTTCAAGTTGGAAATCAAGAGAAATTCCTTCATCTATTTCCTGCTTAAATATTGCTCTTTGATCTGCGGGAATACCATCTTTTATTTTTTCAAAATCTATAATAAAATCTGTCTTGTAAGTAACTTTTATATTTTCGTTTGCATTTTGAGCAAATCCAATTACTGATCCTAAGATACAAGTTGTAAAAAAAGTAAAAAATTTATAGTTCATAAATAAGATTGTTGATTAATATTTGACTAAAATAATTAAATATAAATCATTTATGAATACAATTTTAAATCTAAATTTAAAATCTCTCCTACTTGTTTAAATTCTTCATTTATTTTAGCATTTAAAGTAACTTTTCCTTTTGTAATAGGATGATTAAAACTCAACTCATGCGCATGTAACATCATTCCTTTTAATCCATAGGTTTCTAACCACAATTTATTTTGCTTATTACAACCATGTGGACGACTTCCTAAAATAGGATGAAAAATGTGACGAAAATGTTTACGTAACTGATGCATTCGTCCTGTTTCAGGAATTGCTTCTACAAGACAATATCTTGATGTTGAATGATTATTATATTTCAAATCTATTTCAGCTTTTTGTAAACGTTTATAACGTGTTATCGCATTTTGTTTTATGCCATCATCATTTGTCAAATCATAATCAATTGTATCATTATCTGGAGACCAACCTCTTAAAATGGATAAATATTTCTTCTCAACATTTCTAGTCGCAAATTGCTCATTCATAATCTTTAGAACATCTTTACTTAAAGCAAAAAGTAAGACTCCAGATGTTTTTCTATCTAACCGGTGGATTGGGTAAACGTGCTGTCCTCCTAACTGATTTCTTAGTTCCTGAACAGCAAAAACCTTAGCATCTCTAGCATAATAAGATTTATGAACCAATAAGCCACTTGGTTTATTAATTGCAACAAGATATTCATCTTGATATAGAATTTCTAACATAAAAAATTATGGAGCTAAACGTTCTTTTTTCCAATCATAATCTTCTTGTAATACATAACGAACTCTGTCATGTAATCGACTTGGTCTACCCTGCCAAAATTCAATTTCTAAAGGACGTACCAAATATCCTCCCCAATGCGCTGGGCGAGGAATTTCTTTTCCTTCGTATTTTTTTTCCAATTCCAACTCTTCAGCTGCTAAATCTTGATGTTCTTCAATAACAGAACTTTGTGCAGAAATCCACGCACCTAATTGACTACTACGTGGACGTGTTTCAAAATATCCATCAGAATTATTGTCAGACGTTTTTTCTGCTATACCTTTTATGATGATCTGTCTTTCTAAAAACGGCCAGAAAAAAGATAAACATATATTAGGATTATTTTCTAATGCTTTACCTTTTTGGCTATTATAATTTGTATAAAATATAAAACCTTCATCAGTATATCTTTTTAATAAGACAACTCTTGTTCTAGGAAATCCATTTTCATCTACAGTAGCTATAGACATAGCATTAGCTTCGTCAACTCCATCAGACTCCTCTGCTTGTAAAAACCAATCTCTAAATTGCTCCATAGGATTATCTCTCAACGAATCAAAATTCATAGATTGCTTCTCGTAAGTTTTTCTTTTATAACTTAAGTCTTGTTTCATTAATAATTTATTTTTATTTTTAGAAAAACAATGTGATTATTTAGATAAAACTGATAACCAAAAAATTTTCTAAATGTATTTCAAAAGTATAAAAAAAGGAACTATTTTAATTGCAAAACCAACATTAACTAACGATATTTTTCAGCGTAGTGTTGTTTTAATTACAGATCATATAGAATCTGGAAGTATAGGTTTTATATTGAATAGATCAACGAATTTGCCTATAAATATTTTTGTATCAGAATTAGAAGCTGATACTATTGTATATGAAGGTGGACCTGTTGATAAAGAAAATGTATATTACATACATAAAAGACCAGATCTAATTAAAAATAGTGAAAAAATTATTGGTGATATTTATTGGTCAGGTGCTTATGAAGATGTAAAAAAAGCAGTGAATTCACAACTAATAAAACCTGATGAAATAAAATTTATGATTGGTTATTGTGGTTGGTCTCCCAAACAAATTGTAAATGAATTAAATAATAATTCTTGGGAAATTATAGATCTTAATTTTGATATATTTGAACGTTGGGATTCTGATCTTTGGAAAATATTAATGAAACAGCTTGGAGGTGAAAATCTTCTTTGGGTTAACACCCCTGCTGATCCATCTATGAATTGATATTATAAAGAATTAAATATCAATTGTGTTTTTTCTATAGAATATTCTTTTTTTCTATTTTTGGTAATAGGCATAATTCCTATACCATCAATTAAAATAAAAACTTCCTCTGCTTTTTGAATTTCAAAAGGAAAAATATCAACTTCTTCTATTTTAAATTCTTCAGCTTTGTTTACTTTCGTAATAAAGTTATTTCTAAGAACACTTGTAATAACACCTTCTTCTTTTCTAGGAGTTCTAATTGTTGTATCGTTAATAACAAATATATTCCCCTTTAATGATCTTGCCATCCTTTTATTCGCATTTAATAAAATGATATCTGCATAATCATTTTCTAAACGATAAATCTCAGCAATGTTTTCTTCTGGTTTCTGTGTATTTACCAAAGAATAGAAAGAAGTATTTACAGTATAATCTTTATAAACATCAATTTCATTTTCAGAATTTAAAAATTCCCAATTATTGTTACTATTTTCAATTGTAACAGTAAAATTGATTGAAGCGTTTAAAAAATCTTTATCATCATTACGAAAAACAAAAAATTCTACTTTTCCTGATTTTGTTTGATTTTCTTTAACTAAAAGATTGATCTGATCTTGAAAAAATTCAGGCGTAAAATCCAAAGGAATATTCATACGGTATATTCTCATTGAAGCCATCAAATTAAAATAATGATCTTCCCAATCTATTATTTCTCCATCAACAAATCTTAATATTTCTCTTACAGCATCACCATTTCTAAAGGCTTTATTTTCAATATGAATTAAAGCATCTTTTTCATTGACAATAATGCCTCCTAAATTAATTTTCAAAACTGTAGTTTTTAAACCGATCCTAATATTTTTTTAAGATCTTCTATTTGACTTTCCCATAATTGTTTAGATTCTTCTACTTCATCCTCGTCAGCAAAATCTGTAATAACTAATGAAACATCATTTGTTAAATCATCTTCAACAATAGTCAATTCGAAGAAATACTTAGTATCTTCATCATATTCCCATTGAAAACGAACATATCCATCTTGTTTAGATTTCATTAAAAAAGCAGATTCTTCATGTCCATCCCAGATAAAAGTATATTTTTCACCACGAGAATTTACATTATCAGCAAACCACTCAGATAAACCTGAAGGACTTGAAATATAGTTGTATAATAGCGATGGTGAAGACTTTATAGAAAATTCTATATGATATTTCTTTTTCGGCATAATTCTTAATAATTGAAGTCGCAAGATATAAAATGAATTGAATCTACCAAAGAAAAATAAAAAAAGTTTTGCAATAAAATTCAAAAAAAATTATCTTTGCAAAACTTTTAAATAAGGCGAGGTAGCTCAGATGGTTAGAGCGCAGGATTCATAACCCTGAGGTCGGCAGTTCGATTCTGCTCTTCGCTACAAAACCTCCAAAATAATATTATTTTGGAGGTTTTTATTTAAATTATAATCAATCTAAGTAACCAACTACTTGATATGCTAATCCATTTCTATTATTAATTCTTTGATACAAAGTTCCTCCAAATTCATATAAATACTCTCCTCCATAATTTACTCTTTCGTAACCTGCAGGTAAAGCATATACTATTGCTCCTATAGGTGCTTGAACTACTTCGTAGTAATTGTTAACTGGTCGATAATAAGTGCCTTCATAAAAATAATATGGATTCCTATTACCAATATTTATTGTAAGATAACCTGAAGGTAAAATATTTATTCTAAAACCAACAGATGGTGAAAATCTTATATAATTATTATTCGATTTTCTATAATAAATCCCATTATTTCCATAAAAATTATAATTATTATGTGAGTATTTCTTATAATTTCTTGTATTCAAATTAGTGACAGGACGATTACTTCTATTAACATTATTAGAATTAATATAAATAGGGTTTGTAGAACTTCTATTATTGAAATTATTGTTAGACTTATGTCTATCATTACCTATTTTATTAGATCTTTCTTCGAAATTTGGTCTATTGTCCGATTTTTTTTCAAATCTATTATCATTTCTAGCGATTTCATTTCTTTCACTTCTTGCACGAGTTTCTCTATTATCTCTTCCTCGTACTCCTCTATCTTGAGCAAAACTATTCGTAACAAATAAAGTTACAAAAGTAAATCCCAAAAGTGCAATTCGTATCTTCTTCATATTATAAACTCTTTAATAGTTATATAATTTTGCTAATACTATTTCTATGCCAAAAATTCTAAGCAATAGTTAATAATTTTAAAATACTTATTAAGTGTTTTAAAAACAGGATAATATAAAAAATATTTTAAGTTTTTAAATTTTCTTTTTATTTATTTAAAGTTTATCTTTAATCTAATTAACTACTAATATATAAATTAATGAAAAAATTATTTTTTTTAAGTGCTATAACTTTATCTAGTTTAAGTTTTGCACAATCTGTACCTAGTACATCTTCAGAAACTGTTGAAGATTTAGTTCCGTCCCCTGAAGAGCAAAGTTCTCTTCTATGCAATAGTAAGGCTATTGATCGTCAAATAAAACAAATTGGTAATGCTATTTCAGTTAAATGTACAGGAGCTAGTGGATTATATTTTCTTTACGCAGTACCGATTGGTGGTGGTGGAAATAATATTCCTGGGACTGATACTGGTCTTACAAATCCTGGTGATAGATAAAAAAATCGCTTCATTGAAAAATGAAGCGATTATATTTTTAAAAAAGAATTAAATTCTTATTTATTTCCTTTGTTGTAGTCAGCTAAAAACTGAGCTAAACCAGAGTCTGTTAAAGGGTGTTTTAATAATCCTAAAATTGAAGATAATGGTCCTGTCATAACATCAGCACCAATTTTTGCACAGTTTACAATATGCATTGTGTTACGTACTGAAGCTGCAAGAATCTGAGTTTCACATAAATAGTTATCATAAACTAAACGAATTTCCTCGATTAAGTTTAATCCATCTGTAGAAATATCATCTAAACGTCCAATAAATGGAGAAACATAAGTAGCTCCTGCTTTTGCAGCTAAAATAGCTTGTCCAACAGAAAATACTAAAGTTACATTTGTTCTGATTCCTTTGTTAGAAAAATATTTACATGCTTTCACTCCTTCTTTTGTCATAGGTATTTTTACAACAATTTGTGGATTTAAGGCTGCTAATGCTTCCCCTTCTTTTACCATTCCTTCGAAATCAGTAGAAATAACTTCTGCAGAAACATCACCATCTACTAATTCGCAAATAGCTTTATAATGGTTGATGATATTTTCTTCTCCAGTAATACCTTCTTTTGCCATTAAAGATGGGTTTGTAGTTACTCCATCTAAAACACCTAAATCTTGTGCTTCTTTTATATCAGCTAAATTTGCTGTATCAATAAAAAATTTCATTATTCGCTTGTGTTACGTTTGCACAAAAGTAATGATTAAATCATAAATTTCAATCGAATAAATAAAAAATCATTCAGTTATTTTATCATTTCTAATCCACATGAAAATGACTTGGAAAAGCTTTCTTTGGATTTTGTTTTAAGACATTCAATTTAAATTGGCTTTCCAAAAAACCATAACCATAATTAAAAAACTGAATTAATGTGGTTTGGATTGAAAGTAATCCTACAACTGCTGATTTGAATCTAATCGTAGAAAAAATAAATATAAAGAACATATATATCAACCACAATACAAATGGAATTTGTAAAATAAATTGATATTCTTTACATATAAAACTTACAATAAGAAACAAAAATGAAAATACTGTTCCTAAAAAAAATAAACTCGGAAACCAAAACGTTGGTTTTATATATTTAGGGTGTCTTTGGTTAAGTATTGGTCTTGCAACACCAAACTGATAGACTTGTTTAGCAAATTTTTTTAAGGATGTTCTACGTTTATGTATCACTTTAGAATCTTGAAAAAGTCGTGTGTCAAAACCATTTTCCCATAAACGCATGGATAAATCAGGATCTTCACCAACTCGTAAATCAGCAAAACCACCCGTTTTTAAATAAGCATTTCTAGAGATTCCCATATTAAAACTACGTGGCTGAAATTTACCAATTTGCTTTTTTCCTCCTCTTATGCCACCCGTTGTAAGGAATGAAGTCATAGAGAATGTAATTGCTTTTTGTAAATCGGTAAATGAATCATCAGCATCATCAGGGCCACCAAATGCATCTACATAATTAGAATTTAATTCTTTTCTGACAGATGAAATATAATTTGATGGAATTATAGTATCAGAATCCAAGAAAATATAGTAATTACCGTTCGCTTTTTCGATTCCAAAATTTCTAGATTTTCCTGGACCTGAATTTGTTTTGTAATAATAATGAAGATTTAATTTATCTTGAAACTTAGCACAAATTGAATCTAATTTATTTTTAGATCCATCATCTACAATAATAATCTCAAAATCAATATCAGTTTGTTTTGTTAAACTTAATAATAGTTCTGTTAATTCATCTTGACGCTCATAAACGGCAATAATGATTGAAAGTTTTAAATCTTCAGTATTCAAAATCAAAAATTATATTATTGATTAAAAGATTCTTTTAATTCTAATGTTACTTTCTGAATTTCATTTAAATCTTTGAAATGATTCAACTCAATAGTTTGATTAGATATTTTTAATTGATGAACAATAGCCAAAATAACATCAAGAGGACTTTGCTCCTCTCCTTTTGAGGTTTCATCAAAATTAATTCCAACCAAAGAAACTTCTTCAATCATTCCAAAAAGCCATTCTTCCAAGAAAGTATTTAATTCAATAGTATCTGTCGTATTGTTTTTCCATTGGTTGTTTTTAGCTTTTTCAGCTAAATCTATATTCGACCAAAAACAAATCACCTCTAAATTACTTCCGTCTTCATATTCGAATTCTTCTGAATATGAAATCGCAAATCCTTCCTCGGACGTTAATAAATAAACTTTTTTTTCTTGACAAATTTCTTTTATAAATTGATTCACTATACTTCTTCTTTTTGATTTTTTGATTTTTTACTTCCTTCGTACATTTCGTACTGTAAAAAATCACATTCTAATTTACCGTTAAATACTTTTACTTTACGAGATGGACGCAATCCTACATATTTTTTTGCTTGTAGATCTGATGTAATAAACCAAGCTAATGTATTTGGATAACTTGATTTTAATGTATTTCCTATTTCTTTATAAAATTCTACATTATTATTTTCTATTCGCTCATCATACGGAGGATTAAAAACTAATAATACAGGGAACATTTCTTTTTTAGAAGTAAAGAAATCTTGATGTCTAACTTCTATGAAATCTTCTAAATCAGCAGATTTTATATTGATTTGAGCAATTTTTACCATCATAGGAGATATTTCATATCCTACAATTTTATATTCAGATTCTTTGATACGATTTAAACGTGTATTTCTGATTTGAGTAAATAATGTTTCATCGTAATCTGGCCAGTTTTGAAACGCAAAACTTTTTCTATGGATTTGTGGAGGAATATTGTTAGCAATCATTGCTGCTTCTATTAACATTGTTCCCGAACCACACATAGGGTCCAAATAATTTCCTTTACCATCATAACCTGCTATATGCAATAAACCAGCCGCCAAAACTTCATTGATTGGTGCAGGTCCAGTTTCATCTCTATAACCACGTTTATGTAAAGAATCTCCCGAAGAATCTAAAGATAGCGTAACTTTATCATGAGAGATATGTAAGTTAAATCGAACATCAGGAAAATCCTTATCTATACTAGGTCTTTTTCCATTTTTCTCTTTAAAACGATCTACAATAGCATCTTTTACTTTTAATGCAGCATAATGTGAATGTGTAAAATAGTCTGAATGTACTGTAGGATCAATCATGAAAGTTTGATTAACATCCAAATAGTTTTCCCAATGGAATTTCTTGAATTTTTCGTACAATTGCCCATCTGTTTTCGCAGAAAATGAAAGGATTGGTTTCTGTATTCTCAATGCCGTACGTAAGCTATAATTAGCTTTATACATAAAGCCTAAATCTCCATAAAACTCGACCATACGATTTTGGATTTTTACATCTGCTGCTCCCAACGCTTTTAATTCTTGCGCTAATATCTCTTCGAAACCAAAAAAGGTTTTCGCTATCATTCTGAAATTTTCCAAGGAAATAAAATTTTTACAAAAATACGCGAAATAAAGTAAACAGAGAAGTTTGTTGTATGATTTATAAAAATGAACATTAATATTTGATTACTTTTTTAATTTTTACAAAAATATAATCATAAAATATTTTTTTAAACGACATATAATAGCGTTTAGATATTATTAATTTGTATTCATAAATAGACACTATGTACGCTTTAGTCGATTGTAATAATTTTTATGCTTCGTGTGAAAGAGTTTTTGCTCCTTCATTAAATGGAAAACCAATTGTTGTTCTTTCTAATAATGACGGTTGTGTAATAGCCCGTTCAGAAGAAGCTAAAAACATAGGAATTCCTATGGGAGCTCCAGCATTTAAATATGAAGAAATATTTAAGAAAAAATCTATTCATGTTTTTTCTTCTAATTATTCTCTTTATGCTGACATGAGTAATCGTGTAACAAATGTTATTAGAACATATTGCCCAACAATCGAAGTTTACTCTATTGATGAATCTTTTTTATTCTTTGATGGATTTGAAAAATATAATTTAAAAAATTATTGTGATAATTTAAAACAGTCTATTTATGATTTCACAAAAATACCTGTTTGTATAGGAATAGCTCCTACAAAAGTATTAGCTAAAGCAGCAAATAGAATTGCAAAAAAATTTAAAGAACATCACCAAGGTGTTTACAGTATAAATTCTTTCGAAAAAATAAATAAAGCTATAAAATGGTTAAAAATAGAAGATGTTTGGGGAATAGGACGTCGATTAAGTAAACGCTTGCTTTCCATTGGTATAAAAACAGCGTGGGATTTTACAAATTTAACAGATGAATATATTCAAAAGAATTTTAGTGTATTAGAATTAAAATTAAAAAAAGAACTTTTAGGAGAATCTGTATTAAAATTAGAAGATGTTAAAAGAAAAAAAAGTATTGTAACGACAAGGAGCTTTGAGTATGATGTGAGTGATTATGAATATTTAAAAGAAAGAATTTCAACTTTTGCTGTGAGTTGTGCAGAAAAATTAAGAAAAGAAAATTCTAAATGTAATATCATCACAGTTTATATTGCTACAAATAGATTTGATAAGGAAAAACCTTATTATTCAAAAACACTTTCTGCTCAATTACCTTTTTATACTAATTCCTCCATTGTTTTATCTAAAAATTCATTGAAAATACTTGATAAAATTGCTTTAGATAAATATAAATACAAAAGAGCTGGAGTTATGGTAAGTGCAATAATACCAAGTAATGAACGTCAATTAAATTTATTCAATGAAGAAAATCCTAAACACGAATTGTTGATGAACACCATAGATCATCTAAATAAAAAAATCAGAGGAAATAAAGTAAAATTAGGATCTCAAGACCTCAAGAAAACTTGGAAAATGAAACAGGAACGATTATCTCCTAAGTATACGACTTGTTGGAAAGATATTTTAAAAGTTAATTGATTAAAAACTAAACAAAATGTTTATTAATAAAAAAACTAAAATAAATCTAGTAAAATCGAATAAAGTGAAACTAAGAATATACAATGTAAAAATAGAGAATAATAGAACTTTTATTCAACATTACGGAAAAGTAAGTGCAGGTTTTCCCTCTCCTGCAGAAGATTTTATAGAAAATAGACTTAGTCTTGATGAACGATTTCTTACTCATCCCGAATCTACGTTTATTGTAGAAGTTGATGGTGAATCTATGTTTCCAGAATATTTAAAGAATGATATATTAGTTATACGATCAGATATAAGACCTAACCATTTGGATGACATAATTGTAAGTGTAAATAAAAGTGAGTATACATTAAAGCGCTATGATAAAAATAAAAAACAATTAATTGCAATCAACCCAGATTATAAAAATTGTATAAAAATAAATGAATATGATGAAATAAATATATTAGGTATTGTTGCATTACAAATTCGAGAAAAAAGAAAAATGTAATTTTTTTATTTATCACCAATAAAATGTTAAATTTTCTATACTGTCGTAAAAAGTAATTAACCTTATGGAAAACCGTAATTTTTAATAATTTTTAATATATAAGTTTGTAAAAGAATAAAATTGACAACAACTAAACTACTTATTTAGGTTACTAACCAATCTATCAACCTAAATTCTACTATAAAAAAAGAGAGCTTTAGAAAAGCTCTCTTTTTTTATAGTAGAATAATTTTTAATTTTTATAATTAATCCATTTTATAATTTAAACACCAAAATAGGTTTTGATAATAATTCATAACTGGTGATACTGGATTAACTTTATACGGAAAGAAATATGAATATATTTCAACTAATTATTTGATGCAATTTTGTGACAATATCATTAAGTATGACGATGGTGGTAAAGAACCTTCTTATAGTTTTAATATGTTTAAAAGAAACTAAAATTTATTACATTTAACATTAAAACGTAATAATTATAGCATTATTATTTTGGAAATTTATAAAATAATTTTAAGTAAAAATACACGCCTTATTACCTCTTGAAGACTATAATTATGTAATAATTGTAAGGATATGTAAAACAAAGAACGATTTAAGAAACTAGTGAAACATAATATAGATGATATTCCAATTTATAAGCAAAATAATCTACCTAAAACATTATAATTATGAAAATTCAATTTGAGATAAAAAGACTTGGTGAAATACATAAAAATGAAAATAAAGAACTCATAATTTCAAAAGATGTAGAATTTTTAAAATTTTCAATCACAAACTTTATTGATGATCTAGATTTTCAAGAAGATGATCTTGTGTTACCAATAGCTATAATTGTACCTAAACAAAGTATTCATATTAAATTTTTAGTTGATGACATAAGTATTGGATTAATTAAAAAGGAGTTGAAAAACAATTTTAGAAAATATATTTATCATCCTAAAATTAAAGAAGAAATTCAACCAGTTAAAAAATTCAGTTTAACAGGTTTTAAAAATAAGTATAAGAAAATGACTCTTAAAGAAGCTTCTATTGAATTAAACTTTAATGAAAATGCTTTGAAATCTCATTTAAGTAAGCTTAAAATAAATGAAATTGACTTTAACTCAAAAATTGGTGATAATATTAAATATTTAACTGATTTTTTTATTAAAAGATATAGACTCCAAGAACAAAATTCGTTAATTAAAAAAACGGAAAAAAAAGTATATAAAGAAAGTACTTACGATAAAATAAATAAGAATAAAGGGACTGGTAAACTAATATACATAGCTAAAAAATAATATTTATTTAAGTTATTTTGATTAATTCATTTTTCATAAAAAAGCAACATTTAAGTCGCCTTTTACAAATAGTTTTAAATATTAATATTTTAGTTTTCATGAATAGGGCTATATGTTAAATCTATGAGGTTTATAAAATAATCTAAACGTAAACCTAAATCACCTAGATTATTATTATTTATAGAATATTTGTAAAATTTCATTAATTCAATATTACTAAACTTAGAATCAATATTTAACTGATATTCTGAAGTCTCGTTATTGTAACTATATACTGTCTCTCTATAATCATTATTAAAATATTTAATATAGTAATTTAAAAAATAAGCTTCAATTTTTATACAATCTCTTATATCAAAATTCAAATCAGTTAAAATTTCAAACACTTTTGTTTGAGCTTCATCAATTTTTAAATTTTTGTTTGAAATACTTTGATAAAAATCATAATGGATAAATTTACAATACGCCATAAAACATAAAAACTCAGGAATCAAATAATTATTTACATTTAATGTTCTAAATGTAACTCTAATGTGGGACATTATTTTTTCTTGTTCACGTAAACTCAATACTCCAATAAATACTTTTAAATATTTTTTAAAATTATCTCTATCATATTTTAATTCACGACTAATTGATCTCTGATAAAGATTTAAAAAAGAATCAAAATTATAATAGTCGTAAAGGTATTCGAAAAATCTTTCACTATCAGGTTGAGGTATTGTGTATTCAATATCAATAAATCTTTTTAAATATTGATTAGTATCAATCTTTTCTGAACCATAAACACCACAAATAGCATGACTTAATTGTTTTTTATCTATAGATAACACGAAAATAATATTTGGTACATTAAAAAAATGTTTGACCTGCTCTAACAAAGAAACTGAATAATTTGGTCTACAACGATCAAGTTCATCTATAAAAAATATTAATGGCTTTCCATCAAAATTATTCGCTACAAACTCTCCTAAATTTTTTCTAAAATCTTTTATCGAATCTTTTCTTTTAACATAATCATTTACATCTGCTTCAAAGATTTCTGTAGCTGTTTTAATAGATTCATTAATAACATCAATTATAATTTCCGAATCAACATATTTATTAAGAACCCCTTTTGCTATAGCTGGTAATATATTCTTTGACAATTTCGCAGCACTACTAATAACATTATTAAAAGTTTTATCATTACCTTTCTTAATTATATTAAGTTCACCTACTAGAGCTGTTAAAGGGTTATCTTCAAAATCATTTTCCCAGGCATTGAAATAAATAGTTTGATATTCTTTATTAATTAACATTTGCTCCCACATCTTAACAAATGTTGTTTTACCTGCACCCCATTTATTGTTTAATGCTAAAACAAACCCATCTCCGTAATTAGCAACTATACTAGTTAAAACATTAGCATATTTTTCACGACCAAGTTTACAATTAATAAATGGATATTCACTATCTATTTTAATATCGTTATGTTTAATATTCATTTCTATTATAATTGAGTTTTTTATATAAATTTTTGAACCAAATATAATATAGATATTTCTAAATTTTTACTCCTGAATAAGAGAATAACACACTCTCATCCAAATAATAAAAAAAAATAAACAAATTTAGTATGACTCAAAAGGATATTTTGTTACTGTACATAGTTGTTCTTTAAAAAAACACAAAATACCCCTTGAATGATTTTAAAGCTGAAAAATAAGTTTATAATATATTGATATAAAATTAATTAACTAGTTTTTATAATTAATCCATTTAATCATTTCTTTTATCGTAGGTTTTTTACCATAAATCAAAATACCAATTCTATAAATTTTAGAAGCTACATATACCATAAAAATAGAACTAAACAATAGTATCAATAAAGATAATACTAATTGCCAAATAGGAACATCAAATGGTATTCTTGTTATCATGGATATTGGTGATGTAAGTGGAATCATTGATAACCAAAAAGCAACAGGACCATCTGGATTTTGAAAAGTTGTCATACTTCCATATAAACCAATCATCATAGGAATTAATGGAAAATATGTGAATTGTTGTGTATCTGTATCATTATCAACTGCAGAACCAATTGCTGCAAAGATTGAACTGTAGAATAAATAACCTAAAATAAAATAAGCAATAAAAGAAAAAATAATTAAAGGGTAATTAAATGTCAATAATACTTCACTTATTTCAGTTATTTTCTCCATTGTATCAGGATGTATATCTGTAACTTGTGCTTGACTTAGCATTTGTTGAGACATATCCATACGAGAAGCAGCAATTGTAGGAAAAAGAACTAACAAACTCATTGTCATACCAATCCAAATTGCAAATTGAGTAACAGCAACCATTGTAGTTCCTAGAATCTTACCCATCATCAATTCAAATGGTTTCACAGAGGAAATAATAATTTCTACAACTCTATTATTTTTTTCTTCAACAACAGAACGCATAACTTTTACACCATATATCATCACAAACATAAATATGATGTAAGTTAAAAACATAGATAAAGCAATTTTTAATTCCATTCCTTTATCTTGTTTTCCATCAGAAATATTAAAAACATTAAGCTTAACTCTTGCTTTAGTAGCATCTAAAGCTTCTTGATTAACACCTAATTTTAATTGTTTTTCCTTTTGTATTTTATCACTAATAATTGATGACAATTTTTCTCGATCAGTTATACCTAAATTACCATTTGTTATTAATTCTGTATTTTTTTCAATTGAAGAATAATCATCATTTGTAATTTTAGGAATATGTAAAATAGCATTCAAATATTTACTATCTTTTAATGTATCTTTTATAGCTTGTAATTCTTGTGGAGTGTAAATACTAAACATCATCTGTTTAGATGATTTAAATGATGTTATAAATTTTGAACTTTCATCAACAATTGCTATATTTTTTACTTCTGAATTATTTGCTGTACTTAAAAAAAATATGACTGCTCCTGCCCCAGCAATTAATAAAGGAGAAAGAAATGTCATTATAATAAACGCTTTATTTTTTACTTGAGATAAAAAATCACGTTGAGCAATTAAAAATATATTTTTCATTTTTTAATTTAAATATTAGGGCTTGAACTTTGTTTTACTGCTTCTAGAAAAACATCATTCATAGAAGGTATAATTTCATTGAACTGATAAACTTGACTATAATTCATTAGTTTTTGTAAAATTTCGTTCGTATTTTTATTTTTATCATAAAGTAAATTAAAATCTAATCTATGATTAGCTTCTTTAATATCAGAAATATTAAATTCATGATGTAAGCTATTTAAAACATCAGAAGTAACTTCTTTTAATTGAACCTGAAATTTACCAGTTTTGAATTGATTGCGAACATCTTCTATTGTTCCATCTAATACTTTATTAGATTGATTAATTAAAGCTACATGATCACACATTTCTTCTACTGATTCCATTCTATGAGTAGAAAAAATTATCGTTGTTCCTTTATCTCTTAATTCTAATATTTCGTTAGCAATTAATTGTGCATTTACAGGATCAAAACCACTAAATGGTTCATCAAAAATTAGTAAAGAAGGATTATGAATTACTGTAATTACAAACTGTACTTTTTGGCCCATTCCCTTAGATAATTCACTCAGTTTCTTATTCCACCAAGACATCATTCCAAGTTTATCAAACCAATATTCTGTTCTTTTTTTAGCTTCTAATGGAGATAAACCTTTAAGTCGAGCAAAGTAAATAGCTTGTTCTCCAACCTTCATATTCTTATACAAACCCCTTTCTTCTGGCATATAACCAACTTGTCCAATAGACTTTTTTGTCAATGGTTCACCATTCAAAAGAATTGTTCCACTATCTGGTGCAGTAATTTGATTAACAATACGAATAAAAGTAGTTTTACCAGCTCCATTTGGTCCTAAAAGACCATAAATTGATCCTTGTGGTATATTAATACTAAAATTATTTAAAGCTACTTTATCTTTATACTTTCTTGTTAAGCCTTCTGCTTGCAATAGAAATTCCATCATGTAATAATTTGAATTGTAAAATTAATAAGAAGAAAATAGAAAATATCATTCTTTCTAATGAATTTCATTTGGATTCCATAAATGCTTCTTAAAATCAATTATTTGATCATTTTGAATAATCAAACCTTCATTTTCTAATAATTTTTGCATAAGACTTGGTGGATTAAAATGATGTTTCCCTGTTAACAATCCATTTCTATTAACAACTCTATGAGCAGGAATATCATCTAGTAAATGTGAATGGTTAAGAGCATAACCTACAACCCTAGCCGAAAATTTAGCTCCAATTTTCTGTGCAATTAATCCATAAGTAGAAACTTTTCCTTCTGGAATCATTTTTACAATTTCATATATCTTTTGATAAGTTTCAGAGATGACATTTGTCATATAAAAGTTTTTTTTGTAAATTTAAAATAAACCACAAAGTCATGACACAAAAAGTTCCTATCAAATCATTATTGAGTCGACCTCGATTTAAGGTTTATACAAATTTATCTAAAAATGAATTTATTAAACTAATTAAAAAATATTTAGATCAAAATTCCGAAGAATATGGAGGATATGTAAATAAAGAAGTTGCAATGATTCGAGTTAGAAAAGGTAAGGATAAGTATTGGCATCCGCAATTACAAATAAGAATTGAAGAAGATGAAGAAGATAATTCTAATTATCTCGTTGTACGAGGAATTATAGGACCCAAGCCAAGTATATGGACATTTTTTGCATTTTTATATGGCTTAAGTGGAGCTATATTTATTACTTTAGGTTCCTATACACTTTCTGAATATATTGTAAAAAATGAAAGTGTATGGATTTGGTCTATTCCTTTTTCTATTTTACTAGCTATGGGAACATATTTCGCAAGTTTATATGGACATCATTTAGCTAAATATCAATTAGGAAGATTATATCATTTTGTAAATATAGTTTTAAATGCTGCTGATTTTTATGAAAATCACGAAAATTAAAACTAAAAATAATGAAATAAAAAAAGCGACCAATATGGTCGCTTTTACAAGAAATATGTTGAAAATATTTAATTATATCACTTTAACATTAACGGCATTGATACCTTTTTTTCCTTGTTCTAGATCAAATGATACTTTATCATCTTGAGCTACTTTGTCTGTTAAACCAGAAATATGTACGAAGTACTCTTTTCCTGATTCATCATCTTTAATAAATCCGTATCCTTTTTCTTCATTAAAGAATTTTACAGTTCCTTTATTCATAGTATTTTTATTTACGTTATAAAGATATATTTTATATTTCAATAAAATATAATTTTTTTTGAAAAAATTTAAAATAGTTTTCTCCCTAAGTTATTAAAAAGTACTTTTGCTGAAAATAATAATAATTTGTCAGGAATTTACATTCATATACCTTATTGTAAACAAAAATGTAGTTATTGTGATTTTCATTTTTCTACAAACTTAGATTCTAAATCTATGTTAATAGATAGCATTAATAAAGAACTGATTCTTAGAAAAAATGAAATAAAAGATCCTCTTGAAACTATTTATTTTGGAGGAGGAACTCCATCTATTTTAACAGAAGTAGAATTACAAAATATATTTGATACAATTTATAAACATTATAATACTTCTCAAATAAAAGAAATAACATTAGAAGCTAATCCTGATGATATTTCGAAAGTTAAATTAGATTATTTAAAATCAACTCCAATTAATCGTTTTTCGATTGGAATACAGTCTTTTTTTGAAGAAGACTTACGATTAATGAATAGAGCTCATAATTCAGTTGAAGCAGAAAAATCTATAAAATTAGTACAAGATTATGGGTTTGATAATATAACTATTGACTTAATTTATGGATCTTCTACAACAACAAATAATATGTGGAAAAAAAATCTTTCTAAAGCAATAGAACTGAATGTTCCTCATATCTCTTCTTATGCGTTAACTGTAGAAGAAAAAACAGTTTTGGATTATCAAATAAAAAAAGGAATAACCAAACCTACTGATGATAATCAACAAAATGAACAATTTCAATTATTAGTTGAGACTTTATCTAAAAATGATTTTATACAATACGAGATTTCAAATTTTGGAAAAAAAGATTATTTTTCTGTACATAATTCAAATTATTGGAAAGGTATTCCTTATTTAGGAATTGGTCCTTCAGCTCATTCTTATAACGGAAAACAAAGAGCTTGGAATATTGCTAATAATTCTAAATATATAAAAAACATTAATGAAAATATTTTGCCGCAAGAAATAGAAACACTTAGCGAAATAGATAGATTTAATGAAATGATTATGATTGGCCTTAGAACCATTTATGGTATTGATATTAAACGAATAAGCAAAGAATTTTCACAAGAATTAGTCAATTATTTTAATTCAGAAATTAAAATATTAGAATCAGAAAAAATCATTCAACAATTAAATGGAAAAATCATCTTAACACCAGAATCATATTTTTTTGCAGATGGTATTGCTTCAAGGCTATTCTACATCAAATAATTTATTATTTTTGTAATTATGAGTGATAACAGACCTATTGGTGTTTTTGATTCTGGAGTTGGAGGTTTGATGTTTGTCAAAGAAATAAAGAGATTATTACCTAATGAAAGTATAATCTATTTTGGTGATACAAAGAATTTACCTTATGGAGATAAATCTAATGAAGATATTACAAAATTTTCTGTAAGTATAACTCAATTTTTAAAAAACAATAATTGTAAAGCTATATTAATTGCTTGTAATTCTGCTACAGCAAGCGCTTTAAAAGAAATAAAAAAAATTGCTGGAAAAGATATCATTGTAATTGATGTAATCTCTCCAGTTGCAGAAAAAATATCTTTCGAACTTCGAGAAAAAATTGGAGTTATTGCAACCAAAACTACAATAAAGTCTGGTGCATACAAAAAAGCAATTCGTAAACGTAACAAACATATAAACGTTATAGAATTAGCAACTCCTCTCCTAGTTCCTGTTATTGAAGAAGGATTTGTAAATACACCTATTTCTAAAGTTGTTTTAGAAACTTATTTATATAATAAAAAATTAGAAGGAATAGATTCTCTTATCCTTGGTTGTACACATTATACTCATCTAGAAAGAGAAATAAATCAACTTTTTAATAAAAAAGTTAATATCGTTAATTCACCATTAATTGTTGTTAATCATATTATTTATTTACTATCCAAAAATGGAAAATTAGCTCCAAAAGATGCTAAATCAGAATATTTATTTTATATTTCATATACTACAGATAGTATTGTAAAAACAACAAAAAGATTATTTGGAAAAGATATTCAGCTAATTGAAAAAAGTTTAGAAGATTAAAAAAATAACAAACAAATACAAAATACAATGGAAAAATCAGTAGAATTAATCGAATTAGAAAATAAGTACGGTGCACATAATTATCACCCACTTCCAGTTGTTTTAGAAAAAGGAAAAGGTGTTTATGTTTGGGATGTAGATGGAAAACAATATTTTGATTTTCTTTCTGCGTATTCAGCTGTTAATCAAGGACATTGCCATCCAAGAATTATAAATAAGTTAAAAGAACAAGCAGAAAAACTTACTTTAACTTCTCGTGCATTTTATAATGCTGAACTAGGAAAATTTGAAAAATATATTACAGAACTTTTTGGTTTTGATAAAATATTACCAATGAATACAGGAGCAGAAGCTGTAGAAACTGCTCTTAAAATAGCTCGTAAATGGGGATATGAAAAGAAAAGAATTCCAAATGGAGAAGCAATAATTGTTGTATGTAAAGATAATTTCCACGGACGTACAACAACTATTATCTCTTTTTCTAATGATGATGAAGCTAGAAAAAACTTTAATCCATATACAAGTGGTTTTGAAGCAATAGAATATAATAATGTTGATGCATTAAAAATATTATTAGAAGAAAAAGCTGATAAAATTTGTGGTTTCCTAGTTGAACCTATTCAAGGTGAAGCTGGTGTAAATGTTCCTTCAGAAGGATACTTAAAAGCTTGTGAAGAATTATGTAAAAAACACAATGTTTTATTTATTGCTGATGAAATACAAACTGGTATAGCAAGAACTGGGAAAATGTTAGCAATTGATCATGAAAATATTGATGCAGACTTATTAATTTTAGGTAAAGCTGTTTCTGGTGGAGCATATCCAGTATCTGCTGTTTTAGCTAATGATGAGGTAATGAATGTTATAAAACCTGGTCAACATGGATCAACTTATGGAGGAAATCCTTTAGCTGCTGCAGTGGCAAAAGAAGCTTTAGAAGTTGTTTTAGATGAAAAACTAGCTGAGAATTCAGAAAAATTAGGTCAAATTTTTAGAAATGAAATTACTAAAATGGCCGAAGAATTTGAATTATTTAAATCTGTTCGTGGTAAAGGTTTATTAAATGCTATTTTAATCAATGATACACCTGAGTCTGAAACAGCTTGGAATTTCTGTGTTGCATTAAAGGATAACGGATTATTAGCAAAACCTACACATGGAAATATTATTCGTTTCGCTCCTCCTTTAGTTATAACTGAAGAACAATTACATGAATGTCTTTCAATAATTAGAAAGACAGCAGAAGAATTTAAAAAATAAAATTTTATATTTCAAAGTTGTTTAAATTTATATAAAAAAGGTCTCGTAATACGAGACCTTTTTTATATAATACTATTCTTTGAATTATTTTAAAGAACCTACCATGTCTTCTGGTTTAACCCACTCATCAAATTCTTCAGCAGTTACATATCCTAATGAAATAGCTGTTTCTTTTAATGTTGAATTATTTTTATGTGCAGTTTGAGCGATTTCAGCTGCCTTATAGTACCCAATTTTAGTATTTAAAGCTGTAACAAGCATTAAAGAATTATTTACTAATTCATTAATACGAGCATGATTAGGCTCAATACCTTGTGCACAATGTTCGTCAAAAGAAACACATGCATCACCAATTAAACGAGCTGATTGTAAGAAATTAGCTGCCATAACTGGTTTAAATACATTCAATTCATAATGACCTTGTGTTCCTCCTACAGAAATAGCAACATCATTTCCAATTACTTGTGCAGCAACCATTGTAAGAGCTTCACATTGTGTTGGATTTACTTTACCTGGCATGATTGAAGAACCTGGTTCATTTTCTGGAATTAAAATTTCACCAATACCTGAACGAGGACCAGAAGCCATCATTCTAATATCATTCGCAATTTTGTTTAATGAAACAGCTAATTGTTTTAAAGCTCCATGTGTTTCTACAATTGCGTCATGTGCAGCTAAAGCTTCAAATTTATTTTCTGCAGTTACAAATGGATGCCCTGTAAAATCAGCAATATATTTTGCTACTAAAACATCATAACCTTTTGGAGTATTTAATCCTGTACCTACAGCAGTTCCTCCTAAAGCTAATTCTGATAAATGATCTAAAGTATGGCGTAATGCTCTTAAACCATGATTTAATTGAGCTACATAACCAGAAATTTCTTGTCCTAAAGTAAGTGGAGTTGCATCCATTAAGTGCGTACGACCAATTTTTACAACATTCATGAATTCAGCTGATTTTTTAGCTAAAGTATCACGTAATTTTTCTACTCCAGGAATTGTTACTTCAACAACTGCTTTGTAAGCTGCTATATGCATTCCTGTAGGGAAAGTATCATTTGATGATTGAGATTTATTTACATCATCATTTGCTTTTAATACTGGATCTCCCTCTCCAATTTTGAATCCAGCTAAAACTTGTGCTCTATTTGCAACAACCTCATTTACATTCATGTTAGATTGTGTACCTGAACCTGTTTGCCAAATTACTAAAGGGAATTGGTCATCTAATTTTCCAGCTAAGATTTCATCACAAACAGCTGCTATAGCATCACGTTTTTCAACTGGTAAAACACCTAATTCTGTATTAGCAAAAGCTGCTGCTTTTTTTAAATAAGCAAATCCTTCTATGATTTCTTTTGGCATTGATGCTGGAGCACCGATTTTAAAATTATTTCGTGAACGTTCTGTTTGAGCTCCCCAATATTTATCTGCAGGAACTTTAACTTCCCCCATTGTATCTTTCTCAATTCTGTATTCCATCTTTCTAAGTTTTATTTTTTAGTTGTCTTACAAATTTAGCAAATCATTGGTAAATGTTAAGATGAAAGAAACTGATTATTATTAGTTATTCAATAAAAAAAAAATGCTATTTTTGTATACATAAAAATAAAATCATGATTCAATTTTTAGGTTTCTTATTATTTTTAGTAGTCGCTTTATGTGGTTTTTGGGGAATCATCTTCTTTGCAACGATGGCAATTTCTTGGATACCATTATGGCTTGCTAATCTTAAAAAAGAAAAAGCTGGTATTATTACAGCAGAAGAAGTTCGTCCTATTTTACCAAATCAAGACGGAGTTACAGTTTTATTCAAGAAATAAAATTATACAGAAAAAAAATTAAAAAGGAACTTTGACGAAGGTTCCTTTTTTTATTGAAATTTTTAACAATAAACCCTATTTTAGGATAAATATTCTTTTATTTTTCTATTCGTATATTAAAATATTTATATAAATATCTATCAAATTCTAATTCATTAAAATTAACTATTTTTGTTTCATCACCTTCTGTAATTTTCAGATTTGTATTTGTAAGAGTAATTCGTCCATTAGGTTTTGATATTGAAATAACCTTATTTTTAGTAAAATGAGATTCATGATTTGATTGATGAAATTTACACATTTCTTCAAACTCTATAAGTTGTTTTTCATTGAATTCAAAAATATATTCTGGTATTATTTTATTATGTTCTAATCTATTTACTCTGTAATATTTATTGTTCCATTTATCAATCATAAAATTCCCATACTTATCTAATTGAGATTGATTAATTATTAATTCAAGTGGTTCGAAAGTAAATTTTCCAAATCCAACATCTACTAAAAATAATTTAGTATCTATTTCAACTATTATTGCCATATGATCAAATTCTTGACCATAAGTTCCATTTTTATTATATACTCTTGCTGAAATTAAAAATGTTTTGAAACCTATTTTTATTAATAATTCATTAAATATTGAATTTAGTTCATAACAAAATCCACCTCTTTTTCGAGTAACAATCTTATCAAAAATTTTATCTAGATTGAGTTCGATTTTAGATCCATAATGAATATCTAAATTTTCAAAAGGGATGTTTTCCAAATGATTACTTTGTAGTTCAAATAAAACTTCTTTAGTTGGTGATACTTTTGATGTGAAATTTATTCTTTTAAAATATTCTTGAATATTCATCTTATAAAATAATTTTAGATACTTATTAAAGTTATTTATTTTGGTTTAATTATAACATAACTTATATGTAAGTAAACATAAATAGAATTTTTAATTTTATTTATAAGACTGAACATAATTTATAAGTTTATATTCAATTAATTATCTATAAATATAAATCTATTCTAATCATAAGTATATTTATAACGTAAATTTAAAAGTTATAGACTTTATTTTATTGCTACATTTGTTATCGTAAATTATAAAAAATGAAATTTAATAAAACTTTTTTAAGTGTATTAGGACTTTTTGCTGGTTTATCTTTATATGCCCAACAGGAAGTTAATCGTCCTAAATTAGTCGTAGGAATTGTAGTTGATCAAATGAGATGGGATTATTTATATCGTTATCAAGATCGTTATAGTAATGGAGGTTTTAAACGACTTTTAAATGAAGGATTTAGCAACGAAAATACATATATCCCTTATATTCCAACAGTTACAGCAATAGGTCATAGTAGTATTTATACTGGTTCTGTTCCTGCAATTCATGGTATTGCTGGAAACGATTTTATTATTCAAGCAACAGGACAAGAAATGTACTGTACACAAGATGATAGTGTTACTGGCGTTGGAGCTACTTCTAAAGCTGGAAAAATGTCTCCTAAAAATTTATTAGTTTCTACTGTTACAGATCAATTAAGATTAGCTACAAATTTTCGTTCAAAGGTAATTGGTATTTCTTTAAAAGATAGAGGAGCTATTTTACCTGCTGGTCATTTTGCTAATGCTGCTTTTTGGTTTGATGGAGAATCAGGGAATTGGATTTCTAGTTCATTTTATATGAAAGAATTACCAAAATGGGTTCAAAATTTCAATAATAAAAAACTTGCAGAAAAATATTTAGATACTTGGAACACTTTATACCCAATTAATACTTATGTACAAAGTGAGAAAGATGGAAATCCGTACCGTCAAAATTATAAAGGTTTAGATAAAATGCAATTTCCTTATAATCTAAATAACTTGAAAAAAGAAAATGGATTAGGATTAATTCGTAGTACTCCATTTGGAAATTCTTTAACAAAAGATATTGCTATTGAGGCAATTGATAACGAAAAATTAGGACAAAATGAAAAAGGAATTACTGACTTTTTAGCAGTTAGTTTTTCTTCTACAGATTATGTAGGTCATCAGTTTTCTCCAAATACAATAGAAACGGAAGATACTTATTTACGTTTAGATAAAGATTTAGAAACTTTATTCAATCACTTAGATCAAAAAGTTGGTAAAGGAGAATATTTAGTTTTCTTAACTGCTGATCATGGAGGAGCTCATAATCCTAAATATTTTCAAGATAAAAAAGGTAATGCAGGATATTTTCCAACAAGTGATGTAAAAAAATCATTGAATGAAAAACTAGTTGCAAAATTTAAAGTTGATAATCTTGTTCGTTCATTTGCTAATTATCAAATTCATTTAAATTATCAAACAATTGAGCAAAATAATTTGAATGTTGATGATGTAAAAACTGAAATCGTAAACTTTATGCAAAAAGTTGAAGGTGTTTCTTTTGTTGCTGATATGGATAAAATTGACTCTACTCCAATACCAGCAATCATAAAAGAACGTATGGTTAATGGTTACAATAGAAAAAGAAGCGGTGCAATCACTTATATTTTAGAACCACAATGGTATGGAGGAAAACAAAATTCTGGAGGTACAACTCATGGAACTTGGGGTTCTTATGATTCTCACATTCCTTTTGTATTAATGGGTTGGGGAATAAAACATGGTGCAAACAACAACCGTGTTTTTATGACAGACATTGCTCCTACTATTTCAGCTTTATTACATATCGAAGAGCCAAATGGTAATATTGGTTCTCCTGTTACAGAAGTACTTCAACAAAAATAATTTTATAAAACTATTATAATTATAATAGCGTTATCATTTATTTGATAGCGCTTTTTTATTTTTCATTATTTTTATAAATGAATTTCAATAAACTTCGTACAAAGATATTTTTAAGTTTAAATTGATAATTACTAAAACTACATTAATTATAATGTATTGATATACAAGTTATTAAATTTATTTTTTTTATATGAATAAATTATGTAAGTAGAATTTATCTTTTTTGTAAATTCTTTAAAATTATTTCTTAATAATTTATAGTGTTAAGTATTTGATTTTTATTTATTTAACTGAAGTAATAAATTATATAAATCTAATTTTTCTTAGAAAAGAAGAATAATTTTACAATATAACAAAACTTTATAGTTGATTACCAATCACTTTCATTGAATAGAGCTAAATTATGTTAAATTCAGTTTTTAATTTTAATTAAAACCCCATTAATTGGACGTTTTAGGGATAATTTACAAATATTTTACAATTAAATAAAAGTAAAAAATATTCCTTTTTAATAATAAATAACTTCTCTCCTAGTATTTCTGTTTTAATCAAGTTCTAAAAACAAAATTTACAAAATGCTTCATCAAAATATTTTATGAACTATAATTTATGTGATAATGCTTTTCATTTATTTTTTTCAAAGTACAAATCTTATAATTATTAAAACTACTTTTAATTATAAACTATTTATATTGAATTAATTATGATTTTTTTGTTTTAGATGAATATAATAAGGATTCAGAAACTATCTTTTTCGTAAATACTTTAAAAGTATTTTACAATAATTTAAAATATTAACTATTTAATTTTCAGTAATTTAATTAAATTAATAAAATATATAAATCTAATTTTTATGAGAAAACAAGAATAATTTCGCAATAAAATAGAAATTTATAGTTGGTTATCAATCACTTCCATTTATTAGGCTAAATTATGTTAAATTCAGTTTTTAATTTTAATTAAAACCCCATTAATAGGACGTTTTAGAGATAATTTGAAAATATTTTACAATTAAATAAAAGTGAAAAATTATAACTTTTTTTTAAATAGATAACTCTTCTCCTAGTATTTCTGTTTTAATCAAGATCTAAAAATAAAAATTAAAAAAAATGGTTTAGTTACAAAATGATTCATCAAAAATAATTTTATAAATTTATTACCATTAGAAAATGTCATCATATATTACTGAAGTTTCTATTTCAATAAAAATTATTACTTATGTATTTCAATCAACCAATAATATCTGTACAAGAACTAAAAGAAAATATTAATAATCCATCTTTGATATTGTTAGATTGTACAATCAATAAAGTTGGACAAAAAATGTATTCAGAAAATTTAGAATTAATCCCCAATTCTAAATTCTTTGATTTAGAAGGTAAATTTTCTGATCGTGCTATTAATTTACCACATACGCTTATTAATGAAAATGATTTTACTAGAGAAGCACAAAATTTAGGAATTAATAATGATTCAATTCTAATTTGTTATGATAGATGGGGAGTTTATTCTAGCCCTAGAGTTTGGTGGATATTTAAAGTGATGGGATTCAATAATGTGTTTGTGCTAAATGGAGGTTTACCAAGTTGGAAACAAGAAAATTATTTGATTACAAATAACTATATTTTAGAAAATAAAAAAGGAAATTTTACAGCTGATTTTCAATATGATTGGTATGCAGACAAAGAAATTATGTTAAATTCAATTCATGACTTTTCGAAAACTATAATAGATGCACGATCAGAAGGTCGTTTCAGAGGAATTGATCCAGAACCAAGAAAAGGTTTGAGAAGTGGAAATATTCCAAATTCGAAAAATTTATTTTTTGAAAATGTTTTAGAAGGAGATAAACTAAAACCTAAACAAGAATTAGAAATTATTTTTAATTCTATTACCAACAACGAAAAGGAAAATATTTTTAGTTGTGGTTCTGGTGTTACTGCTTCTATCCTAGCCTTGGCAGCAAACTTTATTGGTTACGATAAAGTAAAAGTTTACGATGGTTCTTGGTCTGAATGGGGTGCTGATGAAAATTTACCAATTAGTAAATAAGCAATTATGACATAAGAATAATTCTTCTTAAAAATAAAGAATTGAATAGTTCCTATTTTATTCGTATTTGCGTTAAGGATTGAAGTTTAAATCCTTTTTTATTGGTAATTCTTTTTATAAATTTTCATCTGAAAAAAAATAAATTACCAATAAAAAAGATTGTAACGAAAAGCCTGACCTGAAAGGAAACGCCCAATTAAAATTTATAAAAAATAATAAATGTTATCTCCATTTATCCATTTCGAAACGAACAGAAAAGATATTTGAGTATAAACCTAACCCACTATTTCCGAAATTTGTTAAAGCATAATCTATTGATATTCCTTTATATTTGAAACCTACTCCAGCATTTGGCTGAATTTGTGTTTTCTGTTTACCATCAAATTGTTCAATTTTTTGAGCATTATTGAATCCTCCACGTACAAAAATCATTTCATCATAAGATAATTCAAAACCTATTTGTGGTGAAATAGAAAAACCTTTTCCTGAAATAATAGAGTTAGTTTGTTGAAATTCTACGTTCATATCTATTTCTCCTAAGAGAGAAACTCTATCATTAAAATCATATTTTTTACCAATACCAAATTGCACTTTTGGCAAAGTAAGCTCTATATTTTCTGCAGGTAAATCATTCAAAATCATAGGAGGACCATCAACATTTGGTTCATCAACTTCTATTTCTTTTACTTTATTTTTATTTATACTCCAGGCATTAAAAGTAGTTGTGATATCTCTTGCCATAACACCAAAATACATCTGATTATCTGTACGATACTGCAAACCTAAATCTATTCCAAACCCAACTCCTTGTGCAAATTTACCAATATGTCTGTACACAAATTTTGCATTAGCACCAAATTGTATATTTTTATTATTGAATACATTTCCAGCATAAGACATTGTTAAAGCATAATCTGCAGTTGAAAATTTTGATATTTTATCATAATTAACATTACCTTGCTTATCTATTAATTCTGTTGTATTTAAAATATCATCTACTCCAAAACGCATCAAAGAAAATGCAATTGTTGAATTACTTTCTCTAAGAGGAATAGCAACTGCAGCATAATCAAATTTTGCAATTGACTGAAAATATTCCGCGTGCATTGCTGCAGCTTCCCAATCATAATTTACCTCAGTTAAACCAGCTGGATTCCAATAAGCAGCATTTGCATTACCAATATTTGCTACAACAGCATTTCCCATTGCAAAAGAACGAGCATCTGCACCAATACTCAAAAATTCATTAGAATATTTTCTAATTGCTTGAGAGAATACAAATTGACTGGTGATAAATGATAAAAAGAAAATAGATTTTTTCAAAATAATTTGATTACGAGTATAAAAACACAAAAATAGCTGTTTTATTGTATGTAAAAAGGATAAGGATTAATATTTGTTTGTATTTTTGTTTAGAAAAATTCATTTATGAAATTAATAACAATACCTAATTTACTTACACTTCTTAACCTTTCTTGTGGAGTTTTATCCTCAATATTTCTTATTTCGAGCAATGGAAACGTATCAGCTGAAACAATTACAATTGTTTTGATATTAATGGTTATCTCTTTAATTGCTGATTTCTTAGATGGAATGGTTGCTCGATTAATGAAAATTGGAAGTCCAATAGGTAAAGAACTTGATTCTCTGGCTGACTGTGTTTCATTTGGTGTTGTTCCAGGATTGATGTTATTTGAAATATTTAATCATTTTTCTACAAATTTTATTTATGAAAATGAAAATTTAAAAATAGCTGCTATTTCATTATTCGCTTTTCTTGTACCTGCATTTTCTGCATTACGTTTGGCTAAATTTAATTTAGATGAAGATCAAGCTACATATTTTAAAGGATTAGCAACACCATCAAATACTCTTTTTATATTTTCAATTTTCTCAATTTATTATACAAAAGGAGAAATAATTAATACTGAAATAGATCCATTTTTATTGATAGTTATTTCTGTAGTTTTTAGTATATTATTAATTATTGATTTACCTTTATTTGCCTTAAAATTTAAAGGATTAGGTTGGAAAGAGAATTATTATAAATATATATTTTTAATTATTACATTGGTTTTGATTGCATTATTACAAGTAAGTGCAATTCCATTAATTATATTATTATATATTATTATCTCTATTATTTTTAGAAAAGAAATTATAAAATGAAATTAAGTAAAAATATTTGTTTCTTTGATTTGGAAACAACAGGAATTAACGTGTCAAAAGATCGTATTGTAGAAATTGCTATTGTAAAAGCTTTTACTGATGGATCTAAAGAAGTTAAATCTTGGAAAGTAAATCCAGGTATTCCGATTCCTCCAGAAACTACTTTGATACATGGTATCTCTGATGAAGATGTAAAAGATGCTCCTAGTTTTAAAGAATTAGCGCCAACAATTATAGAAATGATTAAAGATTCTGATTTAGCAGGCTTCAATTCAAATCGTTTTGATATTCCATTATTAGCTGAAGAATTATTACGCAACGGTTTCGATTTTGATTTAGCGAAACATCGCCCTATCGATGCACAAGTTATTTATCATAAAATGGAACCAAGAAATTTAGGTGCTGCTTATAAATATTACTGTGGTAAAGATTTAGTTGATGCGCATTCTGCTGAAGCAGATACTTTAGCAACGTATGAAGTGTTAATGGCACAAATTGAAAAATACGATGAAATAGAAAATGATAACAAATTTTTGAGTGAATTTTCTTCTCAACGCAAAACAGTAGATTTAGCTGGATTTATACAAGTTGATGACAAAGGAAATGAAGTAATATCTTTTGGTAAATATAAAGGACAAATTGTTTCTGATGTTTTTGCAAAAGATCCAGGATATTATACTTGGTTACAAAATGCAGATTTTCCTCTTTATACAAAAAAAATATTCACAAAAATAAAACTACAAAACGGATTTTAAGTTATGAAAATTATATGTGTTGGTAGAAATTATGTAGATCATGCAAAGGAATTGAATAATGATGTTCCTGATTCTCCTATGTTTTTTATGAAACCAGATTCAGCAATATTAAGAAAAGGATTTCCATTTGTAATTCCAAGTTTTACAAACGAAGTTCATTTCGAAACAGAATTGGTGATAAAAATAGATCGAGTTGGGAAAATGATTCAACCTCAGTTTGCTGATCGCTATTTTTCTGAAATAGGTCTTGGAATAGATTTTACAGCAAGAGATGTACAACAAGAATTAAAAGATAAACGTTTTCCTTGGGAAAAGGCTAAAGCTTTTGATGGTTCAGCATTTGTTTCTGATTTTTTTCCGAAAGAAAAATTTGATTTAACGAATCTTAATTTCAAATTAGAAAGAAATCAAACTATTGCACAAGAAGGAAATACAAATCAAATGATTTTTGATATTAATACACTTATCGCTGATTGTTCAAGATATTTTACTCTTAAAAAAGGTGATTTAATTTATACTGGAACTCCAGCTGGTGTAGCAAAAATAAATTCAAAAGATATTCTTGAAGGATTTATAGAAAATGAAAAAGTTTTCGAAGTAAAAGTTCTTTAAAAAAAATAGGGTAAATGATTTTTTCATTTACCCTATTTTTTTGATTAATCAAAAAAATGATTAGTTTAATACATACTTAAATCCTAAAGAAAATCTTCCTGCTTTAAAATTAGAATCATCAGAAATATTCCACCAAGGTTTCCAATCGAAATGAAAAGCTAAAGGAACACTTGGTATTTTATATTCTAAACCAGCTTGTGGACGAATTCCAAAGTAAGTTTTATCACTGCTACCGCGATCTACAAAAGATAATTGTGGACCAACACCAACATACCAATTTAACCCATTTGCTCCAGCAATAGATTCATTGTATGTATAATCTGCACCTAAAACAGTAATGTTGTCACCAAACATAACTTGTACATTACCTGCATTTCTACCATCAAAAGAATGTTTAAATTGTGGTCCGAATAATGATTCTCCATTACCAAAATCTACAACTAAACCCAATGAATTATTATAGTCCTGAGCATTTACTTCCGTAATTCCAAGTACTAAAACAGCGGCTAATAATAATTTTTTCATTTCTAAATTTTATATTTTTTTTATTGAGTCTTAAATATTACAAAAAGCGTGCAAATTTTTTGTTAAAGAATAAAAAATCATAAAAAAAAACTAACAAAAATCATCATTTAATTGATTATAAAATGGTTAATAATCTATTTTTTTATAAAAAATATTATTTTTAGAACAATCATATTAAATTGTATTGTTCATTTTTATTATTCGCAAAAAAATAATTAACAGAATATCAATAACCTTGTAATTTATTATGAAGAACATATACTTATTTCTAACAATTATATTTGATTTTTTAACTATTTTTATTTTAAATTTAAAATATGAGATTTTTATTATTAATTTTCACTATCATTAGTTGTAATTTACAATTTAGCTATGCTCAAGAAAAATCTTTAATTGAATATGAAATTTATTTAAATAAAATAATAAAAAATGGAAGATATTATATATCGTCTGAAGAAGCATTGATTAAAAATTCACCTAATTATGTGAAAAATGAAAAAGCTGAGTTTTTTTTTATTATTAACTATATTTCAGACGGAATTTATCAAGGTATTTTACAAAGTGATTTTGGAAAATTAGTTTATGTTAATGAAAAATATCTTTCAAATGATAAAAATTCTAAAAATGCTAGAGAATATATAAAAACCCATAAAAATGAAAACATATCCTCAAGAATAGGAAAAGCTAGATTTGCTATAATTTCAGCAGAGTTAAAACATAAAAATTAAAAAATCATGACAGTCATTTTTGATATGGATGGAGTAATCGTAGATACTGAACCATTACATAAATATGCTTACTTCAATCATTACAACGAATTAAACATTGATGTTTCTGATGAATTATTTGAATCTTTTACTGGGCAATCTACAAAAAATGTATATCAAAATTTGAAAGATAAATTCAATTTAAAAGAAGATGTAAATGATTTAGTTTTACGTAAACGTACAATTTTTAATGATTCGTTTGATACAAAAGAAGATTTAGAATTGATTCCTGGAGTAGAACAATTAATTAAGGATTTGTATCAAAATAATTTCGAATTAATTTTAGCTTCTTCTGCTTCTAAATCTACAATCAACAAAGTATTTGATCGTTTTAATCTAAATCAATATTTTGTACATAAAGTTTCTGGAGAAGAATTTCCAAAATCAAAACCTGATCCAGCTATATTTATTCATGCTGCAAATTTAGCGACTTCAAAAAAAGAATTTTGTATTGTTATAGAAGATAGTACAAATGGAGTGATAGCTGCAAAAAATGCAGATTTATTCTGTTTAGGTTATGATAGTGAAAACTCTAAAAATCAAAATTTATCACAAGCAGATGATATTACAAATAACTTTTTTAATATTAATGCTGATTATATTAGAAATCTTATTTCAGGATTAGTTTCTAAAAAATAAAAATTAAGGCATTTATAAATTATAAATGCCTTAATTATATATTTTAAATTATTAAAAGATAAAATTATCCTTTGATAACATATTCCATTTTTTCTTGCTCTTCTAAAGCTAATTCTAAATCAACCAAAATACGGCCAGAATGCTCATCAGTAATAATTTTTTTACGTTGTGCGATATCCATTTGTCTTTGTGGTGGAATTGTAAAGAAAGATCCAGCAGATGCTCCACGTTCTACAGGAACAACAGCTAATCCATTTTTTACAGAAGATCTAATTCTACTATAAGCATCAAATAAACGTTTTTCTATTTTATCTGCATATTCTGTAGATAACTTTAATAAAACAGCTTCTTCTTTTTCAGTATCTTTTACAATAGTATCCAATTGAGCTTGTTTATGAGACAAATGCTCTTTCATTGAAACTAATTTTGTATTGAAATCTTCAATTTGAGAATTTTTTTGTTGAATTTTAATTGTAAATTCACGAATACGTTTTTCAGATAATTCGATTTCTAATCCTTGGTATTCGATTTCTTTAGCTAAAGCATCAAACTCTCTGTTGTTACGTACGTTATCTTGTTGCTTTGTATATTTTTTAATTAAAGTTTCAGCATTTTTAATAGCTTCTTTCTTTAATTTAATATCTTCATCCAAACCTTTAGTTTCGTCAACAACTTTTTGAATTCTTGTTTCTAATTGTGCAACATCATCACTTAAATCATCAACCTCCAAAGGTAATTCTCCTCTAGTGTTTCTGATTTCATCTAAACGTGAATCGATTAATTGCAAATCGTATAATGCGCGAAGCTTTTCTTCTACGCTAAGCTCTTTGATATTTTTTGTTTCAGACATAGTTAACAATAATTAACAGGATTGGTATTAATTCCAGAATTAAAGATGACAAAATTAGTAAATTTTTCTTTAAGATACGAAGTTATTAAATTTTTTGTAAACTGTTCCGATTCAAAATGTCCAATATCTGCCAAAACAAGCTTATTTTCAGCAGAAAAGAAATCATGATATTTTAAATCTGCAGTAATATAAATATCAGCTCCAGCATTTTTTGCATTTTTTATTGCAAAAGCACCAGATCCTCCAAGTACAGCTACCTTTTTTATTTTCTTATTTAATAATTTCGAATGACGAATCATTGGTGTATTCATTTGTTCTTTCAGATAACTAAAAAAATCTTGTTCTGACATTTCTTTTTCTAATTCACCAATCATCCCAATTCCGATATATTTATTTTTATTATTTAAATTTATAACCGAATAAGCGACTTCTTCGTAAGGATGATTATCAAATAATGCTTTCATAATATTTCCTTCCAAATGATTTGGCATTACAACTTCTACTCTACTTTCAGCTACAGTTTCTAATTTTCCTTTTTCTCCAATATATGGATTAGCACCTTCTATAGGTCGAAAGTTTCCTTTTCCCTCTGTGCTAAAACCACAAGAATCATAATTTCCTATTTTCCCTGCTCCTGCTTCGTAAAGAGCATTTTTTAATGGATCTAAATTTACTTTAGGTACATAAGTAATTAACTGTTTAATAGTATTATCTTTCGGGATTAAAATAGTTGTATTTGTTAATTTCAATTGTTCTGCAATTTTAAAATTAACTCCAACTTTAGAATTATCCAAAGCTGTATGAGTAGCATAAATGCTTATATCATTTTTAATTGCTTTTAAAACAGCTTTTTCTACATAATTATTCCCATTCAATTTCTTTAATCCAGAAAAAATGATTGGATGAAAGCTAATAATTAAGTTACAGTTTTTTACAATAGCTTCTTCTACAACTTCTTCTGTTGTATCTAAAGTTACCAAAATTCCTGTTACATTATTAGAATAATCTCCTACCAATAATCCTACATTATCAAAATCTTCTGCATAAGTTAATGGCGCTATTTCTTCCATTACTTTTGCTACATCCTTTACTTGCATTGTTTTATTTTTTCAAAATCAACTTTTCAGTTGGAACATCGTGTTCAATTCCTTTCCAATAAGAAACAAAGTTAAACTTTTCTAATAATTTTCTAGACGCTGTATTATCTGGATCTATAACAGCTATAATTTCATAAGTTGGAAATCTATCTTTTGATAAAGTTATTAAGTGTTCACAAATTTTAGAACCTATTCCTTGTTTCCAAAAGTCTTTTTTTAATACATAGCCAATTTCAAGAGAATTTTCTAAATGTTTGTTATATACTAATTTACATTCTCCAGCAATTGTTTGATCATCTTTATAAACTTTAAAATAACCAATATCATCATGAATTGAGCTTTTTTCTAAAATAGAATTAAATTTATGATTAGCTTGTTCTTCGGTCATTCCTTTACCAGTAATGTACCTCATTACATCATCATCTTGAACAAGTTTAAAATATTCATTAAATTCTGATGGTTTATATTTTTCAAAATGAATTTTACTCATGTATTTTATTTAATTTATTTCCATAACATTTTTGGATAAATATCCATTTCGATTAGATCTCTAATTCTTTCTATAAGATATTGTTTATCCTCTCGATTATATATTCTACTACATCTTTCATTAGTTTTTCTTACAATTACTTCTAATTGATTTTCTTTAATCATATTATTAATTACTGAATAAAGAGAAAATGTTGATTCTAATTCAGAAGAATCTTTCTTTAAAAATTGAGAAAACTTATCCTCTAAAAATCTAAATATTGATGGATGAAAAATCCAAAAGTTAATAGAAGTTGATGCTTGAGAATCAAATATTAAATCGTCATTTATTTCATCAGAAATAATTTCTTCATTATCATTAAAATGAATATTATTAAATTTTTTAATATGAACTAGATAATCTTTATTTATTGTACAAAGACCTCTAGTAACATAATTATGCTTTTCTATAGTATTTTCTAAATAATAAGTAATTAAACCATATCTATTTGGTAATATTATTCCTTCAACAAATAATTCTTTTGCTTTATAAAAAGTTGTCTTTCCATATAAATGATCAGCATCAATGACAATAAATGGGTTACTAAGATGACTTTTCGCTATAAGCAAAGCATGACCTGTTCCCCAAGGTTGTTTTCTATTTTCAATAGAGTCATAAATACTTCTTGGAACTGCTGTATATGTTGTTTGTAAAATAAATTCTACTTGACTAAAGTTCTTATCAATAATATGCTGAAAATACTTTTTTGTTTCTAGTCCAAAATCTTGATTAATAATAAAAACAAAATGTTTTATACCTATTTCAAGTGCATCAAAAATTGAATATTCTAATAACGTTTCTTTATTAGGTCCTATTGGATCTATTTGTTTTTGCCATTCATATTGTTTACCAATATTTCCTGCTAATATTACTAATGATAAATTATCAGACATGATTTTTTATTCTACAAAATTTGAATTTAATATTTTATCTACAGATAACCTAATGTTTAATAAGATTTAGGAGAATCTTTTGGTAAAACAATTATAAATTCTGTTGGAGTAAAACTTTCTTCTTTTGGTTTTTCTATATTTAATTTATTATCTGATGCTTCTAAAATTTCGATAACAGCTATTCTTAAATTAGGATTTGTATGTTTCAAATACCAATAAATACCTCCGTAATTTTTTGAATGATAATCACCATTAAAATGTATAAATAATTCTCCTACTTTATAACTAGATAAAATAGATTCAGCCATTGTAGCATCTTTTACTGCTTGAGCTGCAACAAATTGTTTAGCTTTTAAACCAGCATGTTCTCCCATCATCTTTATCATTTCTGGATATCCAGGAGCATTATAATCAATATCAAATGGAAGTTTAACAATATTTTTTTTATCATCATTTGATATTGTATCTAAACTTGACAACCCATTTTTTGAAATGTATGAAGCAAATTTTCTAGTAACATTTGTAGCAATAAATGAAATTTTATTTTCTTTTGCGAAATCAACCAAAGGTTTATAATCTGTTGAGTAATTTTTCCATAAAGTTGTTCTTGTTTGTAAATCCTTATCTTCTATCTTATTTTTTAAATAATCAGTTAGATCTTTTTGTTGATGACGTTCAAACATTTCAGCACCAAGAATAATCTTTCCATCCTTTGCTTTGTATAATGCTTTAGTCGTTTGTAATTGTAACCAATGATTTATCGCATCATTATGGTGCTCTCCAAATAAAACAATGTCATAAGAAGAAAGTTCTTTTATCATTTTATCAAAATTAACTTTATCTTCTTTTTGATTATAAATTTGATAATTTTTTAGATCTTGTGCGTTTACAACAGATATAGCAGCAAACATGAATGCAAGTATAACTTTTTTCATTATTTATTTAAATTAATTCTAAATTGTAACAAATAAACAAAAAACTTGACCAATAATAAAAATTAAATTCATTTGTATGAATAAAATTCTTGAAATAAATCATCTAACAAAGAAATTTGGAAATTTCACTGCTGTAGAAGACATAAGTTTTTCAGTGGAAAAAGGAAATGTATATGGTTTATTAGGACCAAATGGAAGTGGAAAATCTACAACATTAGGAATAATTCTTAATGTAATTAATCCAACCAATGGCAACTGGAAATGGTTTAACAAAGAGCCTGATAACAATTCGCTTAAAAAAATTGGTGCTATAATAGAAAGTCCTAAGTTTTATCCTTATTTATCTGGACAAAAAAACTTAGAAATTATTGCAGACATTAAAGAAGTTAACTATAAAAGAATTGATGAAAAACTTGAACTTGTTGGTTTACTACATCGTAAAAAAGACAAGTTTCAACATTTTTCTTTAGGAATGAAACAACGTTTAGCAATTGCAGCTGCTTTACTAAACAATCCCGAAGTTTTAATTCTTGATGAGCCTACAAATGGATTAGATCCTCAAGGAATTATACAAATACGTGAACTTATCATAAAAATTGCTGAACAAGGAACTACAATTATTTTAGCAAGTCATTTACTTGATGAGGTAGAAAAAGTATGTTCGCATGTCGTAGTTCTCAATCAAGGTAAAATGCTTTATGCTGGTTCTGTAGATCAGATGAGTTCTAATTTTGGAAGTATAGAACTTTCAGCAAATAATTCAGAAAAATTAATAACCGTATTAAACAGTTTCTCTTTCGTTGCTAAAGTAACACAAGAAAATTCAAAAATAATAGCTGTTCTAAGTCAGGAAATTGACACGGCTGAAATTAATAAACTTTTATTTGATCAAGACATTATCCTCAGTCATCTTGTAAAAAGAAAAGAATCTTTAGAACAACAATTTTTCGATTTAATTCAGAAACAAAATCACTAAAATGAAACGATTATTTAATATAGAATGGAATAAAATATTTTATAATAAAGGAACAAGAATCTTTATTATTTTATATTTTTTGATGATAATTTTAATGGGAATTATCTTACCAAATTTCAAACCTTATTTAAATGGATTTAATATTAATTTTATTGATTTAGGTGCATTAGAATTTCCAGTCATTTGGCATAATATAACTTGGTTAGTAGGTTTTGGAAAGTATTTTTTGGCAATCATTGTTATTAATAATATTACAAATGAATATTCTTTTGGAACTTTTAAACAAAATACAATTGATGGATTAACGAAGACAGAGTTTTTTCAATCAAAAGTCTTAATGAATATAATCATTACTCTTTTTTCAACATTGATTGTAGGAATTATTATTATTTCATTAGGGATTATCTTTAGTAAAAATACGAGTATATTTAATGGGATTGAATTCCTATTTGGTTATTTTATTGAAGTACTTACATTTATAATTATTTCAATGTTTTTATCTTTTTTATTAAGAAAGAATGCATTTGTTATTTTAGCTATAATTGCTTTAAATATTGGAGAAACAACTATAAAAGGAATAGAGTACTATTTTAGATTATCAAATTTATCATTAGATAAAGAAAATAATTTATTTCTATTAAGTAGATATTTACCATTTAAATCAAATGGAGAAATCATAGATTATCCAAATACTGATGTAGCTAATTTTATGGCTGATAAAAAATTATTCGTTCCAGATACAATTCAATGGGATTACTTAGGTATAAATATTTTTTATATCATTTTATTTTCAGGGCTAACGTTATTCTTAATAAAGAAAAGAGATTTATAATCCAATAAAAAACTCCTTTTATAAAGGAGTTTTTTGTTTTATTTGGAATAATAAATTATTTTATAAAATCTTCCACCAATTCTTTTGGTCTACCTATTACTCCACTTTTTTCATCAATAACAATTGGTCTTTGTATTAATTTGGGAAATTTTACAAGTGCATCTAAAATATCTTCATCAGATATTTTTTACCTTTATAATTTACTTTCCAATCTTCCTCATTAGTTCTAACAATATCAATCGGATTAACTTTTAGCTTAGATAAAATATTTTTTATTTCTTCTTTTGATAATGGTTCTTTTAAATATTCTCTTATTTGAAATTCTTTTCCAGAATCTTCTAAAACCTTCAAAGATTCTCTACTTTTCCCACATCTTGAGTTATGTAATATCGTATACATTATTCTTTTATTTTTAGTAAATTTATTAAAATTTAAAGTGATGAAAAAATTACTACTATTTATTAGTATTTTTCTACTATTCAATGCATGTTATTCAAATAAACATAATATAAATGCTGAATCATCTCTAAAAGAAAATTCATTAAAGTTTGAACCTAACGATGATGGAGAATACGATATTATCGTTTTAGATCCGCAATATGATGTTTATTTAAAATCGATTGCATTACCTAAAACTTTCTATACCGAACAATATTACAAACAACAAAACAGACAATATGTAATTATATGGAATCAAAGATATTTGCAACCATTTGCTTATAATCCTGATTTATATGCTGTAAGCATAGATTTAAATCCTACGGTAGATTATGGTTATGATTTTGAATATAAGCTATTTAATTTTTTTAAGTTCATAGAATACAAATATCATGTAAGAATTAGATAATTACTTCTATTTTTGCAAACTAATTTTTTAAATAAAATGAACGATTTTTCAATTAAAATATATAATCAAATCATTGAAGTTATCCCTAGTTTAGAAGGATTACAAAAGAAAGATACTAATTTATTAGAATTTCATATAGAGAATGAATATAAAGCAGAGATTGGAGATTTTTTTATCCAAACTTCTGAAGAAAATGAAATCTGGATAAAGACATCACATTCATATACAACATATAAAGTTGATTCTGTTGAAGAACTTTTATATATTTTAGAAGGTTTATTTTTTAATGAATTATTTTGGGTTGTTAGTTATGAAGATAATGACTGGGATGATACATTTTTAGTTTTAAAAGAACAAGATATTAAAACTGAAGAAGGTATTTCTTATAAGGTTTTATCTTGGAATGGTAAAGATGACCGTTTTATAGCTGCTTAATATTTTTAACTTCTAATTTTATACATTTGTATTTATGTTTAATAACGAATTACTAAAAGACATCCAAAAACGCACACAGGAATTGTACGAATATCTGGAAATTGAACAAAAAGAAATTGAAGTTCAAAATGAAGAAGAACATGCTGCATCTCCAGAGTTTTGGAATAATCCTAAAGAAGCTGAAAGTTTCATGAAAATTCTTAGAGGAAAGAAAAAATGGATTGATGAATACCAAACAATTGCAAATGCTGTAAATGATGTTGAAGTATTAGCTGAATTTAACCGTGAAGGTGAAGTTACCGATGAAGAAGTACAAGAACAATACGATATTGTAGCTAAACTTTTAGAAGATATTGAATTCAAAAATATGCTTTCTGAAGAAGGAGATAATCTTGGAGCTGTACTTCAAATAACTGCTGGAGCTGGAGGAACTGAATCTTGTGATTGGGCATCTATGCTTATGCGTATGTACCTAATGTGGGCAGAAAAAAATGGATACAAAGTAAAAGAATTAAACTACCAAGCTGGAGATGTTGCTGGTGTAAAAACTGTAACATTAGAAATTGAAGGTGAGTTTGCTTTTGGATACTTAAAAGGTGAAAATGGTGTTCATCGATTGGTTCGTATTTCTCCTTTTGATAGTAATGCTAAACGACATACAAGTTTTGTTTCTGTATACGTCTCTCCTATTGTGGATGATACAATAGAAATTGAAATAAATCCTGCTGACATTGAATTACAAACTTCTCGCTCTGGTGGAGCTGGAGGACAAAATGTAAATAAAGTTGAAACAAAAGTTCAGTTAACTCACAAACCTACAGGAATTGTTGTTGTTTGTCAAGTAGAACGTTCTCAGTTAGCTAACCGTGAACGAGCGATGGAAATGTTAAAATCTGAATTATATAAAATAGAGTTAGACAAAAAAATGGCTGCTCGAAATGAAATTGAGGCAAACAAAATGAAAATTGAATGGGGTTCTCAAATTCGTAATTATGTAATGCACCCTTATAAATTGGTAAAAGATGTAAGAACAGCACACGAAACAGGTAATGTGGATGCTGTAATGAATGGAGAAATAGATGATTTCTTAAAAGCTTTCTTAATGTTAATGGGACAAAAAGAAACAAAAAAATAAGTAAATCTGAAAAATAATCTTCATGAAAATTATTATTGGTGGTGTTGGTGAAGTTGGTTTTCATTTAGCCAAATTACTCTCTAATGAAATGAATGACATTGTCATTATGGATATGGATAAAGATAAATTAGCTCTTATCGAAAACTCATTAGATGTAATGGCTTATCGTGGTGACATAACTTCTTTCAAAGCTTTGAGAGAAGTTGGAGCCAATAATGCAGATATGTTTATATCTGTAACCCATTTACAAAATACAAATATAACAAGTGCATCAATAGCAAAAGATATGGGAGCTAAAAGAACTTTAGCTCGTATTTCCAATCCTGAATTTTTATATAAAGAAAATCAATTTTGGATTGATAAAATGGGGATTGATGCATTAATTAGTCCAGAGAAACTTGCTGCAGATGAAATATATTCATTAGTTCAGCAATCTGCATTTAATGCTATGCACCCTTTTGCAAATGGTCAATTATTTTTAGTAGGTACTGTACTAGATGAAGATTGTAGAATATTAGACAAACGATTCAAGGATATGTATTTAACGACAAAAGGTGGAAAAGAAAACCTTTTTACTCCAATTGCTATTATTAGAAGTAATGATAAAGGTGAATACGAAACTATTATTCCAGAAGATAATACTGATTTCAGAATCAATGACCATGTTTATTTTATCGTTAAAAAAACAGGAATTTTAGAGATTTATAAAATACTCGGAAAAAAACAAGAATATTTCAAAAATATAATTGTTTTGGGTGGAGGAAGTATTGGTGTAAAAACATCTAAAATTCTAAAAGAAAACAAACATAATGTCAAATTAATTGAAATTGATAGAAGTAAAGCCTTTGATTTAGCTGATGAATTAAATAATATCCTAATTATTAATGGTGATGGTCGTGATGGTGAATTATTAATTGAAGAAGGTATATCCGATTCTGATGCATTTATTGCTGTTACAGGAAGTTCTGAGACAAATATTATGTCTTGTTTATTAGCAAAATCGCGAGGAGTAAAAAAGACAATTGCATTAGTTGAAAACATAGACTATATACATCTTAGCCAAGAAGTTGGTATTAATGCTTTTATTAATAAAAAATTGTTAACAGCTGATAGTATTTTTCGTTACATACGTCAAGGTTCTGTAATAGATGTAACAGGTATATCTGATTTAGATGCTGAGGTTCTTGAATTTAAAATACATGATAATTCAGAAATTGCTTATAAAAAAGTTAGTGATTTCCCATTTAGTGATGGAACCATAATTGCTGGAATTGTAAGAAAAAATGAAGGTTTTATACCAACATTAGATTTTGAGATACAACCAAATGATCATGTTGTTGTATTTACAAAAGCTAATTTAATTTCTAAAGTGACTAAATATTTCAAATAATGAAATCACTTAATTTTAAAGTCATTCTCAACCTTTCAGGTGTTCTATTATTACTGAACGCTCTATTTATGCTTATAGCAACTTGTGTAAGCATTTATTTTGGTGATCATCTCTCCTATTCATTCCTTTTCTCTGGTTGTTTAGTTGGTATTGGTGGGCTATTAATGGTTTACTTCACAAAAGACGGACGAAAACATATTAGCAAAAGGGAAGGTTATATTGTTGTATGTGTTGGCTGGCTTTTTCTTATCCTTTCAGGCTGTCTTCCCTATGTTTCTTCTCTATTTTTTCTCCCCAATGATCATATTATCTCTCAAAATTTTAGTGTTGTAAATATTGTTTATGAAACCGTTTCTGGATATACAGCTACAGGAACATCTATCTATGATAATGTAGAAAGCCTACCAAAAAGCATTTTATTTTGGAGAAGTACAACCAATTGGATTGGAGGAATGGGAATTATTGTACTAACAATTGCCATATTACCCTTTTTAGGAATTGGAGGTCGACAATTATTTATGGCAGAAGCTCCAGGAATACATACAGATAAAATACATCCTAGAATTACAGAAACAGCAAAAAATTTATGGCTAGTTTATCTAGGCTTAACCTTATTTTTTGCAGCTCTACTTTATTTTGGAGGAATGAATTTATTCGACGCAACAAACCATGCAATGAGTGTAATAGCAACTGCAGGTTTTTCTACAAAAAACGAAGGTGTAATGTATTGGAATAATAATATTTTTATTCAATACGTTTTCATTTTTATGATGTTTTTAGGAGGAACTAACTTTGCTCTTATCTATTTAATGATAAAAGGTCAATTTAAAAAAATATGGAACAATGAAGAATTTAGATGGTGGGTTGGTTTAATTCTAATGACAACTTTTATTATTTTTCTAGCTCTTTTTTATATTATTTATCCTAATTACTCAACAGGAACTTATTCATGGACAAACCTTGAGCATTCTTTTAGAAATTCATTATTTCATGTTGTTTCTATTGCATCTACAACGGCTTTAGCAATGGAAGATTACACAAATTGGTTAAGTGTTACGACGCTTATTTTCTTTGCTTTATTTTTTATTGGCGGTTCAGCAGGTTCAACATCTGGAGGAATAACAGTTATAAGACACGTCATTTTATTAAAAAATAGTTGGGTAGAATTTAAACGAATATTACATCCTAATGCTATCATTCCTGTAAGATATAACAAACGATCTTTGCATCAATCAATTGTATTTCATGTAATGGCATTTTTTGTGATGTTTATGATTATTTGGATTATTAGTTCTATTCTTTTTGGATTATTGAATTATGGTGTCACAATGAGTTTTCAAAATATCCTTACATCACTTACTATAACAGCATCAACACTAGGAAATATTGGTCCAGGTATTGGCGAATATGGTCCAGGAACATCAATGAATTCTTTATCAGATGGAGCTAAATTATTATGCAGTTTTTTAATGATTTTAGGTCGATTAGAATTATTTACAATATTAATTTTATTTACTCCTGCTTTTTGGAGAAATACATAGTTATTACTAATACATATTCGGGCGTTCCCTTTGGTCGGGCTTTACGTTACAATCTTTTACAAATAGACTTCAACAAAGCTCAGTCATCAATGTAAAAGGATTTTCACTACAATCCCTAACGCAAAAAATACCATTGCATTAAGAATATTTCATAAAAATATTTTTTTTGCAATTTCATATGATTGATCGGGAAAATCTTTTTCTATTATTTTAAATGAATCTGCCCATCTCTGAATTTTTTCTAAATTTAAATCATAAGAAAATGCTACACCAATTTGTTTTAAAGCTTCACAATTGCATAACTGTTCATATTGACCTTTTATTGGTATAACAAATAATTTTTTCTTAAGAAATAAACTTTCAGCGGGCAATTCAAAACCAGCTCCACATAAAACACCTGAACAATTCTCTAGCGCTTTTATAAAAAGCCGTTCATCAATTGGATATATTTCTACGTTAAATTGTTTAACTGAATGTTCAACAAAAGGTGAAAAAACTTTCCAATTACTATCTTTTATTACAGATAATTTTTCTACAATTTCTTTTGGATGATAACTTGGTAAATAAACCAAATTATAATCTTTTTCTTTTGGATTTAGATTTCTAATTTTATCTCTAATAATTGGTAAAAATATAGAGTCGTTATACTGTTCGAAATGAAAACCATAATTTTTTGATGATGGAGCATAATATTTAATAATTATTTCTCCTGCTTTATTTTTTACTTTTGGCGTTTCTTCAAACAACAAAGATGCTTGATGACTTAGTCCAATAATTTCTTTTCTTTTTTTTCGTGCAGCATGCGCTGTTATTGGCTCAAAATCATTAATAATTAAATCATATTTCTCAATAGGATAGTCATTTACTTCTTTCCAGAAAGATTTAAAATTATTTTCTTTAAGAATCTTTTTATAAGAAACCCTTCCCATTTGATTATAAAATAACGAAAGACCTTTATGTTGTTTGTAATTATAATTTTTTAATGATAATTGTGAATTACTTCCACTAACAAATACGTCTAATTCTCCAAAATTCTCTAAAATTGGTAACATTTTTTGAGCTCTTGCCAAATGTCCATTACCTGTTCCTTGAAGTGCATATAGAATTTTCATTTATTTTTGATTTAGAATTGAGAAAATTAGTTCATCTATTGAATCATTAAATTCAATCTCTTCGAAACTTGTCATGAGTTCTTCTTTATGCTCATCAAAATAAAAAATTGACCATTTATTATTTGTAAACTCTAAAGAAGATAAATTTTCTATCCAATCTCCAGAATTCATGTAAACACAATTACCTTTATCTGTCTTTATTTTTCTTAATTGTGGTTGATGTATATGTCCACAAATTACATTATCATAATTATTTTCTATTGCTAATTCTGCTGCAGTTTGTTCAAAATCATTAATATGTTTTACTGCTTTTTTTACAGAGTTTTTAATTTTTTTAGATAGTGAATAACGTTCTTTTCCAAAAAATTCTAAACACACATTGATACAATAATTAAACTGAATTAATTTATCATATCCCCACCCTCCTAATTTTGCTATCCATTTGGAATGCTGAATAGAAGCGTCAAAAACATCTCCATGAAAAATCCAACTCACTTTATTTTCTTGCTTTAAAAGATATTTATCCGTTAAAACAATGTGACCAAAATTCATTGTAGAAAATTTTCTCAATAATTCGTCATGATTACCAGTTATATAAATTATTGGAATTCCTTGCTCAGAAAGAGTAAGTATATAACGGATAATTTGTAAATGACTTTCAGGGAAATAGCTTTTTTTAAAACTCCAAATATCAATAATATCCCCGTTTAAAATGATTTTTTTGGGATTGATCGACTGCAAATAAGCTAATAGCTCTTTAGCTTTACAACCATAAGTTCCTAAATGAACATCCGAAATTACAACAACATCAATATTACGTTTCATTGATTTTTATTTAAATTTCATCATCAAATATTACTTAAACATTTTCTTAATCTTACTAAATCTTTATAAATTTGATAAGAAATTGTAAAACCATGAAAGAATTAAAATTTAAAACAAATATCAACTGTGATAGTTGTATAAAATCTGTAAAACCATTTTTGGATGAAGCTGTTGGTGAAAACAATTGGAAAGTTGATACCAACGACGAGAAAAAAGTATTAACTGTTACAACCAACGAAGATGAGGAAGAAGTTGTAGAAGCTGTAACTGATGCAGGTTTTAAAATTCAGAAGATATAAAACGAAATAAAAAGGAGCAATAAATATATTGCTCCTTTTTATTTTTCCATCCATTTTTTCCATTCAGAAATCTGCATTTTACTAATTAGTATTTCAGTTTTTATTTCTGGTAAAGGATTAAGTATTATTTCTATTTTTTGACTAGAGTGTTTTATTACTTCTTTTATAGCTTCTTTACTTACAATATATTTACGATTTATTTTAAAGAAAACATTTGAATTTAATTTATCTATAATATCTTTCAAATTATCATTATATATATATGTTCTATTGTCTATAGTTGTAATAAAAAGATGCTTCCCAGAAGCGAAAAAATAAGCAATTTCTTCTTCTTCTAAAACAATCAATTTATTACCATTAGAAACCATAATTTTATTTAAGACTTTTGATTTTGTCTGGTTTTCTATTGAAACTAGAGAATCTAAAGTTGAAGTAATATCAAATGAGGTAGAGATGCTTTTATATTTTGTTAAAGCTGATAAAACTTCATCATTTTCAAAAGGTTTCAAAATATAATCAATCGTAAAGTGTTTAAATACTTTTAGTGCATATTCATCGTAAGCTGTTACAAAAACGATTGGATTTTTAATTTCAACTTTTTCAAAAATCTCTAAACTATTTCCATCGCCAAGTTGAATATCCATAAAAATAAGATCAACATTGTTATCCGAAAAAAACAGAACAGCTTCTTGCTTAGATCGTAAAACTTTAATATAATCTATGTTTATAATATTTTGTTGCTCTAATAGCTGTTTTAAATAATTTGCAGCTAATAATTCATCCTCTACAATTGCTACTTTCATAGAATCGCAAAGTTAAATAAAAACCGCTTAATAATAAATTACTAAACGGCTTTTATCGAGTTTTACAAATTTGGATTATTTAATTTTGCAGCAGTAGGGATTTCAATCGTATATCTTACATCATTTTTTTGTAAAATATATTCCACCCCACTTAGTGTATGTTTTATTTCTTTTTGATTTGCTCTTCTAAGATCAAACCAACGTTGACCTTCTAAAGCAAACTCTCTATTTCTCTCATCTAAAATAAAAGACATAAATTGATCCATATTCATAGAAGAAACAGCAGTTGTAATTAAATTATAACCTTCTGTAGTGTAACGATTTTTTAATACACTATTTAATGTTGATTTTGCTTCATCTAAACGATTAAGTTTTAAAAGAGCCTCTGCTTTTATAAAATATAATTCAGTTGTTCTAAAAGTAGATTTAAAATCAGAGCTTCCTCCTTTTAATATTTTGTATTTATTATCATTACTTTCAAAATAAACAGAGAAACGTAAATCATTTTCTTGATCATAACTATTTATCAATTCATCTGATGCAAATGTTGAAGATTGCAAAGCAGAGGTAAAATTGTAATCTAATGCCATAATAGATTCTGTAGAATCATATCTATTTGGTAAAACTTTATTTGAATTTAAATCAATCAAATTACTATTTATACTCAAAGCCAAATTAGCATTATTAAGTGCTGAATCCCAATTCTGTTGATATAAATCTACTTTTGCATTGAATGAAGCTAAAGCAATTTTAGAAAAACGATAATTTATACCTAAAGCTTGCTGATCTAATACCATTAATGATGCTGATGCTTCTAAATCTTTATGAATTTGAGAATAAATTTCACCAACTGTAGATGGAGCAAGTGTCTTTTCTAAATCTAATGATAAGTTTAATGGTACTCCTTTATCAGAATCTACCGTTGAAACATTATATGGCTTGCCATATAAATTAATTAAATCAAAATATGCATATGCACGTAGTGCATAAGCTTCAGCTAATAATTGATTTTTATCAGATGAAGTTTCCATTGTACCTTGTCCCTCATTTATAATTTGATTTGTATAAAAAATCACTTCATAAAAAGCTTGCCATTGAAATGGCGTTGTAGACTGATCCAAGTTTGTATCCTTCCACATTGCTACTTCCCTGTAAGAAGCAAAGTCAACAGATTCTTCATCTAAAAAAACTTCATCTGTTCTTAAAGATGTTAATGATTTATGTTGAGGATAAATTGAGTAAGCAGTTGTAAGTACTTTTCTATAATCATCAACTGTTTTTGGTATAATTTTTCCTTCTGGCTCAATATCCAAATAACTATCGCAACTTACAGCAACAAAACTAGCTGCAAATACACTTAATAATATAATTATTTTTTTCATGTTAATTTCATTTTTAAAAAGAGACATTTAATCCCATTGTTACAGATTTAGCAATTGGTTGTGCATATATGTTTCCATAAGTTTCCGGATCAAAATAACCTTTATATCCATTACTAAATACAAAAAGATTACGTCCTTCTATACTTAGTTTTAAGCTTTTTACACCAATAGATTCTGTAAAACGTGAAGGAAGATTATATCCAAGTCTAATGCTTGTAATACGTAAATAACTTACTTGTTTTGCCCATATATCTAATAAATTATATGCGCTTGCTCTATTTCCTGCAAACCATTTATTAACCATCCAAGAATCATCATCACCCATTACAGGACTTGTAATTCCAGGTAACGTATTACCTGCTTGTAATATAGCTTGTGAATAATTACGGCCAGGATCTACTTCCATTCCTCTGTAAGGAGGAGTACTCATGATCGTTTGTTTGTAATTGAAAGCTGCTGAGACATTAATATCAAAATCTTTTATTTTGAACGTATTTATAATACCACCTGTAAACTTTGGATCACGATCTCCAATATATGTAAACAGACTTCTCATTTCTGCATTTGTTAACTTAGACTCTGCTATTTCTCCTGGTAGAAAATCTGCATATAAATCATATAATGCAAAGAAATCTTTTGCTGAAACTTTTTCTTTTCCTTTCCAAAACATTGGATTTCCAGCTTCATCAAGACCAGCTGTTTTCAATGCAAACACAGCATTTACAGGTAATCCAACTCGTGAAGGCAAAGTACTATTCTCACTTACATTTTCTTGTAAAACATTACTTTTATTATGAGCTAAATTAATTGTAGTTGACCATTTAAAATTTTTAGTATCAATATTTCTTGTAGTAAGAGCAATTTCAAAACCTTTATTTGTAATTTCTCCCCAGTTAACCATTGTATAAGCAAAACCAGTTTCTAATGGAGTTTCTCTCATACTAATCATATCAGTCCCTTTTCTGTTATAAACATCAACAGTAAGATTAATTCTATTCTTTAGTAAACCTAAGTCCATTCCAAAGTTCACATTTGTTGTTTTTTCCCAACGTAATTTCCCATTTGGTGGATTTGAAACAACTATTGTAGGTTCTTTACTTCCTGGTAGTATAGTTGTATCTTTATAATCTCCTATAAAAAATGGAGAAGTATTACGATCTATATTTCCTTGTAGACCATAAGAGGCTCTCAATCTTAATTCTGAAATAAAATTAACATTTTCCATAAATGACTCTCTCGAAACTAACCAAGATCCTGAAACTGCCCATATTGGTAGATATTTATATTTTTTATCAACTCCAAATAAATTTGTCCCATCATATCTTACACTTCCAAAAAATGTATATTTTTTATCGTAAGTATAAGCTGCAGTTGCATACATAGAAGCATATGCATTAATAACTTCAGGAGTTTCGTCATAAGTTCTAAAGCGTTGATCTGCTGCAGAACTAGAGTTAGGAAACATAATAGTTGTTGCTTGACGAGTAATTGGATTATAACCAAAAGCACGAGATATAGTTGTTTTATCTTGTGTTCTTCTTAGCTCTGTACCAGCCATTAAATCTATCTCATGACGATCATTTATTGTTGTACTATAAGTTGCTTGTAATTTCCAATTGTATTGAAAATAATCATTGAACCAATTTTGTTTTACATCTCCATCTGGTAAAAAGTACTTATACCCTGATTGATAATAACGCGTATTTTGTTTTAATTTACGTGTAAAATAAGTTTCTTGACCTGCATACTTCTCTGTTTTGTTATTATCATATTGCATTCCAAATTGAGAAGTAATCTTAAGCCCTTTAGCTATTTTATACTCAAGATCCATAATGGCTTTTAAAGCTCTATTCTTTAAAGTATAACGAGAATTTGATCTTTCTTCTATAAAATTGAATGGAATATAAGTATCCTCAAAACCATCTATATCTTTATCATAACGATAGCTTCCGTCAGCATTATAAGGAGATAAATATGGATTAGCATTACGAGAATAATTAATTGGGTTGATAGATGCATCTGTATCTGTTAAAAAAGAATTACGATCACTTGATGTCGCAAAAATAGAAATACCAGCAGATAAACGATCTGTTAACTTGTAATTGTTTTTCAATGTTAAGTTATAACGTTCGAAACCTGTTCCTATAGTTGTACCATTTTCATCATAATATCCCAAAGAAAAATAATAATCAGATAAATCATTTCCTCCAGAAATACTTAAACCATACTGCTTATTAATTGCATTTTGATATAATAGTTTTCCCCAATCTGTTGTATTACCTCTTAGAGCATTTATCTCTCCTAGAGTCGTAGAATTTAATGCTGATAATCCTCCAGATCTATACGTATCTAATTGATTATTTTGCTGCAAAATTCTCATCACTTCACCTTTCGTATTACGATAAGTTAAGTCATCTCTTCCAGCTAACATTAATTCTAAATCTACTTTCTCTGAAGCATTTAATAAATTTAAACGATCAAAATTTGGTCGAGTATTTACAAATGTATTTGCAGAAAAGTTAATTTGCATTCTACCTTTTTTACCTCTTTTTGTTGTAATAGATATTACTCCATTTGCAGCTCTTGCACCATAAATAGCTGTTGCAGCGGCGTCTTTAAGAATTGTTATATCTTCAATGTCATTTGGGTTTAAACCTGCAATGGAAAAATTTTGTAACTGATCAATATTATCCTTATCACTAAAATTAGGCACATCACTCCCTTCTAATGGTAAACCATCTATTACCCATAATGGATCCTGAGAACCAGATAAAGAAGCTGTACCACGAATTCTAATTTTTGTAGCCCCACCTGGAGAACCAGTTTCAGGAGTTACAGCAACACCTGCTATTTGCCCTTGTAATAATTGATCTACACTAGCAACACCAGCTTGTTCAATATCATCCATTTTTACTGTAGCAACAGCAGATGTTAATTTACGTTTTTCTATTTTTTGATAACCTGTAACTACAACCTCTTGTAAGTCATTATTACCTGGTGTCGTAATAAATTCATCAGATGGAATTAAACTAATTGTGTAATTCTTATCATCTGCAGAAAGGTCAATCTTTTTAGATTCATAACCTAAATAACTAATTAATACAGATTTTGTATTTGCTGGAATTTCTAACGTAAAATTACCGTTTTCATCAGTAACTGTTCCAATCGTTAAACTTTCAATAACATCTTTCTGATTTGTTTTAGTAGATATCGATTGTGCTTCTATTTTCACAGAAGCACCTCCAATAGCAACCATTGTGTCGTCATCAGTAACTTTACCGGTAATTACCCTTTTATCCTGATTCTCTTGCGCAAATGCTAAACTATCAGCTAAAAGAGGTAAAAAAAATAGTGTTTTCTTCATTTTAGTATTACTTTAAAGCTTCGTTAATTCTTAAAATTAAGTCAGCATAATGGGCTTTTGTTGCCTCGTTTCCTTTATTTTTCTTTTTGTTTAAAAGACTTAATAACTTTTGTAATTCTGCTCTTTTATAGGTAGTTACTTCTGACACTCTTTTCATTGAAGAAAAGTTAATATTTCGGATAGATTTATCATCTTCCAAATAATTACAGATGGTTGGTAATTGTAAATTTTGGTTTAATTGTATTCCTGTTACAGTTGTTTTTTCGAATAATTTATTTGAAGAAACAATTAATGCATCAACATAATTTTTTTGAGTCATTCTTTCTAAAATAGAAAGATTAGATTTTTTATCGAAAATTGAATTTCTTACTTGATCAAACAGTTTTTCAACTGTGAAAACATTTTCTTTTGATTCTCTTTCTTCTTGATTTAATTCATTTTCTAATAATCTCAATAATCTATCATCAGAAAGTAATGAATAAACAACACTATATTGCATTTCTCTTGCTAATGTATATGGTGTTTGTTCGTATGGTCCAAATGGAGAATTTTTAATTGCGTATGTTTTATCTGTAATCTCGTTAAAGAATAACCATTTTGGAATTGTAAAAACATTCTTTATAAGGTAATCAACAGCTTTTATTTGCATTTTTGCTGGAACAGCTTCATACGATTTCTTATTATCTCCAAATACAGTACTATTTAAATAAATTCCACCTACGTTAGCCAATACATGATTTGAATATAAATCCCATTGACCAATTGTCCCAAAATATAATTTACCAGCATCGATATAAGATTTATCTTTTTCGTAGGTCCATTTTATAATATTATCAGAAACACGTTTTAAATTCTTTAATCCATATTCACTCGCTAATACAGCATCATCACCTAAATCTTCCGATTGTGAACGAGGATCAATTGTACTAACATAATCTTGTTGTTCTCCATAAAAATAAATTGGATCATTTTGATGGATTTCTAACATTTTATTTAAAGATTTCTTTTCTACATCTTTATTTGGATACCAACGATATCCCCATTCTATTGCATATTTATCATACAATCCTATTTTAGGAGTAATAGCTGTTACACCATCTTCTGGTTGCGCAACATAATTATAACGTGCATAATCCATAATAGATGGAGCTGTCCCTCCCATTTTATCTGTAAATTCTTTAGAACGTAAAGAATCTACTGGATAAGCAAATGATGATCCCATGTTATGTTTAAGTCCAAACGTGTGACCAACTTCATGAGAAGAAACAAAGCGGATAGCTTCTCCCATATGGTCGTCACTAAATTTATTTGCTCTTGCTTTAGAATCGATTGGCCCTGTTTGTATACGCATCCATTCGTGCAATGAAGTCATTACATTATGCCACCAAATAATATCAGCTTCAATAATTTCCCCACTTCTAGGGTCTACTACAGAAGGCCCCATAGCGTTAGATTTCGGAGAAGCTGCATAGGTTATAACAGAATAACGTACATCATCAATATCAAAATCTTTGTCATTAGGATCTGCTTCTTTAGCTATTACTGCATTTTTAAAACCAGCTTGCTCAAAAGCAACTTGCCAATCATATACACCATCAATTATTTTTTGTCTCCATTGTTTTGGTGTAGATGGATCTATATAATAAATAATAGGTTTTTTAGGTTCTACTAACTCTCCTCTTAAATATTTTTCTTTATCAATATCTTTTGGTTCTAAACGCCAACGTGTAATAAAACGTTGGTCTTCCATCTTGTGTTGTTTATCATTAAAAAACCAATGTTTTTCAGTAAAATATCCTATTCTATTATCCGATTGGCGTGGTTGCATAGGTGTTTCTGGTAATAACACTAAATTACTTGTAACACCCAATGTAACGGCTAAATCCCCTCCACCTTCGTTTACTGAAGTTGATAATTGAGATTTTACAACTATATTTTCCGGGAATGTTTTTACTTGCTCTATATATGATAGATTAGATTTTACTGATCCTCCTAATCCTGTATTAGATAAAACATCATTAAAACTCTTTTGATTACCATCAAATATTTTATTTACTTTAATTGCAATTTTTGTTGAGTCACTATTTTGAGCTTCAATATCAAATACTTCAATAATTGATTCAGAAAAGTTATTTTTTACAGAGGCTGTAATTGCATCATCTTTTGGTGAAGAAGCAATTGGATTTAATGTTTTTACCCAAATCTTTTTTGCTTTCTCGTCTTTATAAAAACTTACTATTTTATTTTCATAGTTCATTCCTTTGTTCAGCCCTGCTTCATTTATTTGCATTGGAACTTGAGAAAGTTTATTAACAACTAAAAATTGACGCCCAAAAAGACTATCAGGAATCTCAAAATAAATATCATTTTTAACTTCAATAATATTAAAAAGTCCTTTCTTATATGTTCCTTTCTTAATTAATTCATCAATTTTTTTTGATTTTTTTGAAATAGAATCGGTTTTTTCAGTTTTTTCAACTTTATCTGTCTTCTTTTTTTCTGTCTTCTGACCGTAAAGTACAGAAGATGAAAGGGCCAATCCTAAACAAATGGCATAATGGTATTTTCTATCTGGCATCAAACTCATTTTCGACTTAATTTACATTATGTTTACATTAATGCTCTAAACTTAAGTCATGTTAAAAAATTAACAAATTTTTATAGAGTGAATAGCTTTTTTTTAAGAGTGAATGGTTATTTTATTATTTAATTAATGGAAGTACACAGATAAATAAGCCATTTTTGATTTCAGTTTTAAAAGATTTAGTATTATAAAAATCATACATTTTTTTTAAATAATCAAGACCAAAATGAGCATTTTCTTCAAAAGTATCTTTCAATTGATAAGTATTATTAACGATTAAATAATCAGTTTCTAATCTTATATTTATGGTTAAAGGATTTTCTATTGTCGCAATATTATGTTTTATACAATTTTCTACAACTAATTGCAAAGCTAAATAAGGAATAAATTTTAACAAACTTTTTTGATCTTTAATTTCTAAATTGAAAATTAATTCTTCGTGAAAACGATTTTTTTGTAATTCCATATATTGACTTATAAAATCTAATTCTTTCTCTACAGAAACAATATTCTCTTTTGGAGGAACAATAAGATATCTATAAATTTTGGATAAATTCATTGTAAAACGTTGTGCTTTTTTAGAATCTAATCCAATTATCATATATAATGTATTAAGAGAATTAAATAAAAAATGTGGATTAATTTGATTTTTTAGTTGTTTTAATTGATTTAAAGCATTTTCTTTTATAACTTCTTCATTTTCAATTAAAAGCCTGTTTTTATCCTTAATAACAATTTCATTTTCTTGGTAAGCTTTTCTAGTTATTAAATTAAAAAGTAAAAATATGAAGCTAATTAATATTATTGTGGTTAAGAAAATTATCGCAACATATAGTTTTGTAGGAAAAACACTTTCTTCTATCAGAAAATTTAAATGACCTACAACTACATAACCATCAAAATCGTTTACTTTCATTGGTTTTATAAATCGGGTAATTTCTGTTTCTGTCAAGTATTCTGAAATAGCTTTATTTTCTGTATAACCAGATTTTAAATTACTAGTTATGGTATCATTTGGAGTTATTGTTGTGAAATCAAAAATATTTTTACCTATAAACTTTTCATCTGGGTGAGTGATACAATAGCCTTTATTATCAAAAACAAAAGCATAATTAAATGTATTCTCATTTATATTTACAAAATAATCATGCAAATCATTCAAATTAAATGTATAACCATAATATAAGTTAGACGTTTTTTTGAAGAAATAATGCGTCCAATAATTATTTCCTTTATATCTAATTATTATGCTATTATTTTGTTTACCTAATTTGTTATGAAAAAAATTATCAGATGTGCTAATTTCTCTGTCAATCGCATTAGAATATAATTTTAACGAATCAAAACTATTTTTATCTGAAGTATTTAAAAAAGCCCAATTATATAATTTTAAATCATTTTGACTATTCAAATCATTTAAAACACCTAAATGCTCTCTATAGTTATCTTTATTCGATTTATTTACAACATTCTGAATAACTTTTTTGTAATTTGACATTTTATCAAATTCAAAATAAATAGCATCATATTTACTAAAAAAACTTTTGCGTGCAAATTCTTCATTGTTTTTTATGCTTTCTTTTGTAAGTAGAAAACTTAAAACAATAAGTGCAACTAAAGTTATAAGACTAACTAAAAGTGTGATTAAATAAATAGATTTTTTAGATAAACTGTATCGTAAATGAATAAACAATTATTTTAATTTTCTGCAAAGATAAAATAAGTTATCTATTTGATTGTAAGAAAACGAACTGGATAATAATTATCCAGTTCGCTTATTATTTTAATTTTCTAAAAATTGAACTGTATTATCAATTTTTGCATAAAAAAATGCTAGTGCAGAAAGAAATGCATTATGGACATCATTTGCCTTTACAATATTTCCATTAATTTCTAAATCTTTTGAAGCACAAGCGTCTGCTATAACTGTACATTTGTATCCAAAATCGAAAGCTGCTCTAGTTGTAGCATCTATACACATATGTGTCATCATACCAACAATTACAACTTCATCTATATTATTGGATTTCAAATAATTTAATAAATCTGTTTCTCTGAAACTGTTTGGATAGAATTTTTTAATAACCTTTTCATTATCTAATGGTTTTACATTATCATGAATTTCGACACCATTTGTACCATCTATAAAAATTGGCATTAATTCAGGATTACTAGAAATATGTTGTATATGTGCAATAGGTAATTTCTTTACTCTAAAATCATTAATAATTTTAGCGGCATTTAAACTTGCCTCTATTGGTTTGTGTAGTGGAATAGCTCCATATTCAAAATAGTCATTTTGAATATCAATAACAATTAATGCTTTATTACTCATAGAATTTGTTTTTAATAAAGCAAAATTAATTCTCAATAAAAAATGAATAACTACCAAAAATCTATTTAATCAGACCATTTTGATAACGAAATACAAATTCTGAAATTGTAATACCTGTTAGTTTTTTAAAGAATCTCATTAAATGATTTGACTCTGAAAAGTTTAGTTTTTGAGAGATTTCCTGAACGGATAAATCAGTATAAATCAAGTAATCTTTTATTTGAATTAATAATCGTTTTTTTAATAATTCTGTTGGAGTTATATTAAATTGTTTTTTTACAGATTTATTCAATGAAATTCGACTTATTTTTAATAACTGAAGATAATCATTCACTCTTTGTTTATCTTCTATATGTATTTCGATAAGTTTTTTAAAAGTAAAGGCATAATTTGATTGTTTTTCACTTAAAATAAGATTATTTGCACTTGCATATTCCCTATTTAATTTTTGAAGTAAATAATAAATTAAAGATCGAATAATATGAACACTATCTATTTTTGTTTTATTTAATTCGGATTTCATTTCAATTAATAAGTAATGGTATTTTTCTAATTTTTGATGAGAAACATCCATTATTAAAGGAAATTCTAGTTGGTAAAAATAAAGTAAACGATATGTAAAAAGTTTATCTGAAAAAAAATCATTTAAAAAATCTTCTTGAAATATTAATAAATCAAACTGAATATAATTAATATCTAATTGCCATTTTCTTTTTTGAAGTGGAGAAATAAAAACAATAGAATTATCTTTAATTTCTATTTTTTCATGATTTAAAAATAAATAACCTTTTCCTTTTTTAAAAAAGAGTACTTCAAAAAAATCTGTATTAGAAAAATCTGATGTAAAATAACTTTGTTTAATATCTTTACATGATAATACATTCAGTAAAAAATCAACTCCACATTCAGACTTATTAAATTTTAGTGTAGGTAATTCCATTCTATAAAAATAGACTTTCGAAATATTAAAAACAAAAATTATAAAATAACCTTTCCTATTTTACCTTTATTCCCTACTAAAATAACATATTTTTTATCTGGTGAAACAATACAAGTATTATAACTATCTTTTGTTATATTTTTCCAATTATGACCACCATCTGTTGAATAATCAACCCCTTTGTAGCCACAAACCATAACTTTATCTTTATCTATAATCGTAACGCCTGATTTATATCCTTCTGGATATGACCAAGAGTCTTGAAAAGTTATTTTCCCTGAAACTATTTTAAATTTGTATAAATTGTATTTAGAGTCTTCTGGTTTTGTATAATCACCACCTACAAGATAACCTATATTTAAAGTTGGATTATAGGCTAATCCATTTATTCCTGAAGTTGTAGATTTAGTTTTTTCTAATGCATATAATTGCCCTCCTTTTGGTGTATAATAATATAAATTAGATAAAACACCTCCTGTCACTAATAACATTTGATTATTGTCTACATATAAATTGCTCCCACTTGATGCAAAAAATGCCTCTTTTGGATTTTTTAATCGAAATGGTTGACCATGAAAATTAGTTGTTACTTTCCAATCTTTGGTATTAGAAATAGAAGAAGTTAATACAAAAGGTTTATCTGGAGACATAGGATCTCCTACAACTGTTATTTTTCCTGTTTTTGTATCTAAATACATTGCATCAAGAAAAACACCTTTTTCTTTATTTTCATAAACCTTCTCCCAATTTTTACCACCATCTTTGGTTTGTAAAATATACGCAGGAGAATCAATCCCCATAACTAAATAATTATCTTTACCTAGAACTTCTATATCTCTAAAGTCTCGTCCTTCTACAATTTTAGGATTTATCCAAGTAAATGTTTTACCTGCATCTATCGATTTTCCTATTGTATTTTTAGAACCTGAAACTACAATTGTCTTAGCATCTTGAAATGCTAATCCTCTATAACTAACATCTGGTTTTTCTTCGTTTACAACTTGATAAGTTTGTGCAAAACTTAGACTAGAAAGGATAAAAAATAAATATTTCATAATATATTTTAACTTGAATAAAAGTAATAAACTTATTAAGTAAAACGTCATTAATAGATAAATTATTTTAGTGTAACACAAAAATATTATCTTTAGATAACATTTAATTATTGACTAAAATATAAATTTTATATGTTCGATTTTAGATTAAAAGTTTTTGATACGGTTGCTAAAAGATTAAATTTCACAAAGGCATCCAATGAATTAAATATAACTCAACCTGCTGTTACAAAACATATTAAAGAAATTGAATTAAATTTAAACATTAAGTTGTTTGAACGTAATGGAACAAAGATAAAATTAACCAAAGCTGGAGAAATATTATTAAGTTATACCAATCAAATATTTTCTATTTATGAAAAAATTGAATTTGATATTGGAGAGTTAAAAAATTTACACAATGGTCATTTAAAAATCGGAGCAAGTACAACTATTGCACAATATGTCTTACCTCCTATTTTGGCTAGTTTCAGAAAAAGATTCCCTGATATTAGAATTAGTTTAACTACTAAAAACTCAGAAAAAATTGAAGAATTATTAATGCAAAATAAAATTGATTTAGGTTTGATAGAAGGTCGAATTAAAAATAGAACCTTTCACTATGTTCCATTAATGAAGGATGAAATCGTTTTAACAACAAGAAATGGCCATTCAAATTCTCTTAAAAATTTTTTAAAGTTAGAACAACTAAAAAATATCCCTTTAGTTGTTCGTGAACCAGGCTCTGGAACTTTAGAAACAATAGATTTAGCTTTTAAAAATCATCAAATCAAGCTAAATGAATTAAATATAGAAATACAATTAGAAAGCACAGAAAGTATAAAATCCTATCTTTTATTTTCCGATTCATTCGCATTTTTATCAGTTCACTCTATTTTAAATGAACTTAATCATCAATCATTAAAAATTGTAGATATTAAGAATTTTGAAATAAAAAGAGATTTTAATTTTATTATTCAAGAAGGAGAACAATCAAAACTAGTTAATTTGTTTATTGATTTCTCTAAGCGTTATAACTTTTAGTTATATCAGATTACTTTTTTTCATTTCTATATAAATTCAATTTACAGGAAATTTGTTTTGTAAATAATGAATATAAAAATGAAAAAAATAACAAACCAAAACAATTATATAAATATTATAAATTATCAAAAAGTAATTTTTATTTTTTTTACTATTCTTTGTTTAATGCCATTTATATCATCACCAATTGCATTAATTATTGGAATTCTTATAGCTCAATTATTCGGAAACCCGTACGAAAAACTATCTAAAAAAGCATCTAATTTATTATTAAAAGTAGCCGTTGTAGGTTTAGGATTTGGGATGAATGTTTTTACTGCAATACATGTTGGTAAAGAAGGTATTTCATTTACAATTATAAGTATTTCTTGTGTGATGATTTTAGGTTTTATACTTACAAAAGTATTTAAAATAGATCGAATTACAGGATATTTAATAGCTGCAGGAACTGCAATATGTGGAGGAAGTGCAATTGCTGCTTTATCTCCTATCACTAAAGCAAAAGACAGTCAAATATCTGTTGCTTTGGCTGTTGTATTCACACTAAATTCTATCGCATTATTAATATTTCCTCCATTAGGGCATTTATTTCATATGTCACAGCATGAATTTGGTTTATGGTGTGCTATTGCTATACATGATACAAGTTCTGTTGTAGGAGCATCTAGTAAATATGGAGAAGAAGCATTACAAATTGCTACAACAGTAAAATTAGCAAGAGCATTATGGATAATACCTCTCTCTTTTATTACTCTTTTATTTTTTAAAAATTCTAATAAAAAAATTAGTATCCCTTGGTTTATTGGTTTATTTCTTATTGCTATATGTCTAAATACCTATTTACCTATAATTCATGAGATAAGCCCTATTATAATAATGTTTTCAAAATCAGCATTGACTTTGACTTTATTTTTAATAGGAACAAGTTTATCATTTAATATGATTAAAAATATTGGCTACAAACCTTTACTAATAGCAATTATTTTATGGGTAATAATTGCAAGTGGAAGTTTATTTTTAATATTAAATCTAACATAAATAGAAAAGCATCACAATTGTGATGCTTTTCTATTTATGAGTTTTTGTTTGATTAAAATTTATTACAAGTTAAAATCTCCTATATGCTCCATTTCACTTGCAAAAGACAATACATTTGTTCCAAATTTTTGCAAACTTTTTTGTTGAATATCTGTTAAGAAATTATCTTTAAAAGTATCCAAGGTCAATTGATCATTCACAAATAATTGCAAAGAATAAGAAACGGCTCCTGGTTCTATATGTGACGTTATTTTTCCTAAACGAGCACCTAAGAAACAAGAAGATTTTAAATAATCATTGATATGATCATTTTTTAACCAATCAAACCAATCATCATGTATCTTTTCCTCTACTATAAATGTAGTATTATATAAAATCATTCTTTAATATTTTTGCAAATATACAAAGGTTTTATTTCTAATATCTGGAACATTTATTTCCTCTTTTTAATTAGCATTAACTATTGAATCTTTTAGACTTATTAAATCCGAATGATAAATTTGACCTAAAACATCTCTATAACCATCTATTTTCAAGTATCCATCGTTGGCATAATAAATTGCTTTATTTATATGCTTTTCTGCTAATTTTTGCTTTTTTTCTACTGAATAAATTTTAGCTAAATAATAATGTGCATCAACTATTTCTTTTGATAAACTTAGTGCTTTATTAAATTGCATCTCTGCCAATGAATTATTACCCATTTCATAGTAACATATTCCTAAATAAATAAAATTATAAACATCTACAGATTTTTCTCCATTTTCTTTTATATTTTTATTAAAATATTCTACTGCTTTAGGAAAATCTTTCTTTTGCCAATATGCATTCCCTATCAGATAATTTAAATCTTCTCCCCTTGCAGCAAGATTTTTTGTTTTTGGATGAAGTTTTTGAAGAGCAAAAAAATCTTTTAAAGCTCCATCAAAATCATGTAAATAATACATTTTTACAACTCCTCTCCAGCCTATATATACATCTGGATCTAACTCTACAGCTTTATCCATATATTCAAAATATTTTTTATAATTTCCTATTTTTACTTGCCACGTAGATTTTTCCCACCAAATTTTAGCTACATTGGGATTAGCAAGAATAGCACTATCATAATAGATTAATTCCATTTCATTTCCCTGATTTATCTCTCCATATTTTTTACCAAGGTTAAAATAATAATCAGAAGACTTTAATTCTTTTTTATATTTAGAATGATTAGAGCAAGACAAAATAAAAAATAAAACAATTATAAAACAGACGTTCTTTTTCATGGTAAAATATCTATTATTTTTCCCTCTTTAATTTTAAAGGTTAAATGTTTGTAATTATCATACTTCTGAGAAGGATTGTTATCTGACGTTCCAGGTATCCATCCATCTTTCAAATCAGTTGTTGTTATTTTAAATAACGATAAAACTATTCCAGAATCAAAAGAATATGGTAAATAATTATCATTAAGTTCCATTACACTAAAATGTCCCATTTTTCCATCACAATTTACAATAAATCGAATTCTTATATAGCCATTCTGTTTTTCTTTATTTGTAGAATAATTATATTCATCTGCAAATATTTTCTTTATCTCTTTTAACCCTCCTTTAAATTTTGTTCCTCTATAATTATTAAAATATTCAAAAATAAAATACTCGAAACATAAATTAAATTTATTTTCTATCGTTGGAATATTCTTATCTGTTTGCGAAAATTGAATTTGTTTTGGTCTTATATAATTTAAAAGCTCTATTGTAAATGTTTTTTTACTTTTTTGAATTATTTGAGCAAAATAAGAAAAATTATTGTCCGAATAAATCTGTAAAATATATGTTTTATCTATAGCTATAAATCTATAATTGTAATTTTCTACTTCGGAATAAAGAATCTTATTATTATAAATATAATTTGTTTGAATGATAAGCGTTGAATCTTTATTAAAAATATATTTTTTTAATTTCTCTAAAGATTCATCTTCTTCTTTTTCCCTAGTTTCCCAACCACTTATAATAAGGTCTTTAAAACTAAATTTGAAATTTGTGTTTCTTGCTTTTTTATAAAAGAGATTAATCGTATCTAAACCCACATTAATAGAAAATTTGGAAATTGAATCATTTATAATTGCAAATTTTGATTTATCTTCTATTTTCTTCTTTATAATATTCTGTTTGTATGTAAAAATTGAATCTGAATTATAAATCATATTATTTGGATATTTACCTGCTTCGTCCAAATATGCTCCTATCCATATATTTTTTTCTCGTTTTCCTAAACTTTCGTAACTACAAGAAAACAGTAACAATAAAAATGAAAAGAAGAAAAATTTTATCTTCATAAATGTGTTTTTAATAAAATTAAAGTAAATTATCTTTCCCGCAAAACCGATTGTAATGGAAATCCTTTGCGATGAGCAAAGATTGTAATGAAAAGCGGGTCTCAAAGGGTTTGCCCAAAACAAAAAAAGAATTATTAATAAGTGATAAGAGCTGTGTTAGCTGAACAGAAATTAAATTTTTACACGAAACTATGGGAAAACAAGAAAAATAATAGTTAAATTTACCTCTTATTGATAACATTTTAAAATGAACAATACACAACAATTTATACAAGAAAATAAACAACGCTTTCTTGATGAATTAATCGAATTACTTAAAATACCATCGGTTAGTGCAGATCCAGCGTATGTACAAGATGTAAACGATGCAGCCGAATTAGTTGCTAAATATCTTAAAGATGCTGGTGCAGATAATGTAGAAGTATGCGAAACAGAAGGTTTTCCTGTTGTCTATGGAGAAAAAATAGTAGATGAGTCTAAACCAACTGTATTAGTTTACGGACATTATGATGTACAACCTGCAGATCCATTAGAATTATGGGAATCTGGTCCATATGAGCCAGTTATCAAAAAAACAGATATCCATCCAGATGGAGCAATTTTTGCTCGTGGTGCTGCTGATGACAAAGGTCAAATGTTTATGCATGTAAAAGCATTTGAGGCTTTAAACAAAACAAACGAATTACCTTGTAACGTAAAATTTATGATTGAGGGAGAAGAAGAAGTTGGTTCTCCGTCTTTAGTAAATTTCGTTAAAAACAATAAAGAGAAATTAAAAAACGATGTTATTTTAATTTCTGATACTTCAATGGTTTCTAATGAGCAACCTTCTATTTCTGTAGGATTACGTGGTTTATCTTATGTAGAAGTTGAAGTTAAAGGTGCTAATAGAGATATGCACTCTGGTGTTTACGGAGGTGCTGTTCCAAACCCAATTAATGTTCTTGCAACAATGATTGGAAAATTAATCAACGAAAAAGGTCATATTACTATTCCTGGATTTTATGATACAATCTTAGAATTAAACGAGGATGAAAAAGCTGATTTAGCTAAAATTCCTTTCGATTTAGATGAGTACAAAAAATCTATCGGAATTGCGAATATACAAGGAGAAGAAGGTTTTTCTACTATAGAACGTGCTTCTATCCGTCCTACGTTAGATGTTAACGGTATTTGGGGAGGTTACACTGGTGAAGGTGCAAAAACTGTAATTCCTTCTCATGCTTACGCAAAAATTTCTATGCGTTTGGTTCCTGGGCAAAATCCTGATATTGTAACACAACAATTTGTAGATTATTTCCCAACGTTGGCTCCAGATTCTGTAGAGGTAAAAATAAAACCACATCACGGAGGTAAGCCTTATATTTTACCTACAAACCACAAAGGTTTCCAAGCAGCTAAAAAAGCATTAGCAAAAACTTTTGAGAAAGAAGCATTAGCAGAACGTGGCGGAGGTTCTATTCCTATCGTTGCACTTTTCGAAGAAGAATTAGGAACGAAATCTGTTTTAATGGGATTCGGATTAAACTCTGATGTTATCCACTCTCCTAACGAAAACTATGGTTTATTCAATTTCTACAAAGGAATTGAAACTATTCCTTATTTCTACAAATATTTTAATGAAGAAGCATAATTTGCTGAACATATAACACAGGAAAAGCGTGATAATTGTATCACGCTTTTTTTATTTTTGGGCGTTCCCTTCTGGCGGGCTATCCGCTGCAATCTTTTTCTAAGAAAAAAGGATTTACACTTCTATCCCTAACGCATTTTTAGAAAATAAATAGATTATATTTTAAACACATCAATTGTCATTCTGAGCTTGTCGAAGAATAATACAGTGTTTTTATAAATTCATTGTAAAATATAAAACTAAATAGATTTAAAGTTGTCATTTTATAAAAAACCTTCGAAATAATAGAAAATTTACTTTAAAGAATTAAATTTATACTTTATTTGGATGTATGCCTAAAAAATTTTTGATAGCTGGTGCAGGAATAGCTGGATTAACATTAGCTAAAGTTTTACAAGATTTGAATTATGATTTCGAATTATTTGAATCATCAGAAAAAGTTCGCGGAATTGGAGCAGGATTTGGTCTTGCGTCAAATGCTATGAAAGCTTTTGAAATACTTGGATTATCTGAAGAAGTTGTTCCTCTTGGGCATATGCTGAAAGATTTTGAGATACAAGATTGGAAAGGTAAAACAATTTTAAAGGCAGATACAGAACGATTAATTAATAATTATAATAATGAAAACTTTGCTGTTCATCGTGCAGATTTACACGAATTCTTAGTTTCTAAAATTAATCCTACAAAAATAAAAACGAATAAAAAAGTAACTTTTTTCGAACAGAGCTATGAAAAAGTAGTTCTACATTTTACTGATGGTTCTTCAATAGAAGGAGATTTTTTAATTTCAGCAGATGGAATAAATTCTGTAATAAGACAACAATTATTAAAACATTCTACCCCACGTTATGCGGGTTACATTTGTTGGCGTTCTATTGTAGAAGATAAATCCTATGAATCTAAAAAAAGTATAGAAACATGGGGAGCAAATGGTAGATTTGGATTAACTCCGCTTATTAATAATAAAATATATTGGTATGCTTGTGTTAATACACCTTTAAATTCATCTGTATACAATTACAAACTTGACGATATACAGAAACATTTTAAAGATTATTCTGGTCAAATAAGAAATGTTTTACAAAAAACAAATCCAGAAAAAATAATAACAACACCAATAATGGATATAAAACCTATCAATAATTATGTATTTAATCGTGTTTTATTGATTGGTGATGCTGCACATGCAACAACTCCTAACATGGGACAAGGAGCTTGTATGGCTATAGAAGATGTATGCGTTTTGTTTGATGAATTAGTCAAAAAAGATACTGATATTTTATCCGCTTTTGAAGGTTATAATCAACGCCGATTAAAACGCACACATTACATTATTGATACTTCTCGCTTAGCTGGAAAAGTTGCCCAGATTGAAAATAAATTTTTAATAGCTATAAGAAACTTTGCTTTTAGAAGTTTACCAAAATCAATAACACAAAGTCCATTAGAAGATTTGTTAGAGGAAGATTTTATGAAAAAATAATACAAAACCTTTCTTTAATTTAAATATTCTTCTACTTCATCATTTACTAATTGAAAATGATAATCAAAACTATTTTTAAAAGATTCTAAATCTAATGCAATTTCCCAATCTCCAAATTCTTGAAAGAAAAAATCTTTCATATTATTTTTTATATCAACCAATTTCTGATTTCTATAATCTATATCAGAAATTTCCTCTTCTATAATTTCTTGTTGACTAATTTTTTCTAAAATTAATTTATTAATAACATGATCATGCTCATTAATAAAATCATCTATTGTACCAGTGAAATTTTTCATAATTCTATTTTTTTAGATTTTTAAATGTATAGTTAATTTATAAATAATATTTTGATAATCAAAACATTAACAATAAAATTAACTTTTATAACAAAAAATAAGAATTGATCTTAAAATAATTTTAATTTCTCTTAAAAACAGCTAATTACGAAAAACAGCTCGTTTTTTTTCCTCTCTAACAATAAAAAATCAATACTTTTACTTTTTATAATTTAGAATAAAGACTACGAAAATGAACCAATTAATAGAAAACCCATTTAAAAAATATTTTGATGCAACTTTAGAAAGATGTGGTTTTGATGAAAATTTAAAAGCTGGAATTATATTTTTCCTTGGAGAAAGTATTATATCAGCTAACACAAATCAATTGATGAATATGTTTACTGAAGAACAAAAAATTCATCAAGAATTTCAACGTTTATTTTCTTTATATGCTACACCAACAAATATTTACAACTCTATTGAAGAATTAGATACACAACCAATAAAAGAAATAATCTACACTTATAATGAAGTGTATGTTAATACAATAAGAAAAAAAGATTTTGATTTCGAGAAAATAATCAATCAAGAATTGATTACAGATATAGATCAAGAATTTTTAGATTTATTTAAAAATTCAGACTATAAATTAATTACGAATCAAAAATTAAATACTTACTTTTTTAGTAAAATAGGTGAATATTTAAATGGGTTTGAATTAAGTTATCAAGAAATCTATTTAGCTGGAATAAATTATTATCAAACCAATCAAAAAATAGATTTTGAAGGAATTAATCTTTTAAATTTAAATATTATAGATAGTTTTTCTCCATTATACTCTACTCTATTCCATTATCCATTACTATATGTGTATTATCCAAATAATCTGAATGCTAATCATTTATTTAGCTCTATTCTACAATTTTTATATTTACATACAAATACTGATATAGCAAAACACATTCATGCTTTTCATAATCATGTTTTTTATGAACCAAACCCTAGAAAAGTTAGAAAAGAATGGGAATTTGAAGAAGGAGATCGTGGAGTTTTAATTTCTCAAACTGTACATAATGCTTTAGAAATTAGAAAATCACCAATAGCTAGAACTAGACCAGATTTTTTAATTTCTGATAATTATTTATTGAAAGAAATAAAAGATAAATCTATTTCTAAGAATGATTTTAAAGCTTTAATCACAAATATCATTGAAGAATATTACGAAACGCCTATTGATGATGTTGTAAAAGGTAAATTAAATCACGCTGAATTTTTACAATTATTAGCTATTCTTTTTTATGAAACAGCTGCAAATGCAATGATTGTTAAAGATTGGGTCGAATAAAATATGAAACTATGAACATTAAAAAAATAATTAATTATACATACATAGCTATTCCTTTTTTTATGTTAAATACAAGTTGTGTATTTGGTAGCAATGATAAAAATAATGAAAACGAAAATGTAAATGATAGCATTGAGAATGTTACTCCTCCTACATTTACCACAGCAGAACTTATAGGTAAAGGAAATCCTACCATTGTTGGAAAAGAATATAAATTACTTCCAGAAGTTGCTAAACAGTTTGAGTTAATGAAAGCTGAAGCTAAAAAAGCAGGGTTTAATATTCACGTTGTTTCTAGCTATAGAACATTTGGTTATCAAAATGGTATATGGGAACGTAAATACAAAGCAAATAAGGCAAAAAAAATGTCTTCTTTACAAAGTGTTGAGAGAATTATTGAATATTCTACTATTCCTGGAACTTCTCGCCACCATTGGGGAACAGACATGGATATTATTGATGGTACACGTGGAGTACCAGCTGATCCATTAAATGAGAAACATTTTAATGAAGGTGGATCTATGCACCAATTTAAGCTTTGGCTTGATGAGAATGCATCGAAATATGGTTTTTATTTAGTTTATACTAATGATGCCAAAAGAAAAGGCTTTAAATATGAACCTTGGCATTTTAGTTATAAACCTATTTCTAAACCAATGTTAGAAGCTTATGAAAAACTTGATATTAAAAAAGTATTACAAGACAATAAATTGATGGGAAGTGAAAATTTCACAGATGAATTTATCAATAAATACCGTAAAGAAAATATTTTAGATATTAATCCAGAATTAAAATAAAAAAATGGTTGCCCAACAATTTGTTGGGCAACCTACACAAAGAGACAAAATAAAGTTAACTTAGAAACTTTAACGTAAAACGACTTTTTTCGATTCAGTCTTACCTCCTGATTGAAGTTTTACAATATAAACTCCAGCAGATAATCGTGATAAATTAATCGATTTATTTGTAAATGAACCCGTAGGTTTATAATTTTCTTGATGAACCAATTGACCATTGATTGAATAAATAGCAACAGCTATATTAGATGATGATGCTTCTTGTGAATTATAAATAATACTAATTGTCTTTGGTTGATTAACATCTGTATAAATACCAAATTTAGTTTTTTCTATATCATTTGTAGCTAAAGAAGCTGTTACATCTTTATACTCAAAACTTAATGTTCCTACTGAACTAGAAGGAATTGCATTAAATTCTAGTTTATAAATTTTATTTGATGAAATGTTTTTTACAAAATAACTAACATCTCTTAAAATATAACTAAATCCATTTAATTTTTTCCAATCATAACCTATTGTATTTATATCTGATTTATATTCTGTAGCATTTTTAGGATTGTTATCTCCTTCTATTTCAGCTACCAATATATTATCTGATTGTAAAGGACCTGTCACTAAATATTTTACATATTCATTTCCCATAGGGTAATCAGTAGTATATTGAGTGAATTTAAGATCCCACTGAGAACTTTCAGGTTCAGGAGTTACAACAGAATCCGTTGTAATATTGAAATAATTAAATATTCTATTTAAAGAAGAATCTTTAGATAAAGAGAATGTTTTATCTTCGCCCCAAGCCCCATTTACATATTTAGAATATGTAAAATCATATGTTCCTATTTTTAAGCTATTTATTTTGAACTTAACATATCCACCAGCTGTATATTCTAGTATAAAAATTATTTTACCTTCTACCACATGAGAAATTGAATTATAATTTCCCCAACCAGATTGTGCAGAAGCTTGATTAAATGCTCCTTCTTCCCAAACAGTATCACTATTATATAAAGTTGGTAAAGTTGATAATCCATCAATAGTTACATTATCCCAGTCATCAAAATTATCTGATACCTCATAAACTTTTGAAATTTTAGTATCATTTACTCTAATTCCTGTTTTAAATTCAGATTTTCTATAAAATGATATATCCCAATCTCTAGTAGAAGTAATTGCTGTTTTATCTTCTAATTTAAAATATACATCATTTGCATAACCTGTTCCCATAGCTGCTTCTGCCTTTATAAGTTCTTGAGCATTGATTGTTGTAGCAATTAATATAGCTGCCACAAAAGAAGTAAATTTTTTATTCATATGTATTTATTTAATTAATTTATATTCAAATCTTGGATATCCTCTAACACCCGAATCATTAAGAAAAGCAAGCATTCTTATTTTGTAATAATTACCTTCACCGTCTTTCAATATATAAAAACGATCTGCATATAATGTTTGAGGAGATGTAACTTGACGCCAAGAGTCACCAATAGCACGTTGATCATTAGAAAATTTTGATTCATCAATCATACTAGCATCAAATTTTTCGTAAGTAATATCATTCTCTACATTTACTCTATAAGCTTTTACTCCAGCTTTTAAATTGTTAACTACAAAGTCTGTATAACCATAAGAGCCACTTCCTGTAATAAGATTAGTAAAAACTGTAAAATTCAAATCCCATTTTAATTTTTCCGGTTCTACACTAACTTCATCATTTGTATTGAAACTAAAGAAAACAAAATTATGAGTTGAATTTTTTACTATTCTTTTCTCATGAAAAGTGGTTTCATCCAAATCTGCATATTGAATTAAATAATCTTCTCCTCTTTTTAAAAATTTAATTTTCTTCCATCCTCTCTCTGTTCCAGCAACAGCAACAGATCCAGCTGCAGGAATAGTTGTTCCTACTGTATATCCTAAGTTTAATAAATAAACTGGATTATCATCATCATTGTCTTTTATCTCAGTAATAGCTGTTTTAAGAATATCACCATCAGGATAGTCGACATAATCTTTATTTGAATCTTCAAAAGTTCCAACTCTTACAGTATTTAAAAAGGTTCTAACTGATAATCTTGTTACTTTAGATAAGTCCGTTTCATCTAAAGCTTTTGTGGCCATATAAATAGATCCATTTATAACTACTCTAGGATAAGTTCCATTATAAAATCCTAAATCCCAGCTATCTCTCTTAACTTTAACTTGTTCATCTTTACTTAAATCAACATAAACTTGATATGGTTCATTGGGACCTCCAATTTCAGGAGCCATTGTACCTCCAATAGAAACATCAAAAGATATTACAAGAGAAGTATAACCTTGTATAACAGCTCCACCTGGATAATCAACTTTAGTAATTTCAAATTCAATTTTTTTATCTGAGCGATCAAAAGGATAAATTAAATTCCTGAATAGGAAACTAGTAGAATTTTGTCCTTTTTTAAAAGGAATTACTAATTCATTATTAACTGCACTAGGAAATGTTGAAAAATCAGTATCATAATTTGCATTTTCTGATTTTATTCTAATATATATTTGGCCATCACTTTCTGCTGTTTTAGAAAATTTAAATTCTATATTTTGTTCAGATGTTATTTTACTAAAATCGATACTTACATTATTAAATGCAGCAACAAAATCTAATCCTTCTGGACTATTATCATCATTACACGATAAAAGAATAAAAGAAGTAAATAAAACGATTATTAATGTATATAATTTCATTATTCCTTTGTTTAATTGATTCCTAAGTTGAATGATAGTTTTACAAAATATGAACGTCCATAGCCGTACATTATACTCGTTGCAGCAGCTGTATGCGCTCCATCTGAACTTGTAGTATTTCTAAGATTTTTTACATCAAATAAATTTCTAGCTCCTAGAGTTACATCAAATTTATTTTTAAAAAATGATTGTCTTACAGAAGCATCTAACCAACTAAATCCTTGTTGTTTACCTTTTTCTAGAAATTGTTCTTTCGTATTATCAGGATTTGTTTTTAAAACATATCGTTGTTCTTCTCCGTTGTATTTATAAAAAGCAGAAACAATTGTATTTGATTTTGAGAATTTATAAGAAATACTAGCATTTGCTTGTACTGTATAAAAATATTTATTATCCTCTTTCTCTACTACATTTGTTTGATCAATTGATTGTTTAATACCAGTAATAGTAGCTCCAATTCCAGCAAAGAAATTACCAAATGAGTATTGATTAAGATAAGTAATTCCCTGAACTTTATAATTGTCTATATTCTCATATAGGTAACGTAAACCATCTCCTGCAATTGGAACAAGTTCAATTTTATCTTTTAAATCAATTTTCCAAATAGATAATTTTTGTTCAAATGACGTTATTGAATTTATATTTAAACTATTCTTAAGATGTAAAAATCCAGAAATTCCTTTTTCAGGATTCAAATTTTCATTTCCTCGTATATCATGATTCACATCAACCATATATGAATACATTTCATCATAATTAGGTAATCTAGGTGAAGTTCCTAAAATACCACGAAGCTCCCAATTTTTTGCAAATGAATACTTTGCACTAAAACTCATCACATACTGAGTATTAAATTGTTCTGAGAACATAATTCGAGCTCCTGGACGAAAGGAAATTTTATCATTTAAAGAAATTTCTGATGAAGCAAAAACATCATAAGTTCCTATTCTTCTTTCAACTGGTTTATTTGGATCAGCATTATATTCCATTGAAATTGGTGATGCATAACCTTTAGTTTGATCTATCTCATAACCGAATTGAAAATCAAAATAATCATTTTTATTAATGAAGTTACTAAACATACCTTTAGAGTAATATACCTTTCTACTTTCATAATCATATTTTTTAATATCATTCTCATTACCAGTCAAAATTTCATAAGTATATGATTTTAATTTACGCTTTTGCTCTTGGTATGAAAGCGAAATATCATAATTTATTGCGTTTTTGAATCTTCCTGATGCATTTAAATGATTATAAATTCTATCTGTTGTATATCTCCTATCATCACTTGTAGGATTATCTGTATCTGTTTGAGGTTGATGATTCAATTTTACCTCAGGATTATAGTACTTTGTTTCTTCATTAAAATATTCAAACTTATAGAACAATCTAAAATTTTCATCTTTGTATTGAACTAATGCTTTTGCTGAATTTTGTAATTTAGGAATCCAATCATAACCTCTTAATTTATCACTAAAAGCATAATTCTTTCCTTGTTTATCATTAAAAAATCCCTGAAAATCATTACGTGAAAAACTTAAATTACCGTAGATTTTATCTGAAAATTTATGTCCGATTTTCAGAGATTGTATATGTTTTCCTTTATTCTTCCAATTGTACTCGTTATTTACAGTTTCTTCTTGTACTACAGCTAAAATATCATAAAGATTTTTTCCTCCCTTTTTTGTAATTATATTAATTACACCTGCTATTGAGTTTGCTCCATATTCAACTCCCATTGCTCCTTCCACGATTTCTACCTGCTGAATATCATCAAGATTTATTTGTGTTAAATCTGTATTGTTTCCAAGCCCTTCGTCGTTTACCAAAGGAATATTATCAACTAATATTTTGAAATATTGACCATCTAATCCAAACATACGAACTGTTGATTTTCCTGTAGATGAGTTAGGAATAATATTCATATTCAATGTTTGATTCAAAACATCTGCAAGTGTGTTTCCTGCTTGTCTATCAATTATTTCTCTTGTAATTACTTTTACTTCGTAAATAGATTTTTTAACTGACTGATTATTATATTGCCCCGAAATAACTGTTTGATCTAGTTCTATTAATTCATTTTTATTTATTGAATCATTTGTTTGTGAAAAAACTTGTAATCCAGATAAACAACTTAATAGAATAAAATATCTCTTCATGTGTTCATGTATTAATTTATTAAACCTTATTTTTAATTAGTCTAATGTTTAATAGTGGCAAATATATATTTAAGTTTTCATTTATTTTTAATTATTCTAAATAAATTTATAAAAAAATAATTTTTATCATAAAAAAAGCCCAATCTTTTAACAGATCGGGCTAAATATTTTTATAATTATTAATTTATTTTTCTATTTCTATTTTAACAGGATGATTCTCCAATAAATAATCAATTAAATCTTTTGATTTGTAGTCAATTGGTTCTTTCATATGTCCTTTTAATTTCCTATGCTCTTCTATTCTATGCAAAGCTTTATAGAACCTTCTTACTTCATTTGTATTTTTTAATATTAATTTAGGAGCCTCTGATTTTTCTCCGTTTTCCTCTTTACAGATCATTGTAAAATATGATGAATTACAATGTTTAACTTCTCCAGTTTGTATATTTTGACTTTCTACACGTATTCCTACTACAATTGAAGTTCGACCAACATAATTTACTGTAGCTTTTAAGGTCAAAAGCTCTCCTACTTCTACTGGACATAGAAAATCTACTCGATCTACAGAAGCTGTAACACAATATTTCCCTGAATATTTAGAAGCACAAGCAAATGCAATTTGATCTAACAAAGAAAGAATAAATCCTCCGTGTATTTTACCACTAAAATTAGAATGTGATGGCAACATTAATTGTGAAAAAGTAATAACTGAACTTTTTACCGTTTTGTAAATCATTTTAAAAAAAATTAAATTATTCTATAATTAAATTAAGTTGATAAAATATATCAGCTATTTTTCTATCATTTGATAATCTAGGAACTTTATTTTGCCCCCCTAACTTACCTATAGATTTCATATAATCCTGAAAACCTCCTTTTTTGATAGTAGAAACAACCAAAGGTCGAAGAATATTTCCTGAGATTAAATCATTATAATAAGTATTTTGATTTCTCATTTGCTTATCTAGCTCTATACTAAAAGCAGCAAAATTTTCAGGTTTAGAATCAAATTCTATAAACCATTCGTGATAAGGCAATCCATCTTTTGGATTAACTTGTGGAGCAACTGTAAATTCTATAATATTTGCAGGATAAATTTCTACTGTTTTTTGTAAAGCTTGTTCCACTTCATGTCCTATTACATGCTCTCCAAATGCTGAAGTATAATGCTTTATTCGTCCTGAAACTAGAATTTTATATGGATTTAGAGAAGTAAATCGAACAGTATCTCCAATATTATAACCCCAAAGACCTGCATTTGTATTAAGTATAATTACATAATCTTTATTAATATCAACATCTTTTAAAGATATTCTTGTTGAATTGTCATTAAAAAATTCATCAACAGGAATAAATTCATAAAAAATTCCATTATTCAATAGCAATAATAGATCATCTGATTCTTGAGTATTTTGATAAGCTATAAAACCTTCAGAAGCAGGATAAGTTTGTATGCAGTCAATATTTTTACCTATGAGCTGATTAATTTTATCTTTATATGGTTCATAATTTACACCTCCTGTTACCATTAATTGTAAATTTTTAAAAATTGAAGCTATATTTTCTTTTCCGGAAACTTTAATTAATCGTTCAAAATACATAATTAACCAAGGAGGAATACCAGAAATTAAAGTCATATCAGCCTTTACAGTTTCTTGTACTATTTCATTAACTTTAGTTTCCCAATCTTCTATAATATTTGTTTCATAAGATGGAAGTCTATTTTTTTGTAAATAATTAGGCACAAAATGTGCACTAATACCTGATAACCTACCTACTTTTAAATTATTTTTATCTTCTAGAATTGGACTTCCTTGTAGAAAAATCATTTTTCCATTCACAAAATTTGAATTATTTGTTTCGTGAATATAGAATAATAATGCATTTCTTGCTGAGTTAATATGTGTCGGTATAGACTCTTTTGTTAAAGGAATATATTTTGTTCCAGAAGTTGTTCCAGAAGTTTTTGCTAAATAAATTGGTCTACCTGGCCACAAAATATCAGATTCACCTTTTACAACATCCTCAAAGTAATCTTTCAATGCTTCATAATCTCTAACTGGAACATATTGCTTAAAATCAGTATAAGATTTAATTTTATCAAACTGATGATTTTTACCAAACTTTGTGTTTTGTGCAGAAGTAATTAATTCATTTAGAATCTTATCTTGAAACTCTAAAGGATTATTTATCCATTTTTGTTCTTTATTTACAATATACTTTGCAAAAAATTTAGCTAAAAACGCTTTCATTTGATTTTCTTAAAACAATATTATTGGTCGAATTTAAAGCATTATTCTCAATAAATAACCTAAAATGTTAAGAAATTTATTCATAAAATTATGTGAAATTATGATATACAAAATCATAATATTTTTTAAAAAACATACATATATATATCATTTATAAAAACTTATAGAATATTTTAAATCATTATATAAGATTTTTCTTTATCATGCGTTTTATTGTAGATTTGTTTTTATTTCCAATCATGAAAAAAATTATACTAACGTTATCTGCAGCGAGTATTTTTATTGGCTGTTCTACACAAAATAATAGCTTCAAAAATCGTCAATATCACAAAATGACTTCTTGGTTTAATGGTATTTTCAATGCTGAAGATTTATTAGATAAAAAGAAAGTAGAATTAGAAGATGGTTATGATGAAATTTATTCTAAAATTTTACCAATAGGATTAGAATATTATTCTGTTTATGATTCAATAAATAGTAATTTTTCTAATAAAAGTAGCATTGGAAGTTCAAATAATAATAGTGATAAAGTTGAAACTCCTACTGGTTTTCAAGCAATAGAAGCAAAAGCTACAAAAGCAATTGAAAATCATTCCATGAAAATTAGAGGACATGAGGAAAATAGCATGATCGGAAGAGCTTATCTTTTAATTGGAAAATCTTTATTTTATCAAAAAAAATATTTTGATGCTCTAGATCCTCTTAATTATGTTATAAACAATTTTAGAGGCTCGAAATATGCTCAAGAAGCTAATATTTATAAAACTATTGCAGAAATTTACGGAGGAAATTATTTTGATGGAGTTGATACATTAGAAAAATTATATGAATCTGACCCTTATAAAAATAAAGAATTTAAGGTCATGATTGCTCGCAGTTATGCACAATTACTGATTGATCAAAAAAAGTATGAGGAAGCTTTAGATCCATTACAAAAAGCTGAGTATTTTTCTAAAAATAAAGATGAAAGAGTTCGTTTATTCTATGTTATGGGACAAGTTTTTTCTATATTAGGTAAACAACAAGAAGCAGGAGAAGCTTTTACAAAAGTGTTTAAAATGAATCCTGGATTTGATATGGAAATCAAATCACAATTGGCAATAAGTGCTAATTTTAACCCTGAGACAAATAATTATGCTAATTATAAGAACAATTTATTAGATATTTCTAAAAAAGGGATTTATAGTTCTAAGAAAAATGAATTATATTATGGAATATCTGAAATGGCATTTAGAGCTGGAAAAACGGATGAAGCTATTGAATATGCTAAACTTAGTTTAAAAGAACCAATGTCTGATCCTTATATAAGAGGTAAAGCTTATGAAAATTTTGGAAATATCAAATTTAAGCAAAATGATTATGTATATGCTTCTGCCTATTATGATTCTGCACAAACAAGTTATAAATCAAAAGAAGATCAAGATAGAATAAAATTAAGAAATGAAGGACTAAAAAAATTAATGGAAAAACATTATTTAGTTCAAAAAAATGATTCTATTTTAAAATTAGCACAACTTCCAAGAGAAGATCAGAATAAGTTTTTTACAACTTTTATAGAGAATCTTAAAAAAAAGGAAGAAAAACAAATACAAGAAGAAAAATCTCAAATGGAGACCTTTCAGTTAGAAACTAAAGGTGTAAGTTTCACTAATAGTTTTAACAATACAGACAAGGGTAAATTTTACTTTTATAATCAAGGTTTAAAATCATCTGGACAAGAGGAATTTAAGCGAGTTTGGGGAGGGATACAATTAAAAGATAATTGGAGAAACTCTAATGCTATAAATACAGTAACAGAAGATCGTCAAGCAGAATTAACTGGTCAAGTAAGTGCAGGTAATCCAAGAAGATTCGAAATTGATTATTATTTAGAACAAATCCCAACTTCTCAAAACGATTTAAATAATTTAAAAATAGAAAGAGATACAACTCAACTTTCATTAGGAATTGGTTATTTTGATGTTTTTGATAATCGAGATCTTGCTGCTAAAGAGTTAAATGCTTTAATTGCTTCACCTCCAAAATCAGATGAAGTAAAATTGAAAGCGTCTTATCAATTATATCGTATATACAAGAATAGAGATCAAAAACTAGAAGATAAATATAAAAACGATATTCTTAATAATTATCCTAATACAATATATGCTGGATACATATTAAACCCAGAAGTTGAGTTTATAACTCCAGAAACAAAAGAAGCTTTGGATGCATATAAAATAGCTTATGATTTGTATAAAGATGAAAAATATGCTGAGGTAAAAAATAAAGTTCAAGAAGCTATTAATAAATATCCTACAGAAATTATTATAGCAAAATTTGCTTTACTAAATGCTTATGCAGTAAAACAAACTGAAGGAGAAGAAAAATTTGAACAAACTCTTGAAATTGTAACTACAGCTTACGAAGGAACTGATGAAGCTAAAAGAGCTAAAAAATTATTGGATAGTTTACAAAAACGAAAACAAAATAAGGAAACTAATAAAGATTCAAATAATGACTTTGAACATTAAAATATAAAAAAGGCTTAAGTTTTAAAAAACTTAAGCCTTTTTTATATTAAATTGAATAAAACAAATATTTTCAATTAATTTGATATTTATAAAAATAACTCATTTTTAAGTATATATTAATACTAAATAAACTTTTTATCTAATAAATTAAAAAAAACAACGCTTAAATATTTATTATTAAATATAGATGACTAAATTTAACCCATAAAAAGAGAATATTAAAATGTATAAAATATATCCACAAAAGCGATATAATGAAACGTTAACACTATTAAATAAATTTGCAAAACCTACAGATAAAATATTAGATCTAGGAATTAAAAATCCATTTACTGATGTAATGTTAGAAAATGGATATAATGTGCAAAATACTAATGGAGAAGATTTAGATTATTATTACAAAGAATTACAAAATTATGATGCTAACTTTGTAACAGCTTTAGAAATTTTAGAACACCTAGTAAATCCAATGGAAGTACTTAGAAATTTACCTGGAGACAAATTACTAGCAAGTATTCCAATGCGATTATGGTTTTCTGAAGCCTATCGTAATAAGAATGATCCAAGAGATGTCCATTACCATGAATTTGAAGATTGGCAATTTGATATGTTAATGGAGAAAGCTGGTTGGAATGTTATACATCGTCACAAATGGACACATCCTTCAAATAAATTAGGAATTAGACCATTATTAAGAAGAATTACACCAAGATATTATGCTGTCTACGCAGAAAGAAATAAAAACTTTACTTACTAAATATACTGTCGTTATACCTGCACATAATGAAGAAAAATTTATTGCTATAACTTTAGATTCTATTGTACAGCAAACTGTATTGCCATATCAAGTAATTATCGTAAATGATAATTCTACAGATGGAACTCAAGAAATTGTTGAACAATATGTAGCGAAATACCCTTTTATAAAAATTAGAAATATTTTATCAAAAAGTGAACATCAACCAGGAAGTAAAGTTGTACAGGCTTTTTTGAAAGGATATGAAATAGCAGATATTAATTTCGATATTATTGTTAAATTAGATGGTGATTTAGAATTACCTAACAATTACTTTGAAGTAGTTTTAAATAAATTCAATCAAGATAAAAATATTGCTATGGTTGGAGGATTTGCGTATATTGAAAAAAAAGGAGATTGGATTTTAGAAAATTTAACAGACAAAGATCATATACGAGGAGCATTTAAAGCTTATAGAAAAGAATGTTATGAAAAGATAGGAGGTTTACATCCAGAAATGGGATGGGATACTGTAGACGAATTATTATGTAAATATTACGGATGGGATATTATAACTGTGGAATCTCTTCACGTAAAACATCTAAAACCAACTGGCGCTAGTTATAATAAAGCTGCTCTTTATAAACAGGGTAATGCCTATTATATTCTTGGCTATGGTTTTTGGATTACTTTAATTGCTGCTACAAAATTAGCTTTCCGTAAGAGACGGCTTTCATATCTTTTTTATTACTTAAGTGGCTTCTTAATCGCTAAAAGTAAAAAGACTAAAAAAATGGTCAATAAAGATCAAGAGAAATTTATTAGAAATTACCGTTGGTCTAAAATGAAACAAAAATTTAAAGCTTAAAATTATGCGAAATTGGTTTTCAATATTTATAGTTTTCTTCTCAATTATTAGTTATTCTCAAAATAAACTGATAACAGGTTCTGTTGTTGTAGATGAAGGAAGTGAAAATGGAGTTGCTGTATCAGGTGTTCGTATAGAAAACTCAAGAACAGAATCTAGAACATATACAAATTCTAATGGATATTACTCTATTCAAGCAAATATTGGTGATACAATTTCTTATGAAGCAGATTTTGTTACAACAAGAAAAATTATTGTAAATGAAAATATCTATAATAAAGGTTACTTACAAGTACATTTAGATATTGAAACAATTGAATTAGGAGATGTTACATTAGGAAAAGGACCTTTGCAACCAAAATTTCATAAAGATGATAAAACTGATTTATATGATAGAATTGGTTTAGACCAAAGATTAAGAGATTTGGAACCTAAAAGAGATTTAGCAAAATTTAAACCATTAGATGTTTTAAACCCTGTTAGATTAATTGGTCATATAAATGGATTTTATAGAAATGAAAGAAAAGTTAGAAATTATGAGGCTAAAATATCTCTTATACAAGAGGTAAAACATTATTATCCTGTAGATTTTTATACTAATCAATTGCATATACCTGAATATAAAATTGAAGAATTTTTATATTACGTAAACGCAAGGTATCCTTTGAAAGATAAAGTTCTTAGTAGACAGTTTGGTTCGATTATGATTGATTTAGAGTCATATGCAAAAGATTATTTAAAAGAGTTAAATCAAAATCAATAACTATTCTTAATAGAAATTTAAATTATAGCTAATTAATGTTAACATTGTATCCAATAACAATTTAAGATATATCTTCGTTTTGAAATTTAACACATTAATAAATATCTATTGAAACCACTACTCACGTATTTTATTCTACTTTTGTCACCATTAGTCTTTGCTCAAGAAAAATGGATACAAGGAAATATTATTATTGATAATTCCGAAGATACCGCTGAAGGTATTTATGTAACTAATTTACGCACAAAGCATACAACAATTTCTAATTTTACAGGAACATTTTTTATTGAAGCTAAAGTTAATGATACTTTAAAAATACAATCAGATTGGTACGAAAATAGATCAATAATATTAAAGCCAAATCTTTTTAATAAAACATCTATAATTGTACACTTAGCAGTAGAAACTATTCAATTACAAACAGCATTGATAGGTCAAAAATTAACTGGTATATTAGAAAAAGATACTAAAAATGGGAAAAAGCAGGATGTTATTACTAATCTTTATAAAAGTTTAGGAGTTAATCCTGATTTAAAACCTATAAAAGATACTTCTTCTATAAAAGCAGGATTATTTAGTGGTGATATCACCTTAACCCGTTTAGATGTTGGTCGATTATATGATGTTTTTTCTGGAAAAGCTAAACAACGTAAAGCTTTGATTGATTATGAAGATAGATATGATAAAATTACAAAAATTAAGAACTACTTTGGTGAAGATTATTTCACAAAAGATTTAAAAATTCCATCTTTTAAAGTAAGAGATTTCATTAATAATGCTTTAGCTAATAATGGTAATAATATGCAATTAAATGATGTAAATTATTTTAAGTTATTACAATTATTCAATTCCTATAGCAAAGTTTACTTAGGTTATTTATATAATACTACTCCAAATACGACTAAACCTATTATTAAGGAAGAAGTTGATGAATAAATAAAAAATGGCTCGAAATATTTCGAGCCATTTTTTATTTATAAAAGAAGTATTATAACATAATTACTCCATCTATTTTAGATATTTCTTTATAATAATTAATTACTGTATCAGCATCTATAATATATAATTTAATTGTAATAGATGTATATTTTCTATTTGCAGAAGCTTTATAATCATATTCTGCATTTGTTCCTGCAAATACACTTTTTATTTGATTCATAGTTTCTTCACTTGAAGGATATATAAATTTAAAAATATAATCACTAGGAAACTTTTGTACATCATCTAATCTTTCTTTAAATTTTGCGTAAAAGTCTTGTTCATTATGTGAATTATCTGGAATTTCTTCGAATGTATAGTCTTTATTGTTGTCCATAACTTAATTTTAAAATAAAATAACAAAAACAATACCACTCCTCCAAATTGAAATTCTAAATAAAAAGATAGACATTTTGTCATATTTTAATGATAATTTTAACAAAATCGAATATTTTTATTTAAATATTAAACTAATTAACGTTTAAATGTTTATTTTGTAAATTACAATAACAACATTTGTATGAAATAATAAACGAAATAAAACAATAACATTATGTGTGGAATATTAGGCATATTTGACAAAAAAGACTTAGATGTACAATATGTACAAGAATTAAGTAAAAGAATGAGACATCGTGGACCAGATGAGCAAGATTATGAATTAAATGAATCTAAGACTGGAATTATCACTCACGAACGTCTTGCTATCATAGATTTACAAACTGGTAAACAACCAATAAAAGGAACAAATAATGCCTATGTAGTTCATAATGGAGAAATCTACAATCACATGAAATTAAAAGCAACAGAACTAAAAGATTATTCTTTTGCTACAAAATGTGATAGTGAAGTTATTGTAAAATTATACGAAAAATATGGTACAGATTTTTGTAATTTATTAGATGGTGTATTTGGATTTATCGTAATGGATGGTGACAAATTTATGGTTGCACGTGATCCAATTGGAGTAAAACCTTTATACTATGGACAAGATAAATCTGGCGCTTACTATTTTTCATCAGAATTAAAAGTTATTGAAGATCAAGTTGAAAAATTAGAAGCCTTTCCTCCAGGTCATTATTTTACAAAAGAAACTGGTTTTGTAAAATATTATCAACCAGAATGGGAAGATGATAAAAAATGCACTGATCAATTAGATTTAGAAGTATTAAGAGACAGCTTAATCGATGCTACTAAAAAACGATTAATGAGTGATGTTCCTGTTGGGGTTTTACTTTCAGGAGGATTAGACAGTTCACTTGTTTCATCAATCACGTCTAGATTACTAAAAGAAGAAGGAAAAGAATTACATTCATTCTCTATTGGTCTTGACGATACTGCTCCTGATATTATTGCAGCAAAAGAAGTTGCTGATTTTATTGGAACTAAACATCATGCAATCCATTTTTCTTTCGAAGAAGGTTTAGCTATTATAGATAAATTAGTTTGGCATTTAGAAACATACGATGTTACATCTATCCGTGCTTCTACTCCAATGTATATTATGTCAAAATACATTACAGATATGGGAATTAAAGTTGTTTTATCTGGAGAAGGAGCTGATGAAATATTTGGTGGTTATCTATATTTTCATAATGCACCAAGTGATGAAGAATTTCAAAAAGAAACAATTCGTCGTGTAAAATTATTAAGTACTGCAGATTGTTTACGAGCTGATAAATCTACAATGGCTTGGGCTCTAGAAGCACGTGTACCATTTTTAGATAGAAATTTCTTGGATGTTGCAATGAAAATTGAACCAGATGCAAAACGTCCTAACCGTACAAAAGGTAAAATAGAAAAATATATTTTACGTAAAGCTTTTGATGACAAACAATCACCTTGGTTACCAGAACATATTTTATGGCGTCAAAAAGAACAATTTTCTGATGGTGTAGGATATTCTTGGATTGATGACTTAGTAAATCATTGTGCAGAACAAATTACTGATGAAGAAATGGAAAAAGCAGCAGAATTATTCCCTATTAATACTCCTACTTCCAAGGAAGCTATGTATATGAGAAAAATATTTGCTAAACATTTTCCTAGTGAATCAGCTGCTAAAACTGTAAAAAAATGGATACCAAAATGGCAAGAAAATGAAGATCCATCAGGTAGAGCATCAACAATACATGAAAAAACAACAGAATCAGTTTCTATATAATTTTTCCAAAAAAACCTCCGATTTAATAGTATTAAATTGGAGGTTTAGTTTTCTATATTAATTTGAAACCATTTTAAGTCCTATAATAGATCCTATTAAAGTAAAAATGAAAAATAATCTCCAGAAAGAAGCAACTTCTTTAAAAACTAAAATTCCTACAATAACAGTTCCTACAGCTCCAATACCTGTCCAAACACCATAAGCTGTGCCTAATGGTATTGTTTTAAGAGCCTTCATTAGTAAAAACATACTTGCAAACAAACAAAAAACAAAAACACCATACCATAAATACATTGTAGATCCTGTAGATTCTTTTGCTTTACCTAAAGATGATGTAAACCCTATTTCAAATAAGCCAGCAATAATTAAAAATATCCAATTCATTGTTCTTTATAATTTTTTTACAAAGATCATCTGAATAATTCTATTTTCTTTTTACATATGTTAAAAAATTAAATCTCTGCTCTAATTCTACTTAATGTAACTTGAGAAATACCAAGATAAGATGCAATATAACCTAATTGCACACGATTAATTAAACTTGGATTATCTTTTAATAATTTTTGATATCGTTCTGTAGCTGATTTAGATTTATGAAAAATAAAAATTTCTTCTGTTCTCATTAAATCCTTCTCTGTAAATTTTCTACCCCAATTAGAAAATTCTAAATTAAAATTATAAAGATTATATAAATCATTGGTGTTTATCTCATAAAGCTCACAATCTTCTAATAATTCTACAATTTCATAGCTAGGTTTATTTTCTACATAACTTCTAATAGAAATGATAAAATCTCCTTCTTGTCCAAACCAAAAAGTTATTTCATTTTCTTTATCTAAAGTATAAGCTCTAGCAATTCCTCTTTTTATAAAATAAACCTTTGTTTCAACTCTTTTAGTATCAAACAATATTGAACCTTTAGGTAAAGTAATTAAATTTATCTTACTTTTTATCAATTGAATAGAATCTTTAGAAAGTAAAGATATTTTATTTAAAATTTGTTCAATTTCCATCATTAAATATAATCAATATATAAAATAAATATCCCAGTTTTTAATAAAAACTGGGATATTTATTTATAATCTATTAGAAATTATTTACTATGTAAACCACATTCTTTTTTAGTTTCATCTTCCCACCACCATCGACCAGCACGAAAATCTTCGCCTTCATTGATTGCTCTAGTACATGGCGCACAACCAATACTTATAAACCCTTTGTCATGCAATGGATTATAAGGTACTCTATTGTTTTTTAAATACTCAAAACAATCTTCTTTTGTAAAATGAATTAATGGATTGAATTTATATAAATTTCTTGACTCATCAAATTCAATTTCAGACATTTCATGTCTATTATTTGATTGTTCTGCTCTTAAACCTGTAATCCAAACATCTGCATCTTTTAACGCTCTGTTTAAAGGAATTACTTTTCTTATAAAGCAACATTCTTTTCTTAATTCTACAGAATCATAAAAAGGATTAATTCCATTGTTATCTATAAAATTTTCTAACTCGGAAGTTGGAGGATAAAATGCTTTTATTTTTTGTTGATATTTTAACTCTGTTTTATTCCAAGTTGTATATGTTTCAGGAAATACTCGACCTGTATCTAATGTAAATGTATCAACATTTTTTAAATTTTGACTAAATATAGCGTGTGTTATTACTTGATCTTCAAATCCAAAACTAGTAGAAAAAACAATTTTTCCTTGAACATTTTTATCAAGGAAATTTAATTTATCTTCTAACGTTTTATAATTATTAATTTTGTCTAATATTTCTTTTAATATATTCATTTCATATTCTTTACAGTTTCTCTATAAAAACTATAGAGAAAATATTAAAACAAAATTAAAAAATATATAATGTATCAACAAAATATGCATGAATAGAATTAGTATAAAAAAGAAAAGAACTTAATGTATCTAGATTAAGTTCTTTTAATATATAATATTAGATTATTTACCTGAAATAAATTTTTTAACTCCATCAACATATAAAGCTGATTCTTTATCATTATAAGTATATGTTTTATCCTTATAAACATTATCTTCAGTTTTATCTAATATTGCATGATGATCGCCATCACTTGGTAAAAATAATTCTAACTTAGATTTATCATCATTAAATACTACAAAAGCACTAATTACAGCTTCATCTTTATTTACTTCGATAGGATTCAGTCTTTTTCCTACATTAAAAACTTGAATACATGTATTTTTTAATTCACTCCAATTCTCTCCTGCTGAAGCTAAACAACCATGATCATCTTTCTGACCTCCTAATAAGTGTTGATCTTCTTTTGCTATTTGCTCTTGAGTGTTTTGATTAGAATCTTTTTGATCTTTTTTGCTATCACATGATGTAAATAAAAGTGTTCCAATTCCAAACGATAATAAAATAACTTTTTTCATAAATATTCTTTTTTAAGTAGATTTCGATTTTATCAAATATAAAAAAATAATTTTCCAATGAAAAAAGTAAAAATTAAAATTTTAATTTTTCTCAAATCATCTTCTCCCTTCTTTTGAAATATATACAATACTTCATAAACGTTTACTCTATTTTACCTATAGACTATTTAGAATATATATAGTTAAAATTAAATGAATAATAATTGAAGTCTGCATCATATTTTCATAATTTTGTAAACTCAATAAAAATTCATGGAAAAACTAAAAAACACTACTTCAAAAAAGGTTGATTTACAAATCATTAGCTATGTTTGTTTTTCATTTATTGGCTATTCACTAATAGGTTTACCTTTAGCTATTTTACCAATATATATAACAAAATCACTCGGATATAGTGAATTAGTAGCAGGTATAGTTATAAGTTTACAATATATAACTACATTTTTAATGAGAGGTTATGCTGGTAAAATAGTTGATGATAAAGGTCCCAAACCAGCTGTATTAATAAGTATGTTTTTCTTTATGCTATGTGGCTTACTATTTTATTTTTCGCACTTTTTTCAAACCAATAAACTCTTATCACTTTCAATATTAATTATTTCTCGATTAGTAACTGGATGTGGAGAAGGAATGGTTGGAGCAAGTCCTATTAATTGGGCTATTTTAAAATTAGGAAAAGAGCATACTGCAAAAGCAATATCATTTAATGGTGTTGCAAGCTATGGAGGACTAGCTCTAGGTGCACCTCTTGGTGTATTTATTAATCAATCGTTTGGATTAGAAGCTATAGGTATTTTGACTTTTATATGTGCTGCTTTAGCCTATTTATTTGCTAAAAAGAAAGAAAATATTATTAGTAATGCTGCAAAAGTTGAACAATCATTTCTTAAAGTTTTAAAAATTGTTGCTCCATTAGGTATTTGTTTAATGCTTGCAGGATTAGGATTTGGAGGAATATCAAATTTCATTACGCTTTATTATGAATATTTTCATTGGCAAAATGCAGCACTTTGTCTAACTATCTTTAGTGCATTATTTATTATCGGAAGACTTATTTTTAATAATGCAATTAACGTATATGGAGGCGTAAAAGTTGGTATCGTATGTATGATTTTTGAAACCATTGGTTTATTCATTTTATTTTTAGCAACTACTCCTTTTGTAGCTCTTATTGGGGCTGGAATTACAGGTATTGGTTTTTCATTAATATTCCCAGCACTTGGAGTAAAAGCTGTTTCATTAGTATCTGATAGTAATAAAGGTGCAGCATTAGCAGGTTATGGATTATTTATAGATATTTCTTTAGGTATTACTGGACCAATGGTTGGTGGAGTGATAAGTTTATTTGGAATGCATTCACTATTCCTATTCTGCAGCTTCATGGTATTCGTTGGATTACTATTATGTATTTATCTTTATAAAAAATACCAATAATAAAATAGAATTAAGAGTTGCAAGGCACACGAATGATATAAATAAAATTTTAGATTTTTATACAAAAATCATAGGACTTAATCTTTTAGGTGAATTTAAAAATCATAATAATTATGATGGAATTTTTGTAGGTAAAAAAAAATGAAAATTGGCACTTAGAATTTACTACATCAATTGAACAAGCTAATCATTATTTTGATGAGGATGATTGTCTTATATTTTATGTAAATACAAAAAATGAATATGATGAAATTATACATCGTATTAATCAAAGTAATATTTCAATCATCAATTCTAAAAATCCTTATTGGAATTTGAATGGTGTTACCATAAAAGATCCAGATGGGTTTAATGTAATTATCTCTCCATTAAAAATATCTAATTAAATTTTTAATTAAAGTAAAATAAAATATATGATTAATATTCAATGATTTATAAAACAATAAAAGCTTGAAATTAATTTCAAGCTTTTATTGTTTAGTTAGGAATTAGCTTCATTATAATCTTCTTCATTTACACTATCAAACCATTTATTCTCATTCGTTTTAGGATTACAAGTAATTGCTAAATGAGAAAACCAACTTTTATCTGTAGCTCCATGCCAGTGCACAACATTTGGTGCAATTTCTACAACATCACCAACTTTTAATTTTCGTGCTACTTTGCCTTTTTCTTGATATAACCCTTCTCCTCCTACTACAATCAGAATTTGTCCTCCTGTATGACTATGCCAATTATTACGTGCTCCTGGTTCAAATGTTACATTATAAATAGGAACATTCAACTCTTCATTTTTTGTAATTTGAGCTAAATAAGATTTACCTATGAAATATTTTTCGAAAGCTATATTTTCTTCTCCTAAAGGAAACTCGCTTATTTTTGGAATTTCTGTATTCATTTTATTTATTTTTTTAGTTGTTTGACAAGAAATCAATGATGTTAAGAACAAAAACATTGAAAACATTATCATTATTTGTCTATATTTCATTTTTCTATCCTCTTAATTTCTTTATTTTAGGGTGATTTGGTGAAATAATTTTTCCTTCTTTTAATTCATCAAATATTTTTGTTTTTAAGCTTTCCATTGATCTATTCTTTTGAATATTCAAAGTTAAAAAGAACAAAAATTTCATTTGTTACACTAATTTCTATATAAATGTAACATTTTACGTATATTTAATCTATTAAATTGATGTAATGCAGATACCAAAGATAATTTTATTAAAAATCAATGATATAAAGGATTTTCCAAAAGATTTTCAAACTAAATATCATACTCATTTATATTGTCATAGTGGAAACATAAAGTTTGTTTTTAATGATAAAAAAATGGTTTGCAAAGCTGAACAATTTCTATTTTGGTTCGCAGAAAGTAATTTAAAAGAATTAAATTGTTCTTTGGATTTTAAAGCAAGTATTCTACTTGTAGAAAAGGAATTTTTAATGAACAATATTCCAGATCAAAGCTGGAGTATTAATGCACTATTACATTCAAGAGTTTATCCCATAAAAACTAATTTAACAAAAAAAGATAAAACTAGAATCTTATATAATTTTAATGAATTAAATAATAGATTTCAAGAAACTGAACATCTATTTTATGATGAGGTTTTAAAGAAACAAATGGAATTATTTATTCTAGATATGTGGTATACTTTTGCAAATGAATATGAAAATATAAAACATAGCACAATAACTGGTACTATCTATGAGAAATTCATTCAATATGTACAGCAGCATTGTACAGAACAACGTGAAGTTAAATATTATAGCAATCTATTAAATATTACACCAAAATATCTTAATTATCTATGTAAAACACATTCAGGTATTACAGCTTCCGAATGGATTCAACGCTATACGAAAGAACATATTTTAGTTTTATTACACAACAAAAATCTAAACATATCAGAGATCGCATTGTTATTAAACTTTAATAGTCGTTCATTTTTCACACGCTATGTAAAAAAGTTACTTGGTGTAACTCCAAATGAATATCGTTCTCGATTAAGTAAATAATTTAAACGATACAATTTATTTTAGTTTTACTTAATTTCGCATAAATTTAATTGCCATGACAAAAGAAGAACTTGGAAATCATTATTTAAAAGAAGTATTAACTATTCAACAATCACTTAAGCCAATTGAATCTAAATATTTAGATTTAAAAAGATTAGTTGAAATAATTTCTTTTGAATTAACAAAAAATGAAGCGATTCAATTTTCAAATTTCTTCTCAAAATTATCATTCATTTGTAATCAATATAGTATTTCCACAAAGATACATTCGTTTCGAAAAACAGCACAAAGAATTGATAATGAAAAGCATCTATCTCCAGAAGATAAATACCAACCATCCGAACATGAATACTATACGCATCTAAAATATGTTGCTGAATTTATTGCTGCAATTTATGATATTTTAATTCCCTCGGAAATAATTTATTTCTTTCCTGAAAAAGAATATTATACCAATAAAACATTCGCAAGAAATAAAATAAAAAAACTACGTGTTCAGGTTATCGAGATAAAACGTGATTGTTTAATATGTGATCACGAAGACAACGAAACAGACGAATATATTACTGTACAAATAGATGAAGATGGTGTAAATGAAATTTTTAAATCAACAAAAGATTTTTGGATTGGCGCACAATTAAATTTAATTAATTCCACAATAGATACAGAGGGAATTTACCATCCTCGTTTCGTTATTCTAGAACCTGACTATTTAGTTGATATTTCTGCAATTGCAGAATGTTTTCAAGATTATGGAACTTCTGAATTACATTTCATTCAAAAGAAATTTGAACAAGCTCCTAATAGCAAGCATATTCGCTTAGGTAACTTTGCCAATGCAGTTGTTGACCATTTTTGTACAGAAAATATTGAAGAAACTGATTTTAATGAAATTTTTAAAAATGATTTCAAAAATCATCCTTTAGAATATACAGCTTGTAATGATTTGATAAACCCACAAGATTTAAAAGATTATTATACAGAAGCAAAAGGTCATTTTAATCGACTTCAAAAAGTCTTGATGGAAGATTTTTTACAAAATGGAATTTCATTGGATAGAGCTTTGCTAGAACCTTCTTTTTTATGTGAGCAATATGGAATACAAGGACGTTTGGATTTATTGGATATAAATCCTGATGGAGCAAATAAGATTATTGAATTAAAATCTGGTGGAGCTCCTTATCCTGATGATGGAAAAAGTATAAAACCAAATCATGCGGCACAGCTTTTCTTATATTATCAAATTATTGCTGTATTGTATGATTTAGAATTTAAAGACATTACTAAAAATACAGAAGGATATATTTTATATTCAAAAGTATATCAAGGGAATTTACGTTTTGATGTTCCTACTCTATCTCGTGTACAACGTATACTAGATCTTCGAAATCAAATCATTATTAATGAAAATCAATTAGCGAATCAATCCGAAAAAGAAATTGAAAGTTTATTGTACGCCATTAAACCAACTAATTTTATACAACGAAAAATCAATCCTCGTTTTAGAGAGCTATTAGAAGAACAAATAGAAAAATTTATCTATCCTATTCGTACAAGTTCTTCATTAGAAAAAGCCTATTTCTACTCTTTCACAAATTTTATTGCGAAAGAACAATATATGGCAAAACTTGGGCTTGGCCAATCGACAAGTAATAATGGCTTAGCTAGCTTATGGTTAAATAGTTTTGAAGAAAAAAATAATAACTTCGAAATTATTTATGATTTAGAAATTATTGAAAATCATATTTCTGACATAAAAAGAGAAATAAAATTAAAACGTACAAATCCTGCAAATGACTTTATTTCAATCCGAGAAGGTGATATTTGTATTTTATATCCACGAAATAAATCAACAGATTCTGTCTTAACAAATCAAGTTTTCAAATGTACAATCAAAAGTATTTCGAGAGAATACATTGTTTTACGTTTTCGTTATCAACAGCCAAATACTCGTTTCTTTGATTCGTTCGATAAAAGTGGAAAATGGGCTTTAGAAAGAGATTTTATGGATGCTTCATTTACTTCTATGTATAGAAATTTATATAGTTTTATGCAGGCTCCAAAAGTGAAAAAAGAATTAATTCTTACTCAAATCGAACCTAAAAATGATAACGATTACAATTACTATAATTCTAAACTATCTGATGAACAAAATAGAATACTGAAAAAAGCTCTTTCTGCAAATGATTATTTTCTACTAAATGGTCCTCCAGGTACAGGGAAAACATCTATTATCATCAAAGAATTAGTGAAAGAAATTTATGAAAAACAAGAATGTAATATTCTACTTTTAGCCTATACAAATAGAGCTGTAGATGAATTATGCGAAGCTATTCATAGTGCTATTTCTGATCAGATTGAGCAAAAATTTATACGAATTGGAAGTGAATTATCTACTTCGCCCGAATTTCATAAAAATTTATTGAATAGAATCATAGAACAAAAAGATCATGAATTAACAGAAAAAAATGAAAAATTTTCTCGTAAAACAATTCAAGATATTATTCAACAACAACGAATTTTTGTTTCTACAGTTGCTTCTATATCAAGTAAAAGTGATATTTTAAAGTTAAAGAAATTCGATACAATTATCATTGATGAAGCTTCACAGATTTTAGAGCCACAAATTGTAGGAATTTTACCAAAAACTAGACGTTTTATAATGATTGGCGATCATAAACAATTACCAGCAATTGTATTACAAAATCCAGAATTAGCGAAGACAAATAACGAATTATTAGAAAATATTGGTTTATGGAACCGTAAAAATTCAATTTTTGAACGATTATATGAATTTTGCGAAAAAAATAACATCCAAAATGCGTACGATCAATTAACTTATCAAGGTAGAATGCACGCTGATATTGCTGATTTTCCTAATCAATATTTCTATGATGGAAAATTAAATGTTGCATTTGACATTCCTAATCTTGATGAAGAAGCTAAACAGAGTTTAAACCGACAAAGAGCCGAATTACAATTCAATCAATATGACGAAAACAATACTATTCATAACCATTTAGTGAACAATCGTTTTTCTTACATCAATGTAGAAGAAAATCCCTATTTACCGTCAACTAACATTCAAGAAGCTGATTTAATCGTAAAATTTGTAAAAGAAATTATTCACCTTTATCAACTTAACGATAAAGAGTTTGATTCGAAAAAGACTATTGGAATCATTGCTCCATTCCGAAATCAAATCGCATTAATCAAACAGAAGTTAGAATTAGCAGCTATTCCAAACCACGAACAAATAACAGTTGATACTGTAGAACGTTACCAAGGAAGCCAAAGAGATATTATCTTATACAGCTTTGCTGTAACGCATCCTGCACAATTAAATGCATTGATTAATATGAATGACCAAGGAAATGTAGACAGAAAACTAAATGTTGCCTTAACACGTGCAAAAGAGCAATTATTTTTGGTTGGAAATCAAACCATCTTAAAGGATAATAAAATTATTAAAACATTGATTGAGTATTTAGAAAACAAATCTGTATATAAATTAACAATCTAAGGCATAATGCCTATTTTATTATTTTTTTTGTTTAATGGTGGATTCACTGATTTTAAAAAATGTAAGATTAAATTCTTTCAAACAGCTAAAAATCTATTTAAAATTCATTTTTCAATTTGTTTTTATTTCTTTTTAGCTATGAATTGATTAAATTACTTCTTAATTCATTTTTGATTCTGTAAATTTGTGAAACTATTTTTGTAAAAATTATGTTGTATCAAAGAAGTAGTGCATTATTCAAAGATGCACAAGAATATATACCAGGAGGTGTAAACTCTCCTGTAAGAGCATTTAAATCTGTTGGTGGAACACCAATTTTCATCAAAAAAGCCGAAGGAGCTTATATTTATGATGAAGATGGTCGTGCTTATGTAGATTACATTAATTCTTGGGGACCAATGATTATTGGGCATACAGATCCACGAGTTTTGAATGCCACAGTAGAACAAATGAAAAATGGTTTCTCTTTTGGAACACCAACTGAATTAGAAACTGAAATAGCAAAATTAATTACTTCTGTTGTTCCAAACATAGACATGGTAAGAATGGTAAATTCTGGAACAGAAGCTTGTATGTCTGCTATCCGTTTAGCAAGAGGATATACAAATAGAGATAAAATTGTAAAATTTGAAGGTTGCTACCATGGACATTCAGATTCTTTTTTAATAAAAGCTGGTTCTGGTGCTGCAACATTTGGTAACCCAAATTCTCCTGGTGTTACACAAGGAACTGCAAAAGATACTTTATTAGCTGAATACAATAACTTAGATGCTGTAAAAGAATTGTTTGAGCAAAACAAAGACCAAATTGCAGCTATAATTGTAGAACCAATTGCTGGTAACATGGGATGTATTGTTCCAGACAAAGGATTCTTGGAAGGTTTAAGAGCTATTTGTGATGCAAATGGAGCATTACTTATTTTTGATGAAGTAATGACAGGATTTCGCCAAGCAATGGGTGGAGCTCAAGAACGATTAAACATCAAAGCTGATATTGTAACATTTGGTAAAGTTATCGGAGGTGGGTTTCCTGTTGGTGCATTTGCTGCGAACAAAGAAATTATGAGTCACCTTGCTCCTCTTGGTCCAGTTTACCAAGCTGGGACATTATCTGGTAATCCTATTGCAATGCGTGCTGGTTTAACAACGTTAAACATTATTGATAAAGACAGAGAATTATTCAATCGTATTGATAAGGCTACAGAAATCTTAGACACAGAAATCACTAAAATTTTCAATGAAAAAGGAATTCCTGTTCATACAAATCGATTAGGTTCTATGATGTCTGTTTTCTTTACAGAACAACAAGAAATAAGAACATTTACAGATGTAACAAACTGTAACCACGAAAGATTCAATAAATTCTTTCATCATTTATTAACGAATGAAGTTTATATTGCTCCATCTGGTTATGAAACTTGGTTTACTTCTGATGCGATAAAAGATGCTGAAATCAATAAAACATTAGATGCTGTACGCTCTTTCGAGGGATAATACACATTAAACATAATTAAAAAAGTCTGTATTCTTAAATAAATACAGACTTTTTGCGTTAGGGATTGAAGTGGAAATCCTTTACTAATTGGAATTGGATGCATTTCGACTTCACCTCAATGACCAATTAGCAAAGATTGGGAACGAAAAAGCCCAACCGAAGGGAACGCCCCAATAAAATATCACAGATAGAATAACAATGATTAGAATTAGGGCAAATCCTACGGACCTTGCTTTCCATTTCACTCTTTTCTGTTTGGTTATTTTACTATTTTATAAATGCAACCAAACAAAAAAGGATTTCCATTGCAATCAATTTTGCGTTTTTTTTTAAGTAAACTATATTTATAAAATTTTAAAGTATATCAATATTGAAATCACTAAATAAAAAATACGAAAAAAGAATTGTTGCTTTTATAGACATTCTTGGTTTTAAAGAAATAGTAAGAAATTCTGAAATAAACAGTTCTAAAATAGAATTATTATACACAGCATTGAATTTTCTTAAAAATTGGGAAATTCCAGAAAAATGGGATTTAAAATATATAGAAATAGAAGAAGATGCACAGAAAAAGAATATAAACAATTTTGATATTCGTGGTAAAACTAATACTACTACTTTTTCTGATAGTATTGTAGTTTCTGTTAAAGTTGATAATAATGTAAATGAAATGATTTCAACTCTAGTTAGTAATCTATCTTACATTGGAGCAAATCTTTTTGAAAAAGGAATATCATTTAGAGGAGCTATTACAATTGGTAATATAATTCATGAAGAAAATGGAATTGTATTTGGTCAAGCTTTAATAGATGCATATCAACTTGAAACAAAAAGCGCAAAATATCCTAGAATTATTTTATCTAATAAACTCATCAAAGAATTAAATTATCCAATTGAAAATAAAAAAGATAGATATCCATATCATCAATATATAAATCGTTTTGAAGATGGTTGTGTAGGTTTTCATCAAATGATTTATTATCAAGTATCAAGTAATTCGTCAGAAATGGAACCAGAAACTTTGAAAAAAAATTTAAATAAGATTAGAAAAAATATAATTGATGGTCTTGATGATAGTTTTGAAAATCCTGAAGTTTTTGAAAAATTCAATTGGTTAAAAACACAGTATAATAACTTAATTATACTTAAAGACTCAACAAGTGATGAAGAAATCAAAAAACCAATAAAAGAGTTAAATGAAAATATTTCTGGACAAAATATTCACTACTCTTATACAGATAAATTTTATTATGAATAATATTTAAAAACCGTCTTATTCAAAATAAATAAGACGGTAAAATATTATTTTTTCAAGAAAAATAATGTTAAAGACCTCGCTCCTTGTGCCCCTCTAACTAATACAGCACCAATGTCTGCAGTAGCTGATGGTCCCATAACAAAACAACCATAATTAGCATCAAATAAACCTTCTTTTGAATAGGCTGTATGCATATTTTCTGTTATTTCATCTGGATCTAGTAAAATAGCAATGTGCTGAGATAAAAAACCAATAGCGTTAACTTTCAATGATTTTTCTGTTACCCAAACCATTCCCATTTCTGCAATACCAAACTCGGCACGAACAATTCCTAAATCAACATCATCCAAATCACGCGGATGAGAAATTTTAGAAATGTCTTTTGTACCTACCCATTCGTCCGTAGAAGAACAAGTAATTTTTACGTTTGGTAATCGTTGCTTCATTATTTCCTGCGCTTCCTCGACAGAAGATACATCAAACGTATCAACAGCTGCAAGATTAGCGTTCTTTATAAAAGTTGCTTTTAAATCAATTGCAGGATTTTGAAATTTTGGTACTTCAGGATATTCTGTTTTAGTTCTTTTAACTAAACTATCTCTTACAGATTTTAAAAAATCTTCTCTATTGCTCATTTTTTTTGTTTTTAATATACCACTGTCTAAAAGTTTCTTTTTTTACATCTGGTAAATCTCTATGAATTGCCCAAGGATCTAATGTTTTGTTTTCAGTGATAGATTTTGGAAGAATATTTATTGCATTGTAAGCAACTTTCTCTACTGCTCTGAATAATTTTGGATTTCCAAGCATTATTCCTGCAGCCTTAAATGCCATACGACGACTAAAATCTACCTCTTTATTTTTCATCATTTCTTTTCTCCAATCCATGATTTGTTCAGCTATATTGATGTGAACTGGACAAACCTCAGAACATGATCCACATAACGATGAATGGAATGGCAATTCTGAATATTTTGAAGCATCAAAAGTAGGATCAATAATAATACCTATTGGTCCAGAATAAGTTGCTCCATAAGCTAATCCACTACTTCTTCTGTAAACTGGACAAGTATTCATACAAGCTCCACAACGAATACATTTTAAAGAAGTCCAAAATTTGTCTAAAGCCAAACGAGCACTTCTTCCGTTATCCGTAAGGATAATATGCATTTCTGAACCTTCTCTTGGTCCAGAAAAATGAGATGTATATTGTGTTGCTGGAGTTCCTAAAGCACTACGAGATAAAAGACGAATAAAAACACCTAAATCTTCTACTTTAGGTAATATTTTTTCTATTCCTATACTTGCGATGTGTAAAGGTGGTAAACTAGCTGTTAAATCGGCATTTCCCTCGTTTGTACAAACAACAAAAGTTCCTGTTTCTGCAATGGCAAAGTTTCCTCCTGTCATCCCTGCATCTGCAGCTAAAAATTTTGGACGAGCATTGTTACGCATTGCTTCGTTTAATGAAGCGGCATCAGTATTATTTGGATCAGTCCCAATTTTCTCTGCAAATAGCTTTGCTACATCTTCTTTTGTTTGATGTATTGCTGGCATTACAATATGACTTGGCATTTGATCCGAAAGTTGTTGAATACGTTCCCCTAAATCAGTTTCCAAAACACTTATTCCTCTTTCTTCAAGATAAGGAGTCATTTCACACTCCTCTTGCAACATTGATTTACTTTTAATCAAGCTTTTTGCATTATGGCTACTTAATATTTCATAAGCAATCGCATTATGCTCAGCAGCATCTTTAGCAAAATGTACTTTTATACCTCTTTTCTCTGCATTTGTCGCAAACTGTTCGATATAATGATCTAAATGAGTAAGAGAATGTTCTTTTATAGCAGAAGCTAAATCTCTTAATTGTTCCCATTCTGGAATGTTTGAAGCTGCTATATCTCTTTTAGTTCTTGCATTCCATAAGTTTTTATCATGTTCAGTTACATGTATATCATCTTGGTAGATGAACTTAGCTGCATTTTTTTCTACGTTTACTTTTTCCATTTCTAAGAAATTTTAAAATTAAAAAGGACCATTATTTAAAACTTGAGCAACATGCAAAAATTTAAGAGATGTTTTTTGCTTATCTGAGATTCCTTTTTGGTGCATTAAACAAGACATATCTGGAGAAATAACATACTCAATACCATTATGTAAATAATCAGCAACTTTATCTTGTCCCATTTTAGAACTTACAGCTTCATCTGTAACACAAAACGTACCTCCAAAACCACAACATTCATCAGGTCTATTAATATGCTTGATTGTAATATCTTTTATAGATTCTAATAATTGTTCTGTCTTATTAAATCTAGGCTCCATCCATTCGGAACGAGAAGCGATACCAAGTCCTCTTATAGAACTACAACTATTATGTATTGCAATTGTATGTGGGAATGAAACTGAAGAAAAATCTTTAATCTTAAGAACATCAACAAGAAACTCAACCAATTCTATTGTCTTGGCCCTCATTGCAGTTACTTTATCAGTTTGAGGAATAGCATCAAAATGCTGTTTTACTTGTTTTACACAGCTACCAGCAGGACCAACGATGTAATCGACATCTAAATCTTGAAAATTTTCAGCAAATATTTTTTCCATTTTTGCTGAATTTTCTTGATCCCCTTCATTAGCTGTTGGTTGTCCACAACATGTTTGGTTTAATGGAACAACTACTTCCACATTATATTTTTCTAATAACTCTAAAGTAGCGATTGCTACTTCTGGATATATAAGATCTATATAACAAGGTACAAAAAGTGCAACTTTCATTATGTTTTAAAATTTATATTAAATTTACGGCAAAATACTACTCAAAATCAGTTAATTACTAATTTGGAATGTATCTTTACTAGATAATTTTAACATTTTTTAACGCTGCTTTTTTTATAAAAATATAGTTAATATATAAATTTGTAGTTTTGAAAAAAATGTAATAAAAAGCTCATAATGTTTAATATTTTTTGAATAAATTGTCTTTCAATTAAATAATATTTATTAATAACATCAAAACACAAAAAAATATTTATTTTATTAAAAACATTACTTATTTCTCTATAATTTGATTTTTATTTAATAATTCTTATTTAGAATTTATCTAATGTTTTAAAAAAAGATTTGTGAGATTAATATTAAGTTTAGTGCTTAATAGTTTTTAATGATTTCCATTCATGTTCAATATTTTCCATAAGAATTGCATTATCAAATCTTATTGAACCATCCGGAAATATACTTTTATCTTCAAAAAAGCTTGATTTTACATTGGAAACCGTAAGTGGTTTTACTTTCCATTCATAAGTTTCTAATTTTAATCCATCAATTTTTTTTCCATTTGGCGAATAACCAATTGATCCCTTTTCAAAAAAATTCGAAACATTATCAATTGTTTTAAAAATAGAAATTTCATCGAAATTTTCAGATAGTTCTGCATCAATCTCTACAGTTGTATTATCTGAACTTTTAAAATCTAAATGATAGTTATTATTCTGTTCAATTACATTAAACTTTGCTAAATAATGTTTTCCAGGAAAAATCCTTCCACCAACTATTGTATTAAATTTTAAATTCGTATCTCTTCTTGGAATAAAAACACCTTCATTCATTTTTCCATTTTCTTCCCATTCTACTGCAATTCTATGTGCCCCATTTTCAGAATTTACACCAATAAAATCATGTAAACCTTTTGGTTTAATATTCTTTAATCGTATTAAACAAATTCCAACAATTGCTTTTCCTTTAAATAATTTTGGTTTGAAGGGTTTTGGTAATATTTTTTGAACAACGCTTGGTTCTGCTATATAATTTACAAGTATTCTTCTTTCTATAATTCCATGAATTGCTGGGATTTTCATTTTATAAGCTTTATTTGGTAATGATTAAAAATAAATTATTTATATTATTAAATATAATTATTTTACACAAATCTGCAATAATGATAGCAATGGAAATCCTTTTTTGTTTTGTTACCTTATTTATAAGAATTAAAAAAGAATCAAACAAAAAAGATTGTAATGGATAGCATGGCCCGAAGGGATTGCCCAAAAACAAAAAAAAGAGAAAAACTTTATTTTTCTCTTTCTATAACGTATTTTACCATTGTTTCTAACGATGTTCTATAAGTACTTTCTGGAAACTCGTACAAAATATCTAAAGCTTCTTGGCTATATTGTTTCATCATTTGTTTCGTGTATTCAATACCTCCGTTATCTTTAACGAACTGAATAACTTCTCTGACGCGTTTTTTATCGTTATTATAACGTTTTACAGAGTTGATTAGCCATTTTTTATCTTTTTCGTTTGCCTTATTAATTGTATAAATTAAGGGCAAAGTCATTTTTTGTTCTTTGATATCTATCCCGACAGGTTTTCCGATAGCGTTTGATGTTGTATAATCGAATAAATCGTCTTTAATTTGGAAGGCTATTCCTACTAATTCCCCAAAACGATGCATTTTTTTAGCAATCTCTTCGCTACAACCAACAGACCTTGCTCCTGCCTCGCAACAAGCAGCAATTAAAGTTGCTGTTTTCATTCGGATAATTTCGAAATAAACATCTTCTGTTATGTCTAGTTTTCTTGCTTTTTCTATTTGTAATAATTCTCCTTCGGAAATTTCTTGTATTGCAACAGAAACAACTTCTAGTAAATCAAAATCCTTATTTTTGGTAGAAATAATAAGTGTTTTAGAAAGAAAATAATCGCCTACTAATACGGCAACTTTATTTTTCCAAATGGCACTTAATGAGAAAAAACCACGACGTAACGTACTGTCATCAACCACATCGTCATGAACTAAAGTTGCTGTATGTATAAGTTCTATGAAAGAAGCAGCACGATAAGTTTTTTCTTGTACTTCGCCATTTAGTTTTGCTGTAAGAAAAACAAACATTGGACGCATTTGCTTTCCTTTTCTGCGAACAATGTAATTTGTAATACGATCTAACAATGAAACATTACTCTTCATTGATTCGAAGAATTTATGTTCAAATAATTTCATTTCCTCCGCAATTGGAGCTTTAATTAAATCTACCGTATTACTCAAAATCTTGTTTTTTTATTTTGTAAAATTATTGATACAATGCACAACTTGTTTCACATAGAAGCCTTTGAAGTTAAACTCCTCTCCGCTTACACATATTTCATTTGTTGTAGGCAATACAGAAATACCTTCTAGTTGCCCTAATTGCGTTGTGAATCCCAAAGGTAAACTTATTTTTTTAACTTCGGAAGAGAAGAATAGATGATTATTATCTTTTGGTAAAGCAAACCAATTGATAAAAGATAACGCTTCTTTTGTGTAACCTAATAAATAAATTCCTTGGGTTGAACTATGTACATCAGAATCAATATAAGCAGCTGTTACAGCGTAATTGGTTTTGAATGTTTCAATTTTTTTAGCAGCCCATTTTTTTGAAGTATCAATAGGAATTGTATAATGAGTTGTTGCTAAATTTGACCATTCTTTTGTGAAAATATGAATTTGATTATCGTACACAAAAAATGCTTCTGCATCAAAATTTGTTTTTAATCCTTTAACATTAAATTGTGTTTGTTCTGGATAATAAAATTCTATTTTTTGGGCTTTTAATTCTTGATAAGGTTTTGAATAATCGATTTCTTTTTTTTCGATAAAATAGATGGATAAATCTTTACGATTTCCATTATTATTCCCAAAATCGGCAAAATAGATACGATTTTTATCCGTAGAAATTTCTTCCCAATCTACATTTGGCGAATTGGATATAAAAATTGTATTGATGATTGTACCATCATTGGCATCAAAACGATACAATTCTGGTTTATTCCCAGAATCATTCAATCCCCAAAAAGTAGCCTTATTTTTATCTTTGATTTCATATTCCAAAGCTGATATTTCATTAAGTTTTGAAGGTAAATAATACGTTCTCATCTTATAATCATCTATAGATATGGTATCTATATTTTCTACTGCTTGTGCATGAGAAATACTAGATAAACCAAGTAATAAAAATAAGGCTATATTTTTCATTGTATACTTTTATGCATCTCCCGTCTTATTGGCTAATTGTCCGCATGCAGCATCGATATCTTTTCCTCTACTGCGACGAACATTAACAACAATATTATTACTTTCTAATGCTTTTATATAATTGTCTATTGCTTGTTCTGAAGCTTGTTTATAGATACCGTCGTCAATAGAATTGTATTCAATAATATTAACTTTTGAAGGTACTTTTTTACAAAACTTTACCAAAGCATCAATATCTTCTTTCTTGTCATTAATTCCTCCCCAAACGATGTATTCAAAAGTAATTCTTAAACCTGTTTGTTGGTACCAATACTGTAAACTATCCATAAGGTCTGTTAATGGAAATTTTACGGTGAATGGCATAATTACATTACGAACAACTTCTCGAGCGGAATGTAAAGAAACTGCAAGATTTACACGTAAATCGTCATCAGCTAATTTCTCTATCATCTTTGGAATACCTGACGTAGAAACTGTAATTCTTTTTGGAGACATTCCTAATCCTTCTGGTAAAGTAATTTTTTTGATGGCAGAAATAACTTCATTATAATTTAACAAAGGTTCTCCCATCCCCATAAAAACTATGTTACTTAATGGGCGATTAAAATAACGTTTACTTTCTTCGTCTATAATCACAACTTGATCAACAATTTCTGCTGCAGTAAGATTACGCATACGTTTTAATTGTGCAGTTGCACAAAACGTACAATCTAAACTACAACCTACTTGAGAAGAAACACAAGCAGTTGTACGAGTATCTGTAGGAATTAATACAGATTCTACAACGTTACCATCATGAAGCTTAACAGCATTCTTGATGGTTCCGTCGTTTGATTTTTGTAGAAGATCAACTTCAACAGGTTGAATTTGAAAATTTTCACCTAGACGTTCTCTCAATAATTTTGAGATGTTTGTCATGTCATCAAACTGATGAGCGTTCTTTTTCCATAACCATTCATAAACTTGTTTTGCTCTGAATGATTTTTCTCCAATCTCTTTGAAATATTCTTCAATTTCAGCTTGGGTAAGCCTTCTTATATCTTTTTTTGTTGTACTCAAACCTGAATTATAGGATTAACATTGCATCACCGTAAGAATAGAATTTATATCCTTCTTTTACAGCTTCGTTATACGCTTTCATTGTTAAATCATGACCAGCAAAAGCAGAAATCATCATTATTAAAGTTGATTTTGGCGTATGGAAATTCGTAATCATACAATTTGCTATAGAGAAATCATATGGTGGATGAATGAATTTATTTGTCCAACTATCAAAAGCATTTAAGTGACCATCTGCTGATACAGAAGATTCTATAGCACGCATAGAAGTTGTACCAACCGCACAAACTTTTTTCTTTTCGTCGATTGCTCTATTTACTAAATCTGCTGCTTCCTGAGGAATAATAACTTGCTCAGATTCCATTTTATGTTTAGATAAATCTTCTACTTCTACTCCTTGGAATGTTCCTAAACCAATATGTAAAGTAAGCTCTGCAAAATCTACACCTTTAATTTCTAAACGTTTTAATAAATGTTTAGAGAAATGTAAACCAGCAGTAGGAGCTGCAACAGCACCTTCATGTTTAGCATAAATAGTTTGATAACGTTCAGCATCTTCTGGCTCAACTTCACGAGTGATATATTTTGGAAGTGGAGTTTCACCTAACTCTTTTAATTTAGCACGGAATTCTTCGTAAGAACCATCAAAAAGGAAACGTAAAGTACGACCTCTAGATGTTGTATTATCTACAACTTCTGCTACTAAAGTATCATCATTATCAAAGAATAATTTATTCCCAATACGTATTTTACGAGCTGGATCTACTAAAACATCCCATAAACGAGTTTCAGCATCTAATTCTCTTAATAAGAAAACTTCGATTTGAGCACCTGTTTTTTCTTTATTACCCATTAATCTTGCAGGAAATACTTTCGTATTGTTACGAATCATTACATCTCCTTCATCAAAATAATCAATAATATCTTTGAATTGTCTATGTTCAATTTCTCCAGTATCACGATGAACAACCATTAATCTAGCTTCATCTCTATTTTCTGAAGGATGTTCAGCTAAAAGTTCATCAGGTAGATTAAAGTCGAAATCAGACGTTTTCATTTTCATAGTCGTAAAATTTTTTGCAAATATACGACACGAGATACCCCTTTGTCAAGTGAATTGAGGTATTTTAATTATTTTAAATTTTTATGCACTCTATAAGAACATAAAAAAAGAGTTTGTTTTATATGTAAAACAAACTCTTTTATATCATTTAATAAATGATTATACTTTCATTATTTCAGCTTCTTTTTTTGTTAAAGCTTCTTCTAACGTTTTAGAAAATTTATCAGTTAAACCTTGAACACGAGTTTCGTAGTCTTTAACTAAATCTTCTGATGCTTCTTTTACATTTTTTAATGCTGTATTGGCATCTTTACGAGCATTACGAATAGAAATTTTTGCAGTTTCCATATCAGCTTTAGCTAATTTCACTAACTCTTTTCTACGTTCTTCCGTTACAGGCGGAATACTAATAATAATTGTATCTCCGTTGTTTGAAGGAGCAAAACCTAAATTAGCATTTACGATAGCTTTTTCTATCTCGTAAATTAAGTTTTTTTCCCAAGGTTGAATACTCAATGTCATTGCATCAGGAGTATTTACATTGGCAACTTGACTTAATGGAGTTAAACTTCCATAATAGTCAACACGAACAGAGCTTAACATAGCTGGAGTAGCTTTACCTGCTCTTAATTTGTCAAATGCAACATTTAAATGATCTACAGATCCTTGCATTTGTTCTTTAGTTGTTTCTAAGATTAAATCTAATTCTTCCATTTTGGATTTAATTATTTGTTACTAGAGTACCTACGTTACCTCCTAAAATTAATTCTTTAAGATTACCATCTGTATTCATATCAAATACAATTATAGGTAAATTATTTTCTTCACTCAAAGTAAAAGCAGTCATATCCATTACTTTTAAGTTTTTGTTATATACTTCTTGATAAGAAATTGTATCAAATTTTTCAGCATTAGGATCTTTTTCTGGATCTGCTGTATAAATTCCATCTACACGAGTACCTTTTAATATAACATCTGCTTGTGTTTCAATAGCTCTTAAAACAGCTGCTGTATCTGTTGTAAAATAAGGATTTCCTGTTCCTGCACCGAAGATAACAACTCTTCCTTTTTCTAAATGACGAGTAGCTCTTCTTTTTATAAACGGTTCTGCAATTTGTTCCATACGTATTGCAGTTTGTAAACGTGTATCAACTCCAGCATCTTCTAATGCTCCTTGTAATGCCATACTGTTTATAACTGTTGCTAACATTCCCATATAATCTCCTTGTACGCGATCCATACCAGAAGCAACACCTTGTACACCTCTAAAAATATTACCACCACCAATTACAATAGCTATTTCGCAACCAAGCTCTGCAACTTCTTTAATTTGTTGAGCATATTGTTTTAACATTTCAGGATCTATACCATATTGTAAATCTCCCATTAGTGCTTCACCACTCAATTTTAGTAATATTCTTTTGTATTTCATTTTAAAAAAGGTTTTCTTTTGCAAATATAAATTTTCTATTTCTAATTTTCATAACGTTCGAAAACGTCTAATGCATTTTTTGTTGTAATTTCTGCTATTTGTTCTGGTAGTAAGTGATAAACATCTACTAATTTCTCACAAACATAGGTCAAATAACTACTTTCGTTTCTTTTTCCTCTAAAAGGAACGGGAGCTAAATAAGGCGAATCTGTTTCAAGAACGATATTTTTTATATCAAATTCATTCAAAAATTGATCTATTTTTCCATTTTTAAATGTTACAACTCCTCCAATACCTAATTTCAAATTAAAGTCAATTGCTCGTTGTGCATCTTCTTTTGTACCAGAAAAGCAATGAAAAATACCAAATAATTTTTCATCTTTAACCTCATCAAGCACTTCAAAAACTTCATTAAAAGCATCTCTACAATGAATAACAATTGGTAAGTTTTGTTCTTTAGCCCACTCAATTTGAGTTTTAAAAGCATCTTGTTGTTCTTTTAAATAAGCTTTTTCCCAATATAAGTCGATACCAATCTCTCCTATTGCTTTAAATTTTCTTTTGTCAATCCATTCCTTTACATGACTCATTTCTAAGTCTAATGTATCTGGATGAACAGAACATGGATGTAACCCCATCATTGCAAACATATCATTAGGATATTTAGCTTCTAGGTTTAACATTTTTTCTGTATAAGATTGATCAATCGCTGGTAAATAAAATCTATTTACTCCGTTTTGTTTTGCTCGTAACACAACCTCATCTATATCATCTTCAAATTGTTCTGAATACAAATGTGTATGAGTATCAATTAACATGGTTTTATTTTTAATCTTAAGTTATATATTTCCTCTTGAAAGGATATATTATTTTTTATTTGTAATTCTTCCATCATATCAATCGTTTTTCTCAAAAATGATTGATAAGAATCTGTATCTTCATTAAATGGACGATGATGAATAGCTGACTGTATTTTATAAATCTTATTATTAATAGATAAAGTTACCTCATCAAAATAGATATCACTAAAATGATTCCAAATATAATCTACAGCTTGTTGCGATGGATGAATCATATCATTCTTATAAAATCTATAATCACGTAAATCATCAATCATCAATTCATAAGATGGAAAATACGTTACATTATCCTGATTATTTTCTAATTGATATAACGCATCTATCAATCGTGATTTACTAACATTATTTTCTCTAAATCCATCTTTAGTATGACGTACAGGACTAACTGTTGTAATCACTTGTAAATTTGGATTAACTTTTTTTAATTCATTAATCAAAGTTGTGAGATAAGTTAGATTATCTTCTGTAGATAATAAAATTTTATCAAATTGTTTAGAAGGTATTTTATGACAATTAGAAACAATTTCACCATTTTCTTTTCTCTTATAAACCCAAGAAGTTCCTAAAGTAATAATTAAGACATCACATGTAAATAATCGTTCATGAACTTCATCAATTTTTTGATTTAAATGAGTTAAAAGCTCTAGAGCTGAATTTCTATTAAAAGAAGAATGTACATCAAAACAGAAAAATTGTTCTCCATTTTGATGTACATCAGTTTCAGTATAATATTTTTTTTGTAAACTCCTTGAAATTATATTGGCGATAGAATAAGAATTAAATACAACACCAAATGGATTTATAAGGGAATTATATTTTAAATTATAAAACTTCTCTCCTATCTCATCAGAAAAACAAGAACCAATGGTTAGAATTTTTGTTTGATGAGAAATCTTATAATTAGATTTTGGAATTTGAAAAGTTGTACGAAATTGCATTGTATATTAACCTTGACGATCAATTAAAACTTCACTTAACTCTCTTAAATAAACCTTTTTTTCTTCAGGTAAATCTATAGCATTCAAATAATCATTTGCTTTATTTGTATATTCTCTAATTAATGTAGATAGTTTGCGATTTACATTTAGAGCTCTAAATAATTTTTCTACAGCATATACTTTATCTACATTATCTGTATTAGAACTATACCAATATAACAATTCTTCTTTTTGTGCATCATTAGCTGCTTCTAGAGCAGAGATATAAAGTATTGTTTTTTTATTCTCATAAATATCTCCAGCATGTTTTTTTCCTAAATGTTCTAAGCTTCCAAAAACATCTAAATAATCATCTTTTAATTGATAAGCAATACCTAAATTAAGTCCAAATTGATATAATTTTTCCGCATCTTCATCAGATGAATCTGCTATAATAGCTCCTAATTTCAAACCAGCACCTAAAAGAACACTAGTTTTTAGAGAAATCATTTTTATATAATCTTCATAACTAACGTTTAATTTAGTTTCGTAATTAACATCTAGTTGTTGACCTTCACAAACTTCCAAAGCAGTTTGTGAAAATAACTTTGTAGCACGTTTGAATAGTTCTGGCTCTAAATCTTCTAAAAACTGATAAGCTTTAACCAACATAGCATCACCTGAAAGTATAGCTGTATTTACACCAAATTTTTCATGAACAGTTGTTTTATTTCTACGTAAAGAAGCATTATCCATAATATCATCATGTATTAATGAAAAATTATGAAAAAATTCAATAGCCAAAGAAGGTTTTAAAGCATCTTCTACATTTCCATCAAACAAATCTGTACCAAGTAAAGTAAGAATTGGACGTATTCTCTTTCCTCCTATATTAAGAATATAATCCATCGGTTCATATAATTCTTCAGGCGTTTTAGAAAAAGGATTACGGTCTATCGTTTCAGTAACTAATTCGTGAAATTTATCAAATGAGTACATAGTTTGATTTTTGTATAAATTATGTTTTGGCAAATATAACTAACTATGTCTTATTTTAAATTGTTTTTTCCAATTTTCATTTGAATTTGATAAAAGAAAAATACCTACTATTTTGCAAAAATTTATTAAGAGAAAAAAAAATTTAGAATTAAAATGATAATTTCATAAATAAATACGATTTTTAATAAAATTATTCATCATATCTATAACTAATAAATTATTTATGAAGCCAAATAAAAACTACATATCAAACCACATAATATTACAAATTACATTTATTGCCATTATTCTTATCGTTTTTGGATTAATAACAATGAATTTATTAGCCTTTTTTCCTGGATTCCTAGGTGCTTTATGTCTTTATACACTTTTACTAAACCCTTTAAAATGGTTAACAACAAATAAAAAGTGGAATAAATTAATGAGTGTTATTTGTCTGATGCTATTAAGTGCTATTTTAATTATAGGTCCATTGTATTTACTTATACAAATGCTTACAAATAAAGTATTAGTTGCATTTAATGATACTGCTCAAATAAAATCTGATATAAATCAAATTATAAAAATGATACAAACTAAATTTGATATAGATGTTTTAAGCGCTACAAATATTGAGAAAATAACACAAGTTGCAGGTAAATTATTAGAAAAAATATTAAACGCTTCTGTAAATATGAGCGTACAATTAGGTGTAGCTTTTTTAATTTTATATTTTATGCTAATGAATCATGATAAATTAGAATCATGGTTTTATAGAATTATTCCTATAAAAACAGATCAACTAAAAAAAATGAATGCTGATTTAAAAGATTTAATTATATCGAATGCTGTCGGAATGCCTTTAACAGCATTTTTTCAAGCTGTAATAGCATATATAGGATATTTAATCTTTGGAGTTACAGATTCTTTTACATGGTTTATACTTACAGTCTTTGCAGCTATGTTACCAATTGTTGGAGCAGCAATTATATATGTTCCTATAGGTCTTTTCTTACTCGCAAAAGGAGATACAACTAATGCAATAGGATTACTTATATATTGTTTTGTAATTGTAGGATTATCTGATAACTTAATAAGATTAGTTTTACAAAAGAAAATGGCTGATGTTCATCCATTAATTACAATATTTGGTGTAATAGTTGGAATTAACTTATTTGGATTTATAGGAATAGTATTTGGACCTATTTTCTTTTCTGTATTCTATTGGTTAATCAAATTATATAAATATGAATTTATAAATTCTGAATCCGATAAATAATATAATCATTAAAAACCACAAAAAAAATGAATAATAACGATTTTAAATTTTTTAAAGAATTAGACATACGATGGAGTGACTTTGATGCAATAGGTCATGTAAATAATGTTATGTACTTTGAATATTTTCAAATAGGACGAGGATTCTATTTCCCTAATATTAGTAAAAATTGGGATTGGTCGAAAAATATGTTTGTCATAGCACATATAGAGGCTGATTACAAAAAAGAATTAAAACCAAGCGCTAAGTCACCTAAAATTGGACTTCGTATCTCACAAATAGGTAATAAAAGTTTTGATTTAGAATATATCATTACAAGTAAATCATCCACAAATGAAGATATTATTCATTGTACGGGAAAAAGCACACAAGTAATGATTGATTTAAAAGAAAAAAAATCTATTGAAATCCCTGAATGGTTAAGAAAGGATTTCGAAAATTCGAATACCAATTTATAATCATTTTAAGAAAATAAATAGAAATAGACTAACCATTATCTATAGATAATGGTTAGCTTTAATGTATAATTAATCTTTTTAAATCTACCTATGAAAAATCTTTTTCTAATGCGTCATGCAAAAAGTGATTGGCATCAAAATATCTCTGATGAATTAAGAAAAATTTCGAATAAAGGAATACTAAAAACAGAATTAATTGCAAACTATATACAGTTCAACTTTAATTTATCTTTTGATAAAATATATACAAGTAAAGCTGTGAGAGCACAAGAAACTTCTCAAATTGTACAAAGTATTTTATTTCCAGAGCAAAAAATTGAAGTGATTGATGAATTGTATACTTTTTCCAGTTTTTTACTTGATTCGTGGATAAGAAAATTGGATAACAAACTAGAAAATATTCTTATTTTTGGACACAATCCTGCTTTCACTGAAATTGTAAATCAATTAGGAGACGAAAGTATTTATAATCTTTCTACATCTGGATTTGCTTGGTTACAGTTTGACACTGAAAATTGGAAGTCTATCATCAAAGGAAAAACTATTAAAATAATTTTACCTAAAGACATTAAATGAAAAAATATATAAATAGAGATGTTAGTTGGCTGTCTTTTAATGCCAGAGTTCTACAAGAAGCATCAGATGAAACTGTACCTCTTTTGGAAAGAATTCGTTTTTTAGGAATATTTTCTAATAATCTGGATGAGTTTTATTCTGTAAGATACTCAACAATTCTAAGGTCAATTCAATTTAAGCATCTACATCAAGTATATGATAATATAATAGCAGGTCAATCTAACGAAGAATTAATAGAAGAAATTAATAAAATTGTAAACGAGCAACGTATTGTTTATGACAATTTACATAATAAATTGTTCAAAGAATTAGAAAAACATAATATTTATGTAATTGATGATAAAACAATTCCTGAACAATATTTAGAATTTATATCAGAATATTTTTACAAAGAATTTATTCATACCGTTGGTGTTTTTATTCTAGATGATATTAAATTAGTTCCCACATTAAGAGATGGATCTTTTTATTTAGCAATTAAAATGCAGTTGGCTGAAAAAGTTCAATACGCACTTTTAGTTGTACCAACACATCTTTTTCCTAGATTTATTGTTTTACCAAGAGAAGATGAGAATACCTATGTTATGTACATAGAAGATATCATACGTTATCATTTGAAAGATATCTTCAAAATGTTTGATTTTGAAACAATCGAAGCTCATTCTATTAAAATAACAAGAGACAGTGAATTAGATTTTGATAATGATCTTGAACATAGCTTACTTGAAAAAGTAATACATAGTTTAGAAAATAGAAAAAAAGGAATTCCTGTCCGATTGGTATATGATTCTGATATCGCTGAAGATACTTTAAAATTCTTTTTAAAGAAATTAAGATTAGATGAATATGACAGTATAAATCCTGGTGGAAAATATCACAACAAAAAAGATTTGATGAATTTTCCGACTTTCGATCTTCCTAATTTAGTCTACAAAAAGATAAAACCTATCACCTTAAAAAGCCCTACAAAATACAGTAGTTATTTTCAAGCTTTCTCAGAAAAAGAAGAAATAATGATGGCTCCTTACCATGATTATTCTTTGTTACTAAAATTTTTACGAGAAGCAGCGATAGATCCAAAGGTTACAAAAATTAAAATAACAATTTATAGAGTCGCAAAAGATTCTCAAATTATGCACTCGCTTGTTAACGCAGCATTAAATGGGAAAGAAGTAACAGCTGTATTAGAATTACGTGCTCGCTTTGACGAATCAAACAATGCAATGTGGTCAAAAAAATTACAAGAAGCTGGAGTTAATGTTATTTTTGGCGTACCTGGACTAAAAGTTCATTCAAAAATTGGTTATATAGAACGTAAACCAGAAGGAAAACTTGCTCAAAAATATGTTTTTATAAGCACGGGTAATTTTCATGCAGGAACAGCAAGAGTTTATACAGATTATACTTATTTTACAACAAATGTGAATATTGTTAATGATGTAGAACAAGTTTTTAAATTCTTTGATGTTAATTACCTCAACCAAAATTATAAACATCTATTAGTTTCTCCTTTTGGTACAAGAAAAAAAATTGTGAAGATGATAAAACGAGAAATCAAAAATCATCAAGCTGGTTTACCAGCAGAAATTAATATGAAACTGAATAGTCTTAGTGATAAAGAAATTATAGATCTATTATATAAAGCATCTCAAAAAGGTGTTACAGTACGACTTGTAGTAAGAGGGATAAATTCTTTAATTCCTGGCGTTGAAAAATTATCTGAAAATATACATTGTGTAAGTGTTATTGATAAATTTTTAGAACATCCAAGAGTTTATTGGTTCAAAGACGGAGGAAACGACAAAGTATACATTTCTTCTGCTGATATTATGGGAAGAAATCTTGATCACAGAGTTGAAGTTTCTTGCCCAATTTATGATACAGATTTAAAACAAATTATCATCGACACATTTAACCTTAGTTTCAATGACAACGTAAAAGGTCGTAAAATTACAGCCGAATCAAGTTTAACTTATCAAAAAAATAACCTACCACCTAATAGATCTCAGTACACTACTTATGAATATTTTAAGCAATTAAACAACAAAGAGAATGAAGATTAGAAAACTAGGAGCAATAGATATAGGTTCTAACGCAATGCGATTATTGATTAATTATGTTTATGAAGAAGAAGGAAAAGCTCCTATTTTTAATAAAGCAAGTATCGTTAGGATGCCTATACGACTTGGACAAGATGTTTTTACTGATGGAAAAATATCTGATGTAAACATAGATCGTATTTGTGACGCCATGCAGTCTTATGCTCTTATGATGAAGGTTTATGGAATAGAATCTTACAAAGCGTATGCAACCTCAGCAATGAGAGAATCAAAAAACGGCAAAGATGTCGTTAAAAAAATTCTTAAAAAAGCTGGAATTAATATAGAGATCATAGATGGCAAAACAGAAGCTGAACTTCTTTTTAATTCAGAGCTAGGTAATTTTGTAAAAGATGATAAAACTTATTTGTATGTTGATGTTGGTGGAGGAAGTACAGAATTAACATTATTAAAAGATAATAAAATTTCTGTTTCTAAATCTTTCGAGGTTGGTACCGTTCGTTTGCTAGAAGGTAAAGTAAATCCTGATACTTTCAAAATAATGCAAAAATGGATAAAAGATAATATTGGTGATACAGAATTAGAATTAATTGGCTCTGGAGGAAATATTAACCATATTTATAAATATTCTGGAATTAAACTAGGTAGACCTATGGGAAGTTTCTATGTGAGAAAACATTATCAAATTCTAAAAAGTTTAGACACAGATGAAAGAATGCAACGATACAATATGAAACCAGATAGAGCTGATGTTGTAGTTTATGCATTAGAGATTTATACAAATGTACTAAAATGGACAGGTGCTAAAATAATACATGTTCCTAAAATTGGTCTTTCGGATGGTATTATAAGAAGTGTATACCAAGATTTAGAAGAATAAATACATAAAAAACCAATGATAAAATTTTATCATTGGTTTTTTGTCATTAAAGAAAAGTATTTTCTAAATGTTTACTATATTCTATTTGATAATTATCAATTCTTTCTTGTGTTACATTCTTCTCTAAATCGTGAAAATGAAAACCATCAATTCTTTCTAAAGCCACAAACTGATTCATTTTATGAAAACCAAATAAAATACCATCATCTACACTTGTTTGATCAAAAAATTCTCCTTCTAAAGTGAAAGCTGTATCTGGAGCATTCCAAGAAGTTGTAACCATATATTTTTTATCATGCATTAAACCTCCAGTTCCATAATTTATTGCTGGATTTACTCTACTTCTACCATCACTTTTAAAAATACCATTGTTATGACCAGCTGTAAAAACATCATCAATATATTTTTTTAATCGATTTGGTACCTGAAACCACCAAATTGGAGTATGATAAATAATAATATCTGCCCATTTAAAATTTTCAACTTCTTCAAATGCATCATAATCATCATTAATATTTGATACTTTATATTCTATGTTATTTTTTTCTAAAAATTGAACTGTCCAATTTGTTAATGTATTATTGAACTCCCCTCCTGAATGTGCAAAAACTTGTCCTCCATTTATAATAAAAACTTTCATTATTTAATTTTTAATAATTTATTCTACAAATTTCTCATATAAATACATATTATAAAAATAATTTAAATTATACATTTGTATCATTAATATAATAGCTATGCATTGGAATCTGGAATGGATAAGAACATTTAAAGCAATTTATGAAACAGGGACTTTATCTGCAGCTGCTCAAGAGTTATTTATTTCTCAACCAGGAGTTAGCTTACATTTGAATTCCTTAGAAGCGTTTACAGGATATAAATTATTTGATCGATCAGCTAGAAAAATGGTTCCAACAGAAAAAGGGAAAATTTTCTATAATTATATCATTGATCCTTTAACAAAATTAGAAAAAGGTGAACAGTATTTTCATAAAAGAGCAAAAGAAGAAAGAGCAACCATAAGTGTAGGTATGTGTTTCGAAGCTTTTCAATATACATTAGAAGAATATATATCTAAATTTCCTTTTAATTTTATAATCAAATTTGGAGATTACAATCAAATGCAACAAGATTTAGATAATGGTTTATTAGATCTTATTGTTACACCAAGAGCAGGAAATCAAAAGAATTTAAAATATGAAGCATTTTCTAAAGAAAGAATTGTACTTATAGCAGGAAGTGAAACTGATACTACAGAAATAAAACAATTAATTAAAGAAAATAAAACCAAAGAGATTGCATCATTTCTAAAAAATCAATTATGGTACAGTGTTACAAATGAAATGGAACACATGAAAAATTTTTGGCAAAAACAGTTTGGAGAACATCCAGATTTTAGTCCAAATTATATTGTTCCAAATATCAGCTCCATCATTAGATGTTTAAGTAATAACAATGGATATTCTATTGCTCCAGATTTCCTATGTGGAGAAGCAATAAAAGATAAAAAAATAAAACTGATTTGGGAAGGAAATTCAATTGTTGAAAATACTCTTTATTTTGGTACTAGAAAAAAAACGATCTATCAAAATGAAATAGAAAAACTTGAAACTTTATTGAAAACAAAATGGCAATGTTTATAATTTTTTTAGTAAAAATCCTGCTTTATTTTATTTAAATTGCAAGTACAAAACCACAATAAAATAGAAAAAATGACAGTAGAAGATTTTAAAGAAAAATTAGAATTACCACTTATTACATCGCCCATGTTTTTAGTTTCTAGAACAGAATTAGTTATAGAAGCTTGTAAAAATGGTGTTTGTGGAACATTTCCTTCATTAAATGGTAGAAAACCAGAAGATTTTGAACAAATGCTAATTGACATCACAACTCAGTTAGAACAATTCGAAAAAGAAACTGGAAAAAAAACAGCACCTTTTGGAGTAAATTTAATTGTAAATAGAACCAATCCAAGAATTGAAACTGATTTAGCTTTATGTGTAAAGTATAAAGTTCCATTAATCATAACATCTTTGGGAGCAGTAAAAGAATTAGTAGACACTGTACACAGCTATGGAGGAATCGTTTTTCATGATGTTATAAAAAAACGTCATGCAGAAAAAGCTGTAGAAGCTGGTGTGGACGGAATTATTGCTGTAGCTGGTGGCGCTGGTGGACACGCAGGAACTGCTAATCCATTTGCTTTAATCGATGACATTAGAACATTTTACAACGGTTGCTTAATTCTAGCTGGTTCATTGAACAATGGAAATGATATATTAGCCGCAGAAACAATGGGAGCAGATTTTGCATACATAGGAACTCGTTTTATAGCTACAAAAGAAGCAGCTGCAGATAATAAATATAAAGATATGATAGTAAATTCATCATTTGAAGATATTATTTACACTGACGGTGTTTCTGGTGTTAATGCTAATTTCTTAAAACAAAGTATCAAACATTCCGACATTAATATCGAAGATAAAAAAGAAGAGGATTTTTCTAAACTAATAGATCATGATGACCAAAAAGCTTGGAAAGATATTTGGTCTGCTGGTCATGGCGTTTCTGGTATACATGATGTTCCAACAGTAAAGGAATTAATCACTAGAATGAAAAATGAATATAAAACTGCTTTAGAAAAGAATGTCCAACGCTTAAACAAATTAAAATTTTAATCTAACATAAAATGAAAACAACACAAGAACTCATCGAATTAATTTCTCTAAAAAAATTAGAAAATAATCTATTCGAAGGAAAAAGTTCTTTTATGGGAAGTCCTCATGTTTTTGGAGGACAAGTTGTAGCACAAGCATTAAATGCTGCATACCAAACAGTAGACACAGACAGATTTTGTCATTCATTACATTCATATTTCATTTTAGCTGGTCAATTAGACGAACCAATCTATTATGAAGTTGCTATTTTAAGAGATGGAGGAAGTTTCAGTACAAGAGTAGTAACAGCAAAACAAAATAACGAAGCTATTTTTGTAATGGCATGTTCATTTCAATTAAAGCAAGAAGGTTACGAGCATCAAGAAGAAATTCCAGATGTAAAACAACCAGAAGAATTAATCAGCTGGAGACAAATTGCAGAAATGTTCGGAGATTTTTTACCAAAAGCTACTAAGCAATTTATAATGGCCGATAGACCAATAGATTTTAAACCTGTCGAAACATTAAACCTTGCAGAAAAAAAAGATTATGAAAGTTATAGCAATGTTTGGATGAATTTTAATGATACGCCAGAAAACTTACCCTTACAAGTTGTTCATCAGTTAATCGCTTACAGCTCTGATTATAATTTATTATCTACAGCGTTAAAACCTCATGCTTCTAAGGCTCATTTTGGTAACACTCAAATGGCAAGTTTAGATCACTCCATTTGGTTTCACAGAACTCCAAATTTACAAGATTGGATTTTAGTGAGCTTAGATTGCCCAAGTACAATGGATACAAGAGGGTTTACAAAAGGAGAATTATTTAACAGATCAGGTGAGCTAATTTGTAGTGTTGCTCAAGAAGGTTTAATTCGACCAAAAACAAAATAAATACATCAAAAAAAACCTCATAATATACTATTATGAGGTTTTATATTTATTTAGGCGTTCGAGCGGGTTTTCCTCAATATCTTTTCTAATTGATAACTTAACTGAAATAAAAATACATCCAATTAGAAAAGGATACCGCTTCATCCCTAACGCAAAGTCAATCAAAAATAATTTTTGTTCCTTTACTTATACTATCTTGCATAATAAAATCAATAATCTCTTAATTTATATTTTCTAATAATACAGAACGATTTTTAAAAATTAATAAATCAACATAAAATACTGGTGGATGAAAGAGTAATTCTCCTGAAACTCGTATAAAAACATTAACGGTCTGATTAGAATAATTAATTAATATTTCTCCTCTAGAAACAATTGAATAAGTTATTTGTTTCATCAATTATTTCTTATTTGCAAAGTAATCTAAAAAATTATCTGGATCAGCACCTGTTCTTCCGTTTGAATTCAATGAATCAATTTTATGAATATCATCCAAAGAAAGTTCAAAGTCAAACAATAAAGAATTTTCTTTTATTCGTTCTGGATTTACACTTTTTGGAATTGTAGCTATCCCTTTTTGTAGATCCCATCTTAAAATAATTTGAGCAACAGACTTATTATATTTTTTAGATAAACTTTTTAGTATTTCATTTTCTAACAATCTCCCTCTCATCAATGGAGCCCAAGCTTGATAAGCAATTTGATGATCTTTACAATAATTAACCAATTCTTGTTGAATCAACCTTGGATGAAATTCATTCTGAACAACCATCGGTTTATAAACGCAATTCTTCTGAATTATTTCTAAATGATGTTGCAAACAGTTAGAAACTCCAATAGATTTTACTAAACCTTCTTCATATAAAAATTCTAAAGCTTTCCAAGATTCAATTAATTTATCAGCGACTGGCCAATGAATTAAATACAAATCAATATAATCTAAATTCAGGTTTTTAAGTGATTGATGAAAAGCATTAATTGTTTTATAATATCCCATATCATCTATCCAAACTTTTGTAGTAATAAATAATTCTGAACGATTGATTTCTTGAGAATTAATTGCTTTACCAACTCCAATTTCATTGTCGTAATAAGAAGCTGTATCTATAAGACGATAACCTTCATCTATAGCTGAATGAATAGCATTTATAACCTCATCACCTTCATTCGTTTTATAAACGCCCAATCCTAAAATTGGTAAATGAACACCATTATATAATTTTATTTTTGTGTCTATATCAATCATAATTTGAATTTACGAATGAATTTACAATAAATAAATCTCTTAAAAAACTAGAGACCTAAATATAAATAAGTATTAACACTCATGCTTAAAGGTCTAACATCTAAAGACTGTTGTGTTACTCCCCCGTTAATAGATTCTGTTGTAGCAGAAACTGTATGACTATGATCTCCTGCATTTGATGTTTGATAAGTACCTGAAGTATCATCTGTAATATTTGTTAAATTACCATTTCTTGTCATCTCATAAGATGTATTTCCCCTATCTGTATAATTATGATTATGTGACCCTGCAACATTTGTAGAACCTGATGCAGATAAAGTAACATTTGGAAGCTGACCTCTAGTAAGAGTTTTAGTATTAGAATTTGACAATCCCCAAGCGTTGTATTATTCTGTACTAAATAAGCATTTGTTGCATCAGGTAAATTAGTAGAAAAACCTAAAACACTAGCTTGTCCTTGCTGAGTAGACATTAAACTACTTACTGAACGTCCGTCCAATTTAACCCAACCATTATGGTCACTAGTAATAAGGCTATACTTAATATCACCAGTTAAATTAGTTGCTACAGCAATTGTTTTCCATTCAGGTGAATTTGAAACACCATTTGATGTAAGCACTTGCACTAAAGTACCTGCACTACCTTGACTTGTAGCATTACCACCAACATTCAATTCATTAGTAACTTGTAAACTACCATTTACATGAAATGTTTTCTGAGGTGTTGAAGTATTAATACCAACCTTTGCAATTGCTATGTTCACAATTAGACTAGCAATCATAATTAATAATTGTTTTTTTCATAAAGTTTTAATTATTTGTATTTCAAATTTATACAATTATGTATTATAGTTATTTAACTTTCTTTTTTTTCAGGAAAATAAATAAAAAAAGGGACTAATAAATAGGCCCTTTTATAATTAAATAAAAAATATTAAAAAATATTAAACGCAAGTTGAATATTGCCAGAGTCATTAATTGGACTCCAAGAAGCTGTAGCAGTTATAGGTAATTGATATCTACCAAAATTAAGTGTTTTACCAATAATAAAACCTACGTTTGCTAAACCTGATTTAGGTCCATAAAAATTTTTTCCTTTATCTTCTTTTTCAGGTGATAAAGCAAATGCTCCAGCAGCATACAAATCTAAATTAACTACTTTACTTTTCACCACAGGATAAGAGGCTTGTACATAAGAAGAATAAAGATTTTTCTCATTTTCAATTCCTCTATCTCTACCATGAATCACAGTAGACCAATATAAATTTAATGGAATTTTATCAGAAATTGTATATGACACAGAAAGATCTAAAAAGTGACCTGTTTTATCTCCATTATATTCAAAAAAATCTTTATTATTCCATGTAGCATTAGTGGAATAATTATAAATATCCCAAAGAGCAAAAGTTAAATTTTTCACTGGAGAATAAGTTACATAATAATCAAACTCTCGATATTCTCCAGTTGTTCCGTATCCTCCCCAAACTCCTGCTTTTAATTTACCATCTGTCGTACCAACTCCTGCATCTATAGCAAAAACGGTAGAATTTGTAACAGCTAAACCTCTCCATAAATGCATTGTTTTTAATTGACCATGTAAATAAAATGGAGATAATTCTTGCTGAAATTCTTCATTTAAAGACACCTTGCTTTTTTCATCCTCATTTATTTTAAGATCTGCAACATCATATGACTGAGAAAAAATACTAACTGGAGTTAAAAAAACAAAAGTTAGTAATATATTTTTTAGTGAAGTTATTTTATTCATGTTGTGTGGTTTTGAAATGAATAATTATATTAACTAGACAAAAAGTTAAATAATAACGCTGCAAAAACAGCTCCTAAAATTGGTCCTAAAATTGGAATCCATGCATATCCCCAATTACTTGAACCTTTACCTTTCATTGGTAAAAGAGAATGCATAATCCTCGGCCCAAAATCACGAGCAGGATTAATTGCATAACCAGTTGTTCCTCCTAAAGATAATCCAATAGACCAAACAACGAAAGCTACTGGTAAAGCACCAACTGATCCTAATCCTAATTTCACTTCTTCTGTACCCGAAGTACCTTTAGCATCAGAAAAATAAAATACACAAAAAACCAATACAAATGTTCCCAAAATTTCAGAAAGGACATTTCTAAAATTATTTGGAATTGCTGCCCCTGTAGAAAAAACACCTAATTGAGAACTTGGATCATCTGAAGAAGCATCAAAATGATCTTTATACATTGCCCAATTTAAAAATGCTCCTATCATCGCTCCTAATAACTGAGCAAGAATAAATAATGGTACTTTAGACCATTCAAATTTATTTGCTAATGCTAAACCTACAGAAACTGCAGGATTTAAATGAGCACCACTCACAGGACCTGCAATTACAACTCCTGCAAAAACAGCCAAAGCCCAACCTGTTGTAATAACAATCCAACCAGAACCATGACCAATTGTCTTTTTCAAAGCAACGTTTGAACAAACACCACCACCTAAAAGTATTAGGACAGCAGTTCCTATTAATTCAGCTGAAAATTCATTCATAATTCAATTGATTTAATCTTCAATCCAATTTTGAGTTCTTTTTACAGCCTTATTCCAGAATTTCAATAACTCAGCTCTTTTATCTGAATTCATCTCTGGTTTAAAAATTCTATCCTGCTTCCATTGAACTTTTATCTCATCAATATTTTTCCAATATCCAACAGCTAAACCAGCTAAATAAGCAGCACCAAGAGATGTAGTCTCCAAAACTTTAGGACGAATAACTTCATTTTCAATCAAATCAGCTTGAAATTGCATTAATACATTATTCGCACAAGCTCCGCCATCTACTCTTAATTCTTTTATTTCCCCTTCAACATCAGATTTCATACTCTTAATTAAATCATCAACCTGAAATGCAATTCCTTGGATAGCTGCTTTGGCAATATGAGCCTGTGTCGTACCACGAGTAATTCCAAAAATTGCACCTCTCGCATATTGATCCCAGTAAGGAGCACCAAGACCTGTAAGAGCTGGTACAAAATAAACACCACCATTATCTTCCACAGATGCAGATAATCTTTCACTTTCTGGTGCAGATGAAATTATTTTAAGACCATCTCTCAACCACTGAATAACAGCTCCTCCTACAAAAACAGAACCTTCTAATGCATAAGTTGTTTTACCGTCTATTTGCCAAGCAACTGTCGTTAATAAATTATTTTTTGAAAAAACTGGTTTTTCACCAATATTCATTAATAAAAAACAACCTGTTCCGTATGTATTTTTAGCCATTCCTTCCTCCACACACATTTGTCCAAATAATGCAGCTTGTTGATCTCCAGCAATACCAGAAATTGGAATTTTAGTTGAAAATAACGTTGTTGATGTTGTTCCATAAATTTCACTACTACTCTTTACTTCAGGTAGCATAGATTTGGGAATATCAAATAAATTTAACAATTCATCATCCCACTCCATTGTATTAATGTTATAAAGAAGTGTTCTTGAAGCATTAGAAACATCCGTAATATGCATTTTTCCTCTAGTAAATTTCCATACAAGCCAACTATCTACAGTTCCAAAACATAATTTCCCTTGTTCTGCTTTTTCTCTTGCTCCATCAACATTATCTAAAACCCATTTAATCTTTGTAGCACAAAAATATGAATCAATAACAAGACCTGTCTTTTCTTGTATAATATCTTTATACCCTTTTTCTTTTAATGAGTCACAGTATTTTGATGTTCTTCTATCTTGCCAAACAATTGCATTATAAATAGGATCTCCTGTTTCCCTATCCCATACTATAGTTGTTTCCCTTTGATTTGTAATACCTATAGCTGCGATATTAGTTCCATTTAAATCTGATTTAGCTACAGATTCAGCAGCTACTGAAGATTGTGTATACCAAATTTCATTTGGATCATGTTCTACCCAACCTGGCTGGGGAAATATTTGCTGAAAATCTTTTTGAGATATCGCCACAATTTCTCCATCATGATTATAAATAATAGCTCTCGAACTAGTTGTACCTTGATCTAATGCAAGAATAAATTTTTCGTGTGTTTCCATTTTTTGTGGTTTTTAATTTTTTTTTCTTCTTATAATTGATATATTTTTGCTAATTGAGCAAATTCATTTACTTCTTTTTGAATCCATTGTTCATCTTTACCTAACTCTTGAGCCATAATTGTTGCTACTTTATGAGAAACTTCAACTGCTCCTTTTGCATCTAATAATAAAAGTCGAAGTCTACGAGCTAAAACATCTTCTAATTTATATGCTAATTCATTTCTTACAGCAAAAACAGCACAAGCATATGTGTAATCATATTTTGGCAATAATTTTTCAGCATACTGAGGGTTTTCTTTTTCCAATTTCAATATCTCTGATCTATCAGAACCATAAAAATGTAAATCTTTTTCAAAGTTGACATTTTCTTCATATCCATGTATTTTTAATTGCTCAGTTTTACAACTTACTGAAGGAACTTTATTCAATTGAATAATTTTATCAATTGTATCTTGTCCCATTCTTCTAAATGTTGTCCATTTCCCACCTATAATTGTTACTAATCCACTATCAGAAACTAAGATTTTATGACTACGAGAAATCTCTTTAGTGTTTTTCCCTTCACCTTGTGGTGCAGCTAAAGGACGTAAACCAGCAAAAATAGCTTGCACATCATCTTTAGTCGGTTTTCCTACTAAATATTGTTGAGCTGTAGTTAAGATAAAATTAATTTCTTCATCTAAAGCTCGTGGTTCTAATTCTGCATGATCTCTAAGCGTATCAGTTGTTCCTAGAATTAATTTATCATACCATGGTACAGCAAATAATACACGACCATCACTAGTTTTAGGAATCATTAAAGCATTTTTACCTGGCAAGAATTTTTTGTCAATTGTTATATGAACACCCTGACTTGGTCTTACTAGATGAGGTGAATTAGGTTTATCAAATTGCAAAATATTATCAGCATAAACTCCTGTTGCATTAATAACTGCTTTAGCATTTAATTCATATACTTCTTCCGTATCTTCTGTTTTTATTTTTACTCCAGAAAGTTTTCCTTTCGAATCTTTTAAAAGACCTACAACTTTTGTATAATTTAAAACACAAGCACCATTTTCTATAGCTGTCTGAGCTATATTTAGGGCTAATCTTGAATCATCAAATTGACCATCTTGATACACTACTCCTCCTTTTAAACCATTAGGTTTTACTGTAGAAAGTAATTTCAATGTATTTTTTGAATTAACGTATCTTGATTTTCCTAAACTTAATTTCCCAGCTAAAAAATCATAAAACTTTAAACCAACCGTATACATAATATTATCAAAATACGAGTAATTAGGAATTACAAAAGAAGTATTTCTTGTAAGATGAGGTGCATTTTTTAATAATAGACCTCTTTCATGACAAGCCTCTTTTACTAAACCAATATCACCTTGTGCCATATATCGAACCCCTCCATGTAAAAGCTTAGTTGCTTTACTTGAAGTCCCTTTTGCAAAATCAGCTTGTTCAACTAATAAAGTCTTATATCCTCTAGTAGCAGCATCCATTGCACATCCAAGACCAGTGGCTCCTCCACCGATTATTATAACATCCCAATCTTTTGTTGATGCTATTTGTTTTAATAAAGAGCTTCTTTTCATAATAAAAACATTTCGAAATCAAAAATAATAAAAAAAAACAAATAAGAAATAAATAAAAACTATTTTTAATGTAAAAAGAAATAATTATATGTAAAAACTTTATTAAATTTGAGTAGATTTTAAAACATAAATGATGATAGAATTTGAAACAATGGCGCAAAGACATAATTATATTTTAGATCAATTAGAGAAAAATGAAGTCGTTAAAATATCTGATTTAGCAAAAAAACTTGATGTATCTATTGTCACAATCAGAAAAGACATTAAAACATTAGAAAACATGGACTTAATATACAAAGCTCATGGTTTAATATATAAAAACAATCCCTATACACAAGATATAAATGTAAACGAAAAAAGCTTATTAAATGTTGAACAAAAGAGAGATATAGCAAAATTTGCTGCATCTTTAATTGAACCAAATGATGCAATTTTAATAGCTTCGGGAACAACTGTTTTACAATTTGCTCAGGCTATAAACGTAACAAATGGAAAGTTAACAGTTGTAACTTCTGCAATGAACGTTGCATTAGCTCTTAGTGGTAAAGCTAATATTGAAGTAATACAATTAGGTGGTGTTGTTCGACCAAACTCTACATCTGTTGTTGGACCTTATGCTGAAGATACATTGAAAAAACTTTCTTTTTCTAAATTATTTCTTGGAATTGATGGTATTGATACAGATTACGGATTAACAACCTCTAATTTACTCGAAGCCAATTTAAATCATCTTATGATAAAAGCTTCTCAAAAAACAATTGTATTAACTGATTATAGTAAATTCGGAAAAAAAGGTTTTGGTAAAATATGTAATCTTAATGAAATTGACCATATTATAACTGACTCTAGAATTACGGAAAAAGCAAAAGAAGATATTGATAACCTTGGAGTAAAATTAACTATTGTTTAATAATATTTCTTTTTGTTTCTTTTAATAAAAAACCTTGATAACAATTGTTATCAAGGTTTTTTATTATTATTTTAATTTTAATGCAATAATATATTGTTTTTTCTTTTACTTACATGACTGTAAGCATAATAACAACTGTACAATATAAATAATACAAAGAAGAAACAAAGCACTGGTAAATAAATTGACATAAATATCAAAATTACAGAACAAAGTGTTTCTACTGTACTAATTACAAAATTCCCCTCTCCTCTTGTAGTTATTGTTGATACATCTCTTGCTGCTGTCATAGTTGCAGAAATAAAGAAAGAAACTCCTCCTCCAATAACTATAGCTAATACCCAAGAAAGGTATTCATTAATCAACTCAGGTAATACAATTTTAAAAATAAATATCCCTGCAATTGCAGCTAAGGGCACAGATAATTTATCTAAAAAATTGTCTAAAATAGGAATATAATATACTACTATTTCTACAGCGGCCAATAATCCTAAAATCATCATCGTTGTATCAGTTCCAATCCAACTCCAATTATCAGAAATATTTAAATCAATACTTCCTGAATCGGTTAATAAACTTACAATGAAAAGTGGTAAGAATATTCTAAAACCAGTTGCAGCTACTAAACCAATACCTATGAGTATTGGTAAGAGAAAATTTGTTGATAATAATTCGTTCATTTTTTATGTTTTTAACAGTTTTGATTACTTAAATTTACAAAAAAAATACTTAATAATTATCATTTTTTTCTTTCCTTTGCACGCGATTAATAAAATTAGGAAAGTACTGTCAAGTACTTTTTTTGTGTGAAAAAATTTAAATGATTAATTTATACCTAAATAGTCGATTAAAATTAGAATCAAATAATAATTTGATTAACCATACTCTTTTTATTAATCCTAACCTATTCTATACTAAAAAAATAAAAAAACAAGAATCATTCATAAATATTTTAAAATTAGGAAGTAAAATTTTATCTTTAATAAAATTTAATGGATGATCTTGCAATGGAAACAACTAATAATTTAAAAAATAATAAAAAAAAGATGCTAGTAATTGGAATTGCAGGTGGAACAGGTTCAGGAAAAACTACTGTTGTTAATAATATTTTGAGAGACCTAAACGCCGAAAGTGTAATTGTTATTTCGCAAGATAATTATTATAAAGATCATTTAGATTTATCTTTTGAAGAACGCTCAAAAATAAATTTTGATCACCCAAGATCAATTGATTTTGAATTATTAAAAGAACATGTTTCATTATTAAAAAGTGGTATCTCTATAGAGCAACCAGTTTATTCATTTATTACTCACAGCAGAAAAGATGAAACAATTCTTACTCACCCACAAAGTGTTATTATTGTTGAAGGAATTTTAGTTTTAACAGATCCAGAATTAAGAGATTTATTTGATGTTAAAATCTTTGTACATGCAGATTCTGATGAAAGATTAATTCGTCGTGTACGAAGAGATATACAAGAAAGAGGTCGTGATTTAGATGAAGTATTAACTCGTTATCAAAAAACATTAAAACCAATGCATCAACAATTTATAGAACCTTCTAAAAACTACGCAGATATAATTATTCCTAACATGAAAAAGAAAAATTCTGTTGCGGTAAAAGTTCTTTCTACTGTTATCAAAGAAAAGTTAAACTCTCAAGTAACCATATAAATGAAAAATACATCGAAAGAAATATTAGATGAAGAATTAACTCCAGAAGTTCCTAAAAAGAAAATAAGAGATTCTCGATTATTTAAAATAGTTTGGAATCGTTATTTTATTCTGTCTGTTGCTTTTGTTATTTGGATGTTTTTTTTCGATCAAAACTCATTTTTTGTACATAGAGAATTAGATAAGCAAATTCGTTTATTAGAAATGGATGAAGCCTATTTTGAACAAAATTTAAATAAAGAAAAAGAAAAATTAAACGAACTAAATAATAATCCTGCTGAAATAGAACGTATCGCAAGAGAACAGCATTTTCTTAAAAAAGAAGATGAAGATATATTCATTATTCAACAAGAAAGAGTTGAAGAACCAAAAGATAAAAAATAATGGATAAATTTTTTGACGATATCATTTCTATCTCAGAAAAACAATGGAAAAATAAAGTTCAAGTAGAATTAGAGGGTTTAGATTATAATAAAACTCTCGTTTGGGGAACAAATGATCATATTAATGTAAAACCATTGTACATAAAAAATGATGTTGATTACATTAATCTAAAATCTATTTCTAATACTACTAAAATTATTTCTAAATACAATAACCAATTTGATAATAAATTAAGTTCTGCTTATTATATTGAAAAAGATAATATTGAGAATTTAGAAATAATTTCTTCCTGCTATGATTTACACTTTCAATATTATGAAACATTAAATTTTAATAATTTAGAAAAATTACCCCAAAGAAAATTTTTGGATTTTGATGTATATGGTTATTATGCACAGAATGGTCTTCGATTAAAAGAAAATCGAAAAGCTGATCGAGATTTAATTAAACATATCCTAAAACAAAAATGCTTTACGAAATGTATATCTATTCAAGGTGAAATATATCAAAATGCAGGAGCAAATCATATACAAGAAATAGCTATAAGTTTAGCACACGCTGTAGAATACATTGAAGAATTTGGGGTAGATATTGCTGATAAAATCTATTTTAAATTTGGAATTAGTAGTAATTATTTTTTTGAAATTGCAAAACTCAGAGCTTTTAGATTTTTATGGCGATTAATATTAGAACAATATAATGTAAAAAGTGAAGCTTATATTGTTTCATTAACTTCTAATAGAAACAAATCCTCTCTAAATGAAAATAATAATATTATCAGGTCATCATTAGAAATATCTGCATCATTATTAGGAAAAAGTGATGCAATAGTTATAGAAAATGAAATGAATAGTTTATTGCAATATGAAGATTATATTTCTGGCTCTTATTATGTAGAAAATTTAACTGATCAAATAGGTGAAAAAGCTTTGGAATTATTTAAAACTATTCAAAACTCAGGAGGTTTTCTACAATCAATAGAAAATGAAACTATTCAAGATTTGATTTATACAACTGCCAAAAAGGAGCAAAAAGATTTTGATGAAAAAATTTTACAACTAATAGGTGTAAATAAAAATAAAATTTCATTAGAGGAAAGAGATATAAGAAAAAAAGAAAAAGTAATAAAACAAGTTATTTTTTTACCTATTGTTCCAACTAGATTAGCTGAAAAAGAAGAAAAAAAATAATTTCATATTAGTTAATTAATAAACTATTACAACATTGAATAATACTATTTTATCCTCAGAATTTCAAGATTATTTAAAATCAATTGAACATGAGGATTTTAAAAAAATTGTTTTAAAAAAATCTCCTTTTGAATCAATTTCTTCTGCAGAAATTGCCCAACAATTAAAAGGATTACAAGTTTCTAAATATAAATTCCCTACTTTATACAAAACCAAAAACATATTCTTTCCTCCTTCAATTAATTTAGAACAAGCAAGTTCTGAAGCTACAGCAAATTATAAGAGTAGTATAATTGAGGGGAAAACATTGATTGATTTAACTGCTGGATTTGGAATTGATACAATGGCTTTTGCTAAAAGATTTTCAAAAGTTTATCATATAGAGAAAAATAAAGAATTAAGTGAGATTGTAAAAAACAATACTTCAATTCTCACACCAAATGTAGATGTTTATTCTAACTCTTTTCAAGATTTTTTTGAACAACATTCAGAATTAAAATTTGATGTTATTTACCTTGATCCTGCACGAAGAAACTCTGGTGGAAGAAAATTTATTTTAGAAGATTTAGAACCTAATATTTTAGAATGGATTCCTACTTTTTTTGAAAAAAGTGATAAAATAATGATAAAACTTTCTCCATTATTAGATATTTCTTTAACTCTTGAACAAATAATACATATTTCTGAAATACATATTGTTGCTTTAAAAAATGAGGTAAAAGATTTTCTAATTTTATTAGATAAAAATAATACATTAAAAAATCCTATAATAAAAGCTATTAATTTAGAAAGTAATCAAACTAATTTTCAATTTAATTTCTTTGATGAAATAGATGCAATAGCAAGTTATGGTTCTGTTTCAAAATATATCTATGAACCTAATGTATCTATATTAAAAACAGGAGCTTTTAAATTAGTATCAGAAAAATTAAATCTTACAAAACTTCATCAAAATACTCATCTATATACTTCATCAGAAATTATGAATGAATTTCCAGGTAAAATTTATGAAGTTGAACATGAAATAAGAAATCCTAAAAAAGAAATTACTAAAATGAAGGCAAATATGCTAGTTAAAAATTTTAATCAATCAATCGATAGTATTAAGAAAAAATTTAAAATTATTGATGGTGGAGATACTACTCTTATTTTTACTCAAAGCATGAATGGTTTTCATATTTTAAAAACATCACGTATTTATTGAATTTATAAAAAAGATATATTAATTTTATAGATATCAAAATCACAATTAAAATTTACATCATTTGGAATTTAAAAACAAATTAGAAAATTTCATTTATGGAGAAGCTTTAGCAGATGGAATAAAAACTTCAATAGCTATTGTTATTCCTCCTATTGTAGCAGGATATTTTGGAGAATTATATACTGGTGTAACAATGAGCCTTGGTGCTGTATTAGCACATATGACAGATACACCTGGACCTTTTAAAGAAAGACGAAATTTTCTATGGTTATCTGTTCTTTTCATTTTTATTATTTCATTTCTTACTAAAACAATTAATCATTTAGAATATGTTTTGGGATTATTCTTAATTGTAATTGTTTTTTGTTCAAATATGCTTGCTGTTTGGGGACAAAGAGCCAGTGCTCTAGGGATGGTAATTATGATGTCTATGGTCATGAACATGAATGACTTAAGAGACGACCTAAGTGCTTTACAAATTGCAAGTTACATAACTGCTGGTGCTATTTGGTATTCTATATTTAGTCTTGCTATAAGTACTTTTCGACCATATAGGATGGCACAACAAAATCTTGCTGACACTATGATACATGTATCTGAATATATTCGTATCAAAGCATCAATGTTTGATAGAGACTCTAATTATGATGATATTATAAAGAAGTTAATTGATGAACATGTTATCATTAACGAAAAACAAAGTTTAGTTCGTGAGTTGGTATTTAGTAATAAAAGATTAGTAAAAGATCAAACACCTATTGGACGATCAATTGTATTTATCTATTCTGACTTAATTGATATTTTTGAAAATATAACTGCAACACAATACGATTATAAAAAAATCAGAGAAGAATATGGCGATACTAAAGCTATGCGTAAAATTTATAATATGATGAATAAACTTGCGCATGAATTAAAAATGATTGCTTACCATATCAATTCTAACAAAAAACCTAAATCGCCTACTTTTGATTTTGAAGTAGAATTAAAAAAGATTGATGATGCTATTAAAGAATTGTATGATGAGGGTAAAAAACCTATTGTTCTTACAAAAATATACATTAATATAAAACAAGTAATATACAAAATAGACTTTATTCACAAATTCTTTTATGATGATTCTTTTTCAGAAAAAAAGAAAAATCCATTAGATCATGCACAGAATTTTCAGCCTACAGTTAATTACTCACCTTATAAAATGCGAGATCATTTTAATATAAAATCATCTATATTTCGTCATGCGCTAAGAGCTACAATTGTTATGCTTGCTGGTTATGCAATTACATTTATTGTACCTACAAGTTACCATAGCTATTGGATTTTAATGACAACAGTTGTTATATTAAAACCTGGTTTTAGTGTTACAAAGAAAAGAAATTATCAACGATTAAAAGGTACTATTTCAGGAGGAATTATAGGGTTATTAATTGTTCTTTTTATTCATGATCAAGGAATTAGATTTACTCTTATGCTTTTCTTCATGCTTCTTGCATATACATTTATAAGACAAAGATATTCTGTAGGAACATTTTATTTAACAGCTTATGTACTTATTGCTTTTAGTTTTTATTCTAAAATTGATACCATAACCATCATAGAAGAACGATTTATGGATACTATTATAGGTGGATTTATGGCATTTATTTCATGTTATTTAATATTTCCTACATGGGAAAAAAATAATATGAACGAATATATACAAAAAGCACTTATAGCCGATTATGAATTTATTTTTCTTGTCTTTAAACGTTTAGCTGACAATGAAGTTTCTACAACAGATTATAAAATTGCACGTAAAGATCTTTTCATTGCTATGGCAAACATTAATTCTGTTTTTCAGCGAGTTATTTCTGAACCAAAAGACAAACAAAAAAATGCTGATGAACTAAATAGTTTCACCATTTTCAATCAATCATTTGTTTCTTATTCTGTAGGCTTAGTAAAGATTATTAAAAAAAATAATTCGGTTATTCTTACATCTGAGCATATACGTTTAATCACTAAAATTCTACAATTGTTATTACAAAACATTAATATGTATGGAAATTACAAAACAGAGAATTTATTAAAAACTATTATTTTTGATGAACATCCAGTAACTATGGAAGAAATGACTACAGATGATTTAAAAAATGATGCTGAATTAATTAAAAATTTACTTGAGTATTTATATGAAATCGTTTCAGATTTTTCTAAAGTTGGACAAGTTTTTGTTGAAAATAATTCAAAAGATACTGAATCTAAAATTGAAGAAAAAAAGATTACAGTTTAACTTTTTAATCACTGAAAAAAAATTTACAGTCTTTTAAAGAATCAGCTGTTTTTTTTAATAAAATTCCAAAATTTATTTAAAGAAGAAAAAAGATAAAATTATTTTGAAATATATTAGTATTCTTAATTAAGAAACAATTTTTATATACAATATCTATATTGCGTTAGGGAATGCAGTGAAAATCCTTTTTCCTCAGAAAAAGATTGCAACGAAATGCCCGCTCCAAGGGAACACCTAACAATTAAACTTGATGCTTACGGATTGGTATATTTTCTTTTTCCATTTGGCTTATCCCCCAATCTCTTAATAAATTTATAAAAGGTATCAAACTTTTACCTGTTTCGGTAAGTGTATATTCGACTTTTGGAGGAACTTCGTGATAAACTTTTCTATTCAATAGTTCATTATTTTCTAATTCTCGCAATGTTTGTGTTAACATTTTGGTCGTAATATCATTCATTAATCTTTTTAATTCACCAAATCGTAAAACTTCATATTTCGAAACATACCAAAGTATACGCCCTTTATATTTTCCTCCAATTCTTCTAAATGCAAAATCAACAGCACACATTGGTTCTGTTTCATTATTTTTAATCATAAATTATAATTTTTAATAAACTGATTCTCAATAATAGTTTATTTTAGGTAACTAAAGTACAAAAAAGTAGGTACTTGTAAATTCAAAACTATGTAAATAATTTTGAAAAAAAGAACGTGAAAATAAATAGAAGAAAAGCAATAAAATTAGGTTCTATGATTGGTGCTTTATTTGCTTTCCCTACAATAATGAGTAATTCGTTTTTGATTAAAAATAACAAAAAAACTATTCGTAGTATGAAACCAATAAAAGTACAATTAGGTAAAATTGATTTTTACATTTTTTCTGATGGAGAAATGATTATTAATCAACCTGAAAAAGTATTTGCATCAGATATTTCAAAAAATGAATTTGAAAAAAAATCTAGTCAATTGCATCTCAAAAAATCTGTTGCAGAATTAAGTATCAATATCATTTTAATAAAAACCTCAGACAGAACAATTTTAATTGATAGTGGATTGGGTAAACATTCTAATGACAACCAAGGATTATTATTAGAAAGCCTTATTAATGAAGGTATTGAACCAAATACTATTACAGATGTTCTAATTACACATGCTAATCGTGACCACATTGGTGGATTAGTATTCACGAGTAATCAACTTGTTTTTCCTGAAGCTACCTATCATATATCCAAGGAAGAATATGATTTTTGGATGACAGAAAATCCAGATTTTTCTCAAAGCAAATTAAATCAAGAACAAATAACTGGAACTGTAAATTTTATTCAAAAACTATTAAAAATAGTTAGTCCTAAAATTAAAACATTTAAAGCTGGAGAAACATTATTTAATTTAATTAAAACAGAATTAGCTCCTGGTCATACTCCTGGTCATATAGTTTTTACAATTACTTCTGAAGATAAATCAATAAAAAATGTTGTGGATATACTACATACTCCACTAATGATTTCTGAACCTGATTGGGGTGTTTTATTTGATGTTAATTTCAAACAAGGAATTGAAACAAGGAACAAAATCTTAAATGACTGTTATATAAATAATACATTAGTAATGTCTTCTCATTTACCTTGGCCAGGATTAGGCTATATTAATAAAAGAGATGATGAATATTTTTGGAATCCTATTAGTTATTACAATCCAATAGAAATTAAACTTTAATAAATAATTATGAAATACAAAATATTAGGAAATACTGGAGAAAAAATTTCTGCAATTGGTTTAGGTTGCATGGGAATGTCTCATGCGTATGGAAACATCGATGATAATGAAAGTATAAATACTTTACATAAAGCATTGGATTTAGGAATTAATTTTTGGGATACAGCCGACTTTTATGGTGGTGGAAATAATGAAAAACTAATTTCAAAAGTTTTAAAACCAAATAGAGATAAAGTATTTATTGCTACAAAATTTGGATTTAGATATGATGAATCGTCTATTTCATTTTCTAATCATGTTGATGGATCTCCAGAGTATATGAAAAAAGCTGTTGAATTGAGTTTACAGCGTTTGGAAATTGATTGTATCGATTTGTATTACTTACATCGTATTGACCCTAATATACCAATTGAAGAAAGTATTGGTGCAATGAGTAATTTAGTAAAAGAAGGAAAAATTCGCTATTTGGGAATTTGCGAAGCATCAGCCAAAAGTATTGAGCGTGCAAATGCTGTGCATCCTATTGCAGCATTGCAAAGTGAATATTCTTTACTTACAAGAGATATTGAAGCTGAAATTTTACCAATGGTAAGAAAACACAATATATCTCTTATTCCATTTTCTCCTTTGGGAAGAGGAATGTTAACTGAAAATTTCGATATTAATCAATTAAAACAAGGTGATTCGAGATTAAAATTACCCCGTTTTCAAAGTCCATATTTGGAGAATAATCAAAAATTAGTTCAATCACTTACAGAATTTTCAACAAGTAAAGGAATAACAAATGCTCAAATGGCATTGGCTTGGCTGATGGCTCAAGGAGATGATATTATTCCAATACCTGGAACAAAAAAACAAAAATATTTAGAGATAAATGCTAAATCTGTTGATATTGTTTTATCTAAAAATGATATCAATACAATTGATAGTATTATTGCTAAATATCCTAATACTGGAGAACGTTACAATGAAGATTCGTTAAAATTAACAAACGGATAAATAGTCATAAAATCTAAATATTCAATAGAATTTGAAGTTGTTTAAACTTACAAAGATTATGTTTATTTATAGGGCAATTGCTTCGCACCGTGCTTTATCGCTGTATCTTTTTAGATTGGAGATTGATTTAGTTTTGAAATGAATCCAATCAAAAAAGGATGCCGCTTCAATCACTATTGCAATTTATAACTAAAAATAATTCAAAACATAATTCATTTAAACAACTTCTTTAATAAGAATATTTTATAAAATTTAAACAATTGTTAAAGGAGTTTTTTTGAAAACAATATTGATTAAAACAAAAATATCAATACTTTTGTGAAGTGAAACTTTTTGCAATAAAAATATTAATATTTCTATATATCACAACTTCAACTCAATTTTCACAGTTGTATAAGTTGCCAATATTTGTTTCACATTTCATAGAACATGTACAAAAAGATAAATTAGGTAGTATAAGTGAAGAAATGGTCTTTTTTATAAAGCATCATTATGGTGGACATGAAAAAGATGAAGATTGGCAAACTGACCAAAAACTTCCTTTTATAAAAATAGAAACTACACACGTAGACCATAGCTACCTACCTATTATAGTTTTTGAAATTCCTCAAATAGATAAAAACATAGATACAAAACCAATCTCTTTATATTACAAAGATTTTGTATCAAACTACTGCCAAAATTCAATTTGGCAACCACCAAAACAAGCGTAATTTTTCTAGATTTTAACTCTAATAAATGTTGTAATAACTATTATTTACAACAGTTTATTCATTTGCTATAAATTATTATTTCTAGCATTATTTTCAATCTATATCTATTTTATAATTCATTAAAAAGGAATGTATAATAGATTAATCTATATAATTTTACGATGTTAAATAAGATTATTGATTTCTCAATCAAAAATAAATTTATCATAGGATTATTTACGTTTGCATTGTTGGTATTTGGTATATACAATGCAGCTAAATTACCTATTGATGCACAACCTGATATTACATCAAATCAGGTTCAAATTATTACAGTTGCTCCTTCCTTTAGTGCAGAAGATATAGAGCGATTAGTTACTTTCCCAATCGAGCAAGCTAACTCAAATATTGGAGGAATAACAGATATCAGAAGTTTCTCCAGATTTGGACTATCCCTTGTCACAATTGTTTTCGATGATGATACAGATGTTTACTGGGCAAGACAACAAGTTAGTGAAAGGCTATTGCAAGTTCAAAAAGATATTCCAAATGGAATAGGACAACCACAATTAGGTCCTATTTCTACGGGTCTTGGTGAAATTTATCAATATGTTGTTCGTCCAGCGGAAGGTTATGAAGAAAGATATGATGAAACTGAACTACGAACAATACAAGATTGGATTGTCCGACGACAATTACTTGGTGTACCTGGTGTTGCTGATGTAAGTAGTTTTGGAGGAAAACTAAAACAATACGAAATTGGTATAGACCCACAACGTTTACAAGCATTTAACCTTACAATTAATGATTTATTTGATGCACTGAGTGAAAATAACCAAAACACTGGAGGTGCCTACATAGAAAAGGGACCAACTTCATTATTTATAAGATCAGAAGGCTTAATTGGTAAAATAGAAGATATTGAAAATATTACTGTAAAGCGTTCTGGTAGCGGAACACCAATTTTAATGAAAGATGTTGCAGAAATAAACACTGGTTTTGCGACAAGATATGGTGCAATGACCTACAATGATAAAGGAGAAGTTTCCGGAGCTATTGTAATGATGTTGAAAGGGGCAAATAGTAATGATGTTATTAAAAATGTTCAACAACGAATAGAAGAAATCAAAAAAACACTACCAGAGGGAATTGTTATAGAACCGTTTTTAGACAGAAAAAAAATGGTTGATAATACAATTCATACCGTAGAAGTTAATCTAATGGAAGGTGCTTTAATTGTTGTTTTTATTTTAGTCATCTTCTTAGGTAATTTACGCGCAGGTCTTATTGTTGCTTCCGTTATACCTTTAGCTTTATTATTCGCCATAATAATGATGAATCTTTTTGGAGTTGGAGGAAATCTAATGAGTTTAGGTGCGTTAGATTTTGGTTTGATTGTAGATGGAGCTGTTATTATTGTAGAAGCTGTTATGCATCAATTAATGTTTAGCAAAAAATTTGGTTTAAATAATAAGCTTTCAAAAATAGATATGGATGCAACAGTTGCGTCTTCTGCGAAGAAAATGGTAAATTCTGCTGTGTTTGGTCAAATTATCATTTTAATTGTTTATTTACCGATTTTTTCTTTACAAGGAATAGAAGGTAAAATGTTCAAACCAATGGCTCAAACAGTTGCTTTTGCATTAATTGGTGCCTTCATTTTATCGCTTACTTATGTTCCTATGATGAGCAGTTTATTTTTAAGTCGAAAGAAAAAAATCAAACCAAACTTATCTGATCGAGTAATGCATAAAGTAGAAATATTCCATCAGAAATACTTAATAAAAGCTTTAAAAGCAAGAACTATTATTTTAACTATTGTTCTTACTCTTTTTGCAATTGCTGTCTTTATAATGTCTCGATTAGGTGGAGAATTTATACCTGCTTTAGAAGAAGGTGATTTTGCAGTAGAAGCACGGATTTTACCAGGAAGTAATATATCTACAACAATAGAATATACTACAAAAGCAGCTAAAATTCTAAAAGAGCAATTTCCAGAAGTTCAAATGGTTGTTACTAAAATTGGAAGTGGAGAAATTCCTACTGAACCAATGCCAATGGATGCGGGAGATATAATAATTGTTTTAAAACCTAAAAAAGAATGGACCTCAGCTAAGACTTTTCCTGAACTTTCTGATAAAATGAGTAAAGCATTAGAAAGTGTTTCTGGTTTATCTACAGGATTTCAATTTCCTGTACAAATGCGTTTCAATGAGTTGATGACTGGTGCGAGACAAGATGTTGTTGTGAAAATTTTTGGTGAAAATTTAGATAGTTTAGCTTCTAATGCTCAAAAAGTAGGTAAACTTATTAATACTGTTGATGGTACACAAGAATTATATATTGAACCGATTAATGGAATTCCTCAAGTTGTTATAGAATTTAATAGAGCACTTCTTGCTCAATATGGTTTAACCATTGGTGAAGCTAACAGAATTATTAATATTGCATTTGCTGGACAATCAACAGGAATGGTTTTCGAAGGTGAAAAACGGTTTGATTTAGTCGTTCGTTTAGCTCAAAATAAAAGAGAAAACATTGACGACATAAAAAACTTATTAATTCCTATGCCTTCAGGAGTTCAAATTCCTTTACAACAAATTGCAAATGTTGATTATAAAAATACACCTAACCAGATACAAAGAGAAGATGCAAAAAGAAGAATTGTTATTGGATTTAATGTTAAAGGACATGATGTTGAAAGTGTTGTAGAAGAATTACAACAAAAAATAGATAGCAAAATAAAATTACCTACTGGTTATTATACTACTTATGGTGGTGCATTCGAAAATTTAAACGAGGCAAAAGCAAGATTAGGAATTGCTGTTCCTGTAGCTTTAGTATTAATATTTGTTTTATTATTCTTCGCATTTAAATCAGTAAAAGAAAGTTTATTAATTTATACAGCTATTCCTCTTTCTTCTATTGGTGGAATATTGTTTCTTGCTGGTCGAGGAATGCCTTTTAGTATAAGTGCTGGAGTTGGATTCATTGCTTTATTTGGTATTGCTGTTTTGAATGGAATTGTATTAATCTCTGAATATAACCGATTAAAAAATAATGGAATAAAAAACACAACAAGAATTGTAATTTTAGGAACAAGAACTAGACTTCGCCCTGTACTTATGACTGCTGCTGTTGCTTCTTTAGGCTTTTTACCAATGGCTTTGAGTAATGGTTCTGGTGCAGAAGTACAACGTCCATTAGCTACTGTAGTTATAGGTGGTTTAATGGGTGCAACATTCCTTACCCTATTTGTTTTACCAATTTTATATGTAATGTTTGAACATATTAATTTAAAAAAGAAGCGAAAATATTCAACATCGCTAACAATTTTATTATTTCTACTATTTACGATAGCTGGAAATAGTATAAAAGCACAAGAACGTATCAATTTTGAACAAGCAGTTCAATTAGCAGATGCAAATAATCTAGAGATAAAACAAGCAGAATTAAACACTGTTTATCATGAAAAAAATGTTTTTTCTAATCGTTCTATTGGTCCAACAGAAATTTCTACAAATTTTGGTCAATTAAATACAGGTGATTTTGACAATCAGTTTTCTGTTTCGCAATCCTTTCAATTTCCAGTTGTTTATAAAAGACAAAAAGTGCTTAATGAGCAAATGATTACGTCTTCTAGAGCAAATGAAAGTTTAACAAAACTAGAAATAAAACAACGTTTAGCTAGAATTTATGTGGCTATGCAAAATTTGGAAGCTCAGCAAGATTTATTAAAAGAAAATCAATCTATTTATCAGCAATTTCTAGATAAATCTACTTTACGTTTAAAGAAAGGTGAAGCAAATCGTAGTGAAGTTTCTACAGCAACTATTCAATTAAAATCAATTGAAAATCAGATTAAATTAGTAAATGTTGAATTAGAAAATGCAGCAAGACAAATGCAGTATCTATGTAATACTGAAACTAAGATTTATCCAGCTAAAGAAACTATTAATTGGTTTAATTTTGAAGAACTTACAACCATTAATCAACACCCTCTTTTACAACTAGCAGAAGAAAATGTAAATACTTCTAATTTAGAGGTTGATGTAGAAAAATCGAAAAAATCTCCTACCCTAACTGTTGGTTATTCTAATCAAAGTTTTTTAGATATAAACAGAAATAGATATAATTCATTTCAAGTTGGTGTTGGAATACCATTGTTTACTAAAGCAATTAATTCAAATATTGAGGCATCTAAAGTCAAAGTTGATATAGCTAAACAAAATTTTGCTCTACAAGAATTGAAGATTCAACAAGAATTTGATATTTTAAAAAATCAGCTTACAACATACAAAGAAGTTATTAATGACTTTGAAAAAACTCAATTACCAGCCTCATTAGATTTACAAAAAACAATTAATAGACAATTGTTGGAAGGAGAAATTAACTTTTTAGATTGGGTTATTTTGAATAATCAAATTATTGAAGTAAAAGCGAATTATTTGGATACAAAAAATAAGCGTGAATTAATTTTTGCGGAAATGTCTTACTACAAAGCAGATTAAAGAAATGAAAAAATATATAATTATAACCTTAGGTACTAGTTTTAGTTTATTAATGAATAGTTGTGGAAAAGAAACTAAAAAAGACGAAATTGAAGAAGTAACAACTACTGTTTCTTCTACTATTTTGAATTTATCTGATGAACAGTTAAAAAGTTTTCCTATTGACACGGTTACTTTCCAGAATAAAAATTTATCGACAACAATTCGATTAAATGCTAAAACTGCAATAACACCCCAAAATACTGTGTCTATTACAAATCCATTTGGTGGATATGTAAAAAGAATTTCTTTAATTCCTGGAAACAATGTAAGAAAAGGAGATGTAGTTGCTGTTCTTGAGGATCCGCAATACATACAAATGCAAGAAGATTATCTTACAACAATTGCATTATTAGAACAAGCCAATGAAGATTATATTCGACAAAGAGATTTGAATGCTGAACAAGCAGCAAGTGATAAAGTAATGCAACAAGCAAAAGCGACAAAGCAGACATTGATGGTAAAAAAACAATCTCTGGAAGAAAAATTGAGATTAATAAATATTAATCCTGCTGGAGTAAGATTAAATAATATAAAAAGAACCATTAATATCTATGCACCTATAAGCGGAAGAATAAATGAAGTATTTGTAAATACTGGACAATATGTTTCTCCTGCCAATGCAATGATTGAAATTGTAAATCCCAACAATTCTCTATTGAATATTAAAGTATTTGAAAAAGATTTAGGAAGTATACAAATTGGTCAGAATTTGGATGCATATACGAATGCAAATCCAAATCAGAAATTGAATGCACAAGTTACAGCAATCTCTAACCAAGTAAACGCAGACGGTACAATAGATGTATATGCTAAAATTACAAATCTGAATGGTATACAGATAACAGAAAATATGTATTTTAATGTAGAATTGAATGTAAGTCAATTACGAGCAAATATTTTACCAGAAGAAGCTATTGTACAGTATGATGGTAAAAATTATATTTTTGAGCAAGTAAATAAAAATAAATATGTTTTAACACCTGTTGAAATAGGTATTTCGTCGATGAAAATGGTAGAAATAAAATCACCTGCAAATAGATCGAAAATATATGTAGGAAAAGGCTCTTATAATTTATTAACTTCATTAAAAAACAAAGAATAAAACGCGTTAGGGAATGTAGTGAAAATCCTTTTTCCTTAGAAAAAGATTGCAACGAAATGCCCGACCGAAGGGAACGCCCAAAAAAGTAAAGTTTTAAATATAAAAAAACCAGTAAAATTTATTTTACTGGTTTTTATTTGTTTTATATTTCTTTGATTACCAAATTTTAATTCGCTCTTTTGGTGCTTTGTATAATTTATCTCCAGGTTTTGTTTGGAAAGCATCATGGAAAGCATCAATATTAATGATTGGTGCAAAAGCACGGTAATAAGCAGGTGAATGAGGATCTGTTTTCACTTGATCTTCTAATGCTTTATCCGTAGATTTTGTTCTCCAAATAGTTGCCCAAGATAAGAAGAAACGTTGTTGAGGAGTAAATCCATCTATATTTCCATAAGTTCCTTTATCTTTTAAATACATTTGTAAAGCATCAAAAGCAACTGAGGCACCTCCTAAATCTCCAATGTTTTCACCTGAGGTAAATGTTCCATTTACATGACTACCTTTTACCGGTTCATAAGCATCGTACTGTGTTGCTAAAGCTTTTGTTGCTTGAGCAAATTTCTCTTGATCCTCTTTTGTCCACCAGTTTACTAAGTTTCCATCTCCATCGAATTTAGCTCCTGAATCATCGAATCCATGAGAGATTTCATGTCCAATTACGGCTCCAATTCCTCCAAAATTTACTGCTGCATCTGCTCTATAATCATAGAAAGGTGCTTGTAAAATTGCTGCTGGAAAAACTATTTCGTTATTTGTTGGATTAAAGTAGGCATTAACTGTTTGTGGAGACATTCCCCAACGAGTTTTATCAACTGGTTTACCATAATCTTTAAGGTTTTCTTTTCCTCTCCATTTACTAATTGTCATGATGTCATCAATTAAATCACCTCCTTGTGAAGCTGGCTTAATATGTAAATCAGAATAATCTTTCCATTTATCAGGATAACCAATTTTTACAGTAAATTTATTTAATTTTTCAATAGCCTTCTTTTTTGTATCAGAAGACATCCATTCTAATTCGTTGATATGCTTATCGAACGATTTGAAAATGTAACTAATCAATTCTTCAGCTTTTGCTTTTGCTTCAGGAGGAAAATTATCTTTTACATAAATTTGACCTAAAAGTTCTCCTACATTTCCATTAACAAAAGCTAAACCTCTTTTATCTAAAGATCTTTGTTCTTTTTGACCAGAGATTGTTTTTCCGTAAAACTCAAAATTAATTTTATCTAATTCTGTTGTAGAATATCCTGCAAATGAATTGATTAATTTAAATTTTAAATACTCTTTAATTAGAGGTAAATTCTCTTGATTTAAAATTTTATCTAAGTTCTTGTAATAATCTAACTCACGTATAATAACTGTCTCAGGATTAATACCTAAAGATTTTACATATTTTTCAATATCTATATTTTTAGTAAGATTTTTTACTTCAGATAATTTAACTGGATTGTATGATTTATTTGGATCTCTACTTTCTTCTACTGTTTTGATGTATTTTGCCATCATTTTTTCGAAAGCTACAATTTTAGGTCCTTTTAAATCTCTTGTTTTAGAGCCTGTATATGGCATTAATTGATCAACAAATTTAGATAATTCACCTAAAGTTTCAGTATTCTTAGCATCTTCCTTTTGGTAATACGTTTTTCCTAAAGTAAGGCCAATATTACTTAAGTAAACTGCGTTTTCTTTACTACTTTTTAAATCTGTGTATACATAAGCTCCATAAAATGGATTTTCTCCAATAGCAGAAGCTTCAGTTAAATAATCTTGTAAATCTTTAAGATTTTTTACTTTATCAATCTTTGTAAAATATTTTTGAAGTGGAGCTAAACCTGTTTTATTACGAGCTTCTAAATTTACATAAGCTTCATACAAATCAGCTATTTTTTGTTCGCTAGATCCTTCTTTATGTTTTGTTTGAATTAAATCCTTTACTAATTGTAAAGTAATTTTATCCGTATTTTCTCTTAATTCATCAAAACTTCCCCATCTTGCTCTATCTGAAGGAATTTCTGTAATTTTCATCCAATTTCCATTTACAAAATTGTATAAGTCATCTTGTGGACGAACAGATTTGTCCATAAAATTTGGATTAATAGCTTGGTATTTTTCTTGAGCCATAGTCAAAATTGACGTACATGCAAAAGTTGCTAAAAGTAATTGTTTTTTCATCTTTTTACTTATTTCTTAGTAATTCAATATCGTTTCATTACAAATCTAATGAAATAAGTTTAGAAAAAACACTTAAATTAATCATAGATTAATTAATCTATTTTAATAAAAAAATCCGAAGAAATTTACTTTCTTCGGATGATTTTATAGAGTAAAATTAATATTGATTAATAATCATAATTATTATCCGTTTCTCCACCAAAATTCCAAGCAATACCAAAACGTAGAGTGTTTTCTAAAGCATTGTTTGTACTAGACGTAGGTATTAAATAAGACGCATTAAAAGCAAATGAATTATATTTAAGTCCAAGCCCCAATGTTAAATATTGACGATCTCCTTTCATTTTACTTTCGTGAAAATATCCAGTTCTCAAAAATAATGCTTCATTATAAGAATATTCAGCTCCAACAGAATACATAAGTTCTTTTAATTCCTCACTTCCTCCACCTGGAGCATCTCCAAATGAACTAAACATACCTGAAACAACACCTTTATTTGGAATGTAACCTGTTCCAGGAATAGGATCTCCATTTTCATCTTTTTCCCATGTTGGAGTTGGAACTAATAATTTTGAAAATTCAGTTGTTAAACCTACTTTATTGTATTCATCAAATTTGAAATCATATCCAATACCTAAACGTAAAGTTGTAGGTAAATATGAAGAGTTATCTTCATTATTAGAATAATCTAATTTGGGTCCAATATTAGAAATTTGAAAACCAGCACGCAATTTTCCATCAAAATTATTGGTATTCATTGTTTCTGATTGATAGTAACCTGCTAAATCAACAGCAAATGTATTAGCTGCTTGTACAGTCCCATCACTAATTCCATTGAATAAATCTGAACGAATAAAACGTCCTGTAACTGCCATCGAATACGTATCTGATAATCTTAAACCATATGATAAGTCAATAGAGAATTCATTGGGTTTTGATGTCCCATCATTTTGTATTGATCCAGTTGAAGCATTTAAACTATTCAATTGGATTTCACCCATATTAAAATAATAAATACTAGCTCCGAAAGTACTTCTTTCATCCTGACCTAAAAAAGTATAGTAAGTAGCATTAAGTAAGAATACATCACTTGTAAGAGAACTCATATATGGAGTATAGGAAAATGCAACTCCAGAATAATCTGGTGCAAAAGAATATTTTGCTGCATTCCAGTATTGAGAGTAATTATCTGCTGATGTAGCTACACCCTGGTCTCCTAGACCTCCTGCTCTTGCATCAGGAGATATTCTAAGAAATGGTGCTCCTGTTAAGATTGGATTATTATCCTTATTTTGGGCAAATGAATAAGCCGATGCTAAAATCAATAAGCTTGCGGTAAATTTTTTCATTCGATATATAATTGATTATATTTTTGTATTTATTTTAAAATAACTAATTTTTCAACAGCTGAGGCTGTTCCTTTACAAACAGAAGTATCAACTCCTCTTACATTAACTTTGTAAATATACACACCTTTTCCTATTTTATCACCAAAGTCATCTAATCCATCCCACTCAATTGCATATTTACCAGTCCTATACCCTTCTCTAAAAGGCTCAGCAGAAACAGTTTGTCTAATTGTTTTTACTAGTTTACCTGATATTGTGAAAATTTGAACCATTACATCTAATTCAGATGAACAGTTATGTTCGAATTGAAAAAATGTATTTTTTACAAATGGATTAGGCCAATTTAGAAGCTTATCTATATGTAATTGTCCACTTCCACTTTCCATGACTACAAAATCTAACGTAGCTGTGTTTGAATTATTGTTTATATCCCAAAATTTAAGATTCACAGCGTGTTGCCCTAATTCTAAATTTTTTAATTGATACATGACTTGTCCTTTTTGATAATCTTCAAAATTTTTATTTATACATGGGTTTGCATCTCCTCCATCAAAATAGTCATTTAATACATAAGCATCTTGTATTTTTCCATCTATAGTTGCAACAATATCATGCCCTATACTTGATCCAGAAGAATTAATACCTGTATTATCTGTTAAACAAGCTATTAAATAAGGTGAACGATCAGTAATGCCTCCATTTGCAAAATTTAGATTATTCATATACAACTTTCCTTGTGGACGTTCATTATCATTTAAACCATTCTCATTAATACCTTCTAATTGAACAATACTAACTCCTGATGCATCTTTTTTACGATCTTCGTCCCATGCATAAAATTTTAATTTACGATTACCTAAATCATAATTAATATCTTTAGGAACATAAAATTGAATTGTAAAATTCCCATTTTCAACTTTAGCAGTACCCTTATAAATAGTTTTATTCTCTGTTTTAAATATTTTACCTGCCCAATCAGACTCGCTCAACAAAGTATTTTCTTGTTCTTTTTCAAACATACTAATTGCAATTTTACCATTAAAATTAGCATCTATTGTTGTTGAATTAAACTGACTAATGTTTCCTGTAATAGTAACAAAATCTAATGCTTGTAATTTTCCCCCGTTCAGTACATCTAAATCTTTATTTGTTTTAATACTCGTAATTTCTATGTCTTGCTGAGGTCTATGAATCGCTAGCATTGGATCTCCAAGTATACTAACACTTTTATGGTATGAATTTGTTGCTGAATGATTAATCTTTGAATTGTTCAATACATAGCCTATAGATTGATTTTCTAATCCATCTCTCTTAAAAAACTCTTCTACCAAATAAGAATTCATTGTATCTCCATAACCTGTTCCAATTGGTCTATTAGTTGTTATCATAGACAATGCTCCTCCATTAGCATTTTTTAACATAGCTTCACCGGCAGAATTATATTGAGGTAAATCCCAAATAGTGAAATCACATGTAACTGTTGTTACAATTGGTAATCTAGAATAAACTGAATTAAAATTAGATAAGGATGTTAATTCCTCAAATGTAATAATTCTCTCTTGTGCCCAACTTCGTGGCCCTCCATGTCCATAGTACATCAAAAAATTCGTTCCTAATTCAATACCATTAGTTATTGCTTCATTTACTGTAGGATAACGGACACCAGCAGAAGTACTTTCTGGATTATGAGCACCTGTGTAAACTTTATTTAAAGTATAAATCTGATTTTGTGTCTTATTAAATTCAGTATCTAAGGCTTGATCAAAATTTGGTGTATATACATTATTATCATTATCTGTAACTGCCATTATTTTAGTCCTCCAATCTCCATATGATGTTCCTTTTGATTGAACTTTTTCATAATAAGAAATTATTTTATCAACTAATACTTTAGCTTCAGAAGTATTAGAAGCCGGTATTCTTCCGACAGCAATATCTAACCATCTAGCATCATATTTATAAACTCCATCAACATTATTTTGTAACATTTCTACATTATCATTTAACATTGCAAAATAATCATCAGTAGATACAGAATTCTCTAATGTTCCTGAAGGCTCATCAATGAAAGTTGGTAAATAATTTGTATAATCAGATATCCTGTTTTTTGGATCATAAGTTGTAGCTCCAAATAGAACAACATATTTTAAATTTGAATTTTGATTGTCTTTTAAAAATTTTAAAAAATCTCGAATAGCTATTGGATCTTGAGAACCTGAGGAAAAATCATTATAAACTTGTTCTGTTGTAACAACTGCTGTATTTATTTTATTATTTGCTTTTCTAAAACTTGCCAATCTATTAGCTTGATCTAAATAGCGAGGATGTGTAATAACAATATAATCAATATTTCTTAAATTCCTTATTGATTGATTAGCTATTCTGCCTACTAATTCTACATTTGTAAATATATTTTCATTTTTAAATGCTACAAATTCATTTTGATTAATTGTTGAAAATTTAAACAAATTATTTTCTGGTAATATTTCTGATATTTGGTGAATATTTGAAACATTCCATACATTAACATTAGCTGAATTGGTTAACGTAAAACCATCAGTACTACCATTATTTATATTCTCTAAAAATCTAAAGGAAAATTGATTATTATTATAAATTAAATTATCCTTAAATCTAAGTTGTAAAAAATTTAAATAACCTAAACCAGAAGGGTTTGATCCATTTGTATTAATATTAACATCTATTGAATTTGAATTTAAATTAACTTTCTGGTTTTGTTCATTATTATAAAAAACTGAAGTTCCTAAACTCCCAGAAAATAATTGTCCATTTATACTTAAATTAAAACTATTATTATTAGCATTTTTACCTACAATAGAATAACGTAAATAAGCATCTGCTGAGGCATCAATATTATTTGCTTTAAAAGATGTACTAAAACCTGTATTTGATGTTAAATTTTCTCCTACCCAAGTTTGTCCTAAACTATTTAAATTAATTGAATCTTTTTTATGATATTGTAAATTATCAAATGTATTAAAGGTTTTAATAGCATTTCCTGAAGGTGAAAAACTAGAAATACGTTTTCCATTTGTCCCATTGTATGTTATAAAATAGTATGAATAATTATCATATAAATTATAACGTAATTTTATATTTTCTGGTGTTGTAGAATTATCTCTATACCATTGATGAGGGCCTTTTGCATAAAATAAAACGTAATCATCAGAGTCAAAAGAATTATCATCTTCACCTATAAATTTAATTGGAATTTCTTGTAATGCACCTACTCTATCTTTTGTTAGGTTTTCCATTAGACGACCTTCTCCATTTCCATAAATTTTTAATGATTTAGGATTAAAATTTGTTGGAATACCACTCTTCGTGAAGAAATTTTTATCTAATTTAAAAACACCATCGTTAGAAACTTTAATTTTAAACCATTCTCCATTTTCTAAAACACTTGTTGTTGAATTATCTATAGAAGTTCTATTAGATATTAAACTTCTATTTAAAATTGAATTTTGAGAAATTGAAAATGATTCTATCTTAAAAACCTTATTATCCTTTTTTAAAAATGGAATAATTTTAACAACTAATTTTTCTTGACCATTAGTATCAATAACCTTATATGAAGAATAAGATAATTGATTAGGAATTATATCTATATTAATATCTGTTAATCCATTATAAACCTCAGATTGAGTTACATTTGTTATTTCTACTGAATTATTATTAGAATTAAGTTCAACAATAAAATTTGGTATATTGTAACTTCCTATGCTATAATTATCTTTATTGGAAAAATAAGGTAAATTAATCTTATTTCCATTCGTTAAAAATATAGTTTGATTATTTTCCCAATTTATTTTATAACTCTGTCCAAATAAATATGTAAATTGAAATAATACTGAAGATAAAATAAAATATTTTTTCATTAAAAGTAAACGCTTTTTTATTAAATATATTTCTCTAAAATAAAATAAAATTAGAATTCTGACGTTTCATACAACAAATAAAGCATTTTTTCGTTGTTTGATAAGTGTCAAATGCTTTTATTTGCATTAAATTTAATATTTGAAAACCCGAAATTTTCTATGAAAATGAATAAAGGACGTATTTTTTCTCTTGCTATTGCGGCTATAGCTATGAATGCATTTATGGGTTGCGCAAGCAGTTCAGGTAAGAAAAAAGGTGGTGGAACGAAAAATTTCACTAGCCGCACAGGATGGAAACCAAATGATAGTAAAGGTTGGTTTTTCTCTGGGAAAAAGAAAGAAAACATAAAAGCTTGGCCAGGAATGGTTTTCATCGAGGGAGGTTCTTTTACTATGGGAATCACAAAAGATGATGTATTACATGATTGGAATAACTCTCCTGTCCGCATGCAGGTAAAATCTTTTTTCATTGGTGAAACAGAGGTTACAAATTATGAATACAAAGAATATTTAACTTGGCTAAAAGTTGTATTTCCTCCAGAGGAAACACAATATAAAGAAATATATAACGGAGCATTACCTGATGAAAGTGTTTTTAATAACCAATTATCTCGTGATGATTTCTCAACTGATAATTACTTATTTTCTCCTGAATTTAGTTATTATCCTGTTGTTGGTGTTTCTTGGTTACAAGCAGTAAATTATTGTGATTGGTTAACTGATCGTGCGAATGAAAGAGCATTGATTAGTAAAGGAATATTATCAAGAGATTACTATGATAATGAAGAATACAATTATGGTAATAAAACTTTTAATTCTGAACAATACAAATTAGGTGATACTAATGTAAATGAAGCAATTGATTCTACTAGAATTATGAAATCTAATAGAATCAAAACTCAAAACTCTCGTATCTTACAAGCAAATAGAGCTACTGGTTCTTTGGAAGTTCAGCCTTTCCGCTTACCAACAGAAGCAGAATGGGAATATGCAGCACTAGCTTTACCTGGTAATCGTGAATATAATGAATATAAAGGTAAAGAAACTGCTCAAAATAATTTACGTATTACAAAAGGGAATCAAAGAGGTCAATATTTAGACAATTTTAAACAAGGTCGAGGAGATTATTCTGGTATTGGAGGTTTTGGTAATGATGGATCTTCTATTACTAATGATGTAAAAAAATATCCTTCTAATGACTTTGGTTTATATGGTATGTTAGGTAATGTTGCTGAATGGGTTTCTGATGTATATCGTCCTATTATTGATGAGGAAGCAAATGATTTCAACTATTATAGAGGAAACATCCTTAAAAAGAATATAGATAATGGTCAAGGTAAATATGAAAAATATGACGAGACTAATATTGAATATGATACTTTGGATAATGGTCGATTAGTTTACAAAGGTTTACCAGGAGCTTACATTAAACAAAATGAACATAATTTAACTAATTATAGAGATGGTGATCCTACTTCTTCTTTAAATCCAAATGCAGAGGAAGGTAAAAGCGTAGATAATGCAACTGAAGATATGTACAATTCTCCTCAACGTAAATTTAGAGTTGACGAAAAAGGTCGTGTTATTCTTGAAAAAGATAATAATAAAAGAACTTCTGACATTTCTGATGAAACAAGAGTTGTTAAAGGAGGTTCTTGGAAAGATCCTATTTATTGGATTGACCCAGGTCAAAGACGATACTTACACCAAGCTCAAGCAAATAATTGGATTGGTTTCCGTGTTGCACAAGAATATACAGGTAGTTTTGAATCTAAACGTAAACGTAGAGGATAAAAAACTTTTTATAATAAATAAAAAATCTCAATATATTTTATTGAGATTTTTTATTTTTGTTACATGAGTATAGAAGAACTATTTAAACAATTTCTAATATCAAAAGAAATTACAACAGATACACGTAAAATAACTAAAAACTGTATCTTCTTTGCCTTAAAAGGAGAAAATTTTAACGGAAATACCTTTGCAAAAGCTGCTATAGATCAAGGTGCATCAATAGCAATTGTAGATGAAAAAGAATTTGAAAATATTTCTTCTAATATATTTTATGTAAATAATTCTTTAGAAACTTTACAAGAATTAGCTAGAAGTTATAGAAATCATCTTAATATTCCTTTTATTGGTTTAACTGGTTCTAACGGAAAAACTACTACAAAAGAATTAATATCAGCTGTACTTAAAGAAAAGTTTAGAACTCATTTTACTTATGGTAATTTAAATAACCATATTGGAGTTCCATTAACTATATTATCTATTCCTGAAAACACAGAAATTGCTGTAATAGAAATGGGTGCTAATCATCAAAAAGAAATAGAATTATTAGCTTCAATATCACAACCTGATTATGGTTATATTACAAATTTTGGAAAAGCACATTTAGAAGGATTTGGTGGATTTGAAGGTGTAATAAAAGGAAAATCTGAGCTTTATAATTTCTTAAGAGAAAATAATAAAACTGCATTTGTTAATTTTAAAGATCCAATACAGGTAGAAAAAACAAATGATATTAAACGAATTACATTCTCAGATGAAGAGAATACTGATTATAAAATAGAGATAATTAAAAATAATCAAGAATTTTTATCTGTTTCTTGTCTAGATCAAGAAATACAATCTAATTTAACTGGTGATTATAACTTTAGCAATATTTCATGTGCTATTACAATTGGATTACATTTTGGAATAAAAATTGATTCTATTAAACATGGGATAGAGAATTACTATCCAACAAACAATCGTTCCCAAATAATAAAAAAAGATAATATAAAAATAATTATGGATGCTTACAATGCTAATCCAAGTAGTATGGAAGTAGCATTGAAAAATTTCTCGAAATTTGAAGGCTCTAAATCAATTATTATTGGTGATATGTTTGAACTTGGTGAAGAATCTAAAAAAGAACACCAAAAGATATTGAACCTTGCTGAAGAATTAAATTTTAATAAAATTTTTATTTTAGGCAAAAACTTTAATGAAACTATTACCAGTAATAAAAATGTTCTAAAATTTGATAATCGAACAGATTTTGAATCTTTTTTATTAAATAATCCTCTTAAAACAGATAATATTCTAATCAAAGGCTCTCATGGGATGAGGTTAGATTTGATCAACATAAATCAATTGTAATGAAATTTTTAATTTTGATATTTTTTCCATTTTTCACATTGAATGCTCAATCTATAAATTGGAGTAATAAAAAACTTACTTACGAAAATTTTAAGAAAAAACCTCTTCAAACTAAAATACCACAAGGCGAGTTAGATTCTAGAATTGGTTGGCAAATTGCAGAACTTGATGGAGAATTACCAGAATTATATGTATACAATAAATTTTATGAAAATAATTCTTGGATTTCTATGCAACATGAAGAAATCTTAAAAAATATGCAATTACAATTCGATTTATCTGAACTATATGCCAGAAAAATTAGAAAAGAATTTGATAATTTAAAAAAGAAAAAAGAAACTAAAAAAGAGGTTTATAAAGCTAAATTCGACTCTAATCAAAGAAACTTTCAAAAAAGACTGAGTTCTATTGCCAATACAACTATAAATCAACCTTCTTTTTATAAAATATTAAATAATGAAATACAGGATTCTTTAAATTTGTATAAAGAATATGAAATCAAAAAATAAATCGTTAATTAACTAACGATTTATTTTTTGATTTTTATTTAGAAAAACCTTTTAAGATTTTAAGTGTTTTAGCATCTATTTGATCTGCATAAAAAAACTTTAAAACATCTTTTATTATTTTTTCTTTAGGAACAATAAAATTAAAAAGAGTTAAACTTGATTTTAATTTCATTGCATCATTTTTTCCAAAAATTAATTGAGGAATAGTTCCTTTATGTTTCATTAGTAATACAGAAAGAACTTCTAAATAATTTCCCCAAAGCTCTTCATCCTTAACAAATGCCCTTGCCTCTTCTTTTGAAGATATTGCAAATTCTTTTGAAGAATCACTAGAACCTAAGCCAGATACTTGAGGAAACATAAAAACCATCCAATTCGATTGTTTTTTTCCTGCATGAACCTCCATTAAAACTTCATCGTACACAAAACTCTGTGCATCATGAAATCGTTTTAAATTAAACTTATCATTTGGATCTTTTTGTTTTAATAAATCTCCTATTTTCATATTATTGATTCTTTATTAAAATAAATCGGTAAGCGAAATATCACTTACCGATCAATTTAATTTTCTTTTTAAAAAAAGATATAATCTTTTTATTTAATTACATTCTTTGTGGAACACCAATTCCTAACAATCTTAAAGATGTTTCTATTATATTAGCAACCCATTGAGATAAATGTAAACGGAAATTTTTAACATTCTCGTCTTCATTTTTCAATATCGGATTACTTTGATAGAAAGAGTTAAATAATTTCACTAACTCATATACATAATTAGCAACTAATGCTGGGCTCATTTCTGTAGAAGCCTTTGCAATAGTATCTTGAAAATCATTTAATGCTCTGATAATTTCTTTTTCTGCACCATTCAATTCAATTGCATTAAAATCAAAATCCTTTGGAGATTCTTTTCTTAATAAAGATTGAATACGAGCAAAAGTATATTGTATAAATGGACCTGTATTACCATTAAAATCTACAGATTCTTTAGGATCAAATAAAATTCGTTTTTTAGGATCTACTTTCAAAATGTAGTATTTTAATGCTCCCATTGCAATTGTTTCGTACAATTCAGCTTTCTCTTCATCAGACAAACCATCAAGTTTTCCTAATTCTTCAGAAATTTCTTTTGCTGTTTCATAAACATCTTGCATCAACTCATCGGCATCAACTACAGTTCCTTCGCGAGATTTCATTTTACCATTAGGTAAATCTACCATACCATAAGATAAATGGTGTAAAGCATCTGCCCAAGAATATCCTAATTTCTTTAAAATTAAGAATAAAACCTTAAAATGATAATCTTGCTCATTACCCACTACGTATGTTAATTCTGATAAAGTTGGATTATTTTTGAATCGTTCAACAGCTGTACCTAAATCTTGAGTAATATAAACTGAAGTTCCGTCTGAACGTAAAACTAATTTTTCATCTAAACCATCTTCAGTTAAATCAATCCAAACAGAACCATCTTCTTTTTTAAAGAAAATACCTTTGTTCAAACCTTCTTCAACGATGTCTTTTCCTAAGATGTAGGTATTCGATTCATATAAATATTCATCAAAAGCAACACCAAGTCTTTTGTAAGTTTTAGCGAAACCATCGTAAACCCAACCATTCATTTTTTGCCAAAGTGCAATAACTTCTGGATCCTGAGCTTCCCATTTACGTAACATTTCTTGAGCTTCAACAAAAATTGGAGCTTCTTTTTTAGCTTCCGCTTCAGTTTTACCATTGGAAACTAATTCTGTGATTTGATCTTTATAACGTTTATCAAATTCTACATAATATTTACCAACTAAATGATCTCCTTTTAGGTTAGATGAATCTGGAGTTTCACCATTTCCGAATTTTTCCCAAGCAATCATTGATTTACAAATATGTATACCACGATCATTAATAATTTGTGTTTTGATAACATTATTACCAGCTGCTTCTACTATTTGTGCTACAGAAAAACCTAATAAATTATTTCGTACATGCCCTAAATGCAAAGGTTTATTTGTATTAGGAGATGAATATTCTACCATTACAGTTTTCGAATTTTCATCTGTAGCTTGTATTCCATAATTTTTATTGATAGAGTTAGAACTGAAATTTTGAAGAAAATCTACAGCATTCAAACTCATATTCAAGAAACCTTTTACAACATTAAATGCTGTAATTTTATTATTTTCAACCAGATTCTCACCAATTTTAGTTCCAATATCCTCTGGTTTACCTTTTAAAGTTCTAATTAATGGAAAAACAACTAATGTATAATCACCTTCAAATTCTTTCCTTGTAAATTGAATTTCAATAGATTCAGGATTTATTTGATAGACGTTTTGAATCGCCTCTAAAACGTATTTCGTGATGTGTTGTTTTAAATTCATTTTTAACTAATTACTTTTCGAACTGCAAAAATACAAAGTTTACATGAAATATCGAGGATTGATAAGAGAGTTTTTAAGAAGTCAATAAGAAAACTTATCTTTGCAAAATGAAAACTACATTCGCGGATTTCGAATTAACAAAACAATTATATTCTGCTTTAGAAAAGATGAATATAACATCACCTACTCCAATACAAGAAAAATCGTTTAAACCGATTCTTTCTGGTAGAGATATAATGGGGATAGCACAAACTGGTACAGGAAAAACTTTAGCTTATCTTTTACCATTATTAAAAAATTATCAATATTCTAAAACCAATCAGCCAAAGATTGTAATTTTAGTTCCTACACGCGAATTAGTAGTTCAGGTTACTGAAATTTTAGAAAACTTAACTGAATTTATAAATGTTCGTATCCTTGGAATATATGGAGGAGTTAACATAAACACTCAAAAACTATTAGTTTACGAAGGTGTAGATATTTTAGTTGGAACTCCTGGACGTGTTCTAGATTTAGCAATTGATAATGTTTTATCATTTAAAGAAACAAAAAAACTTGTTGTTGATGAATTCGATGAAATGTTGAGTTTAGGATTCCGCGCTCAATTAATTCATTTATTTACCATGATGAGTGATAAACGTCAAAATATTCTTTTTTCTGCTACGATGACAGATCAAGTTGATGATATGTTAAATGAATATTTTAGAAATCCATTGGAGATTTCATTAGCTCGTTCTGGAACACCATTGGAAAAAATTTATCAGACCGCAATCCCTGTTGAGAATTTTAATACAAAATTGAATTTACTTGCTAATCAATTAGAAGATAAAGCAAAATTTGAAAAAGTATTAATATTTGCTAATAACAAAAAACATGCAGACTTAATCTTTAATCATATTGATGAAATTTTTCCAGATGAATTTGGTGTAATCCATTCGAATAAATCTCAAAATTTCCGTTTGAGAACAATGGAAGCTTTTACGAAAGAAGAAATTCGTGGAATCATTACCACAGATATTATGGCTCGTGGGTTAGATATTCCTGATGTTTCACATGTAATAAACTTTGAGATACCAGAAGTTCCAGAACAATATATACACAGAATTGGTCGTACAGGACGTGCAGATAAAAAAGGAGAATCCATTTCTTATTTTTCTGAAAAAGAAATTGATAATCTTGATGCTATTGAAGCATTAATGAATAAAGAAATTGAACAATTACCTTTCCCTGAAAATGTTCAAATAAACTCTGTTAAAAGAGAATTTGAAAAAGATGTTGTGAAAATGAAAGCGCTGACAACTGTTAAGATTGAAGAACGAGGAGCAGCATTTCATGAAAAGAAGGATAAAAATAAAAAGGTAAATCTTGGAGGTCCAACAAAAAGAAAACCACCAAAATCGAAACCTAAAAATAGAGGTCAGCAAAAACAAAAGGCAAAAGCAAGAAAAAAAGGTAAATAATAGATTAAAATAAGATTCGAATTATCGAATCTTATTTTATTTTAGATAAAAGATAAATTTTATAAATATCAATAAATCACTATTTTTGAATAATTATATTTTTGATCAAAATCTAAATTTAGATCTTATCTAAGACTAATTATATATAAATCTAAATATTTGATGATTCAAGATATAATTCGGAATTTTAACCTATTATTTATTATTTGAATAATATATACAAAAAAATGAAAGAATTAATTGGAACTGGTGTTGCTTTAGTTACTCCTTTTCACGAAGATGGAAGTGTAGATTTTAATAGTTTAGAAAAACTTGTTAATTACACAATTGATGGTGGTGTTGAATATATTGTGATTCTAGGAACAACTGCAGAATCTGCAACACTTACCAAAGAAGAAAAACAAAATGTTATTGAAACTATTAAAAAAGTAAATAACAAACGTGTTCCATTGGTTTTAGGTATCGGAGGAAACAATACTGCTGAAGTAATAAAAGAATATAAAGAAACTGATTTAAGTGATTATATTGCTGTACTTACAGTATCTCCATATTATAACAAACCAAATCAAGAAGGTATATACCAACACTATAAAGCTATTGCTGAAAGTACTGATGCAAATATAATATTGTACAATGTTCCAGGAAGAACAGGATCTAATATTGCTCCTGAAACAACAATACGATTAGCAAATGAGTTTAAAAATATTGTAGCAATAAAAGAGGCTTCTCCAAATTTTCTTCAATCAACAGATATAATTAGAAATAATTCAAGAAAAGATTTTCTTGTAATTTCTGGAGATGATGAATTTGCAGTTCCTATGACATTAGCAGGAGGCTCTGGGGTTATATCAGTAATTGGACAAGGAATTCCAGAATTATTTTCCAACATGATTCGCTCAGCTATAAATAAAAATGTAGATGAGGCATATAATGAACATTACAAAACTGTAGAATTAGTTCGTGCTATTTTTGAAGAAGGAAATCCAGCTGGTATAAAAATTGTATTAGAAAATAAAAATATTTGTTTACCAAATACACGATTACCATTAGTGGCTGGTTCAGAAAGCCTAAAAAACAAGATTAATCAATTACTAACACATATTTAAAATTAAATTATTATGATAAAAGACAATGTATTACAAGCTCTTAATAAACAAATAAAATTAGAAGGAGATTCTTCTCAATTATATTTAGCGATGGCTTCTTGGGCTGAAGTTGCTGGATTAGAAGGAACAGCTAATTTTTTATACTCTCATGCAGATGAGGAGCGTACACATATGTTAAAATTAATAAAGTTTATTAACGAAAGAGGTGGAAAAGCTCATGTTCCTCAAATTGAAGAACCAAAACAAGATTTTTCTACTCTAAAAGAAGTTTTTACAGCTATTTTTAAACATGAGTGCTTTGTTTCTGAATCTATAAATGAAATCGTAGGATTAACTTTAGAAAATGCTGATTATTCTACTCACAATTTCTTACAATGGTATGTATCTGAACAAATTGAAGAAGAAAAATTAGCTCGTAATATCTTAGACAAATTAGAAATGATTGGTTCTGATAAAGGAGGATTATACTTATTTGATCGTGATATTGCTACAATGAGTGCAGAAGCGACAACAGCATAAATAAAATTTTGAGATTTTATTAAGAGGATTAAAGAATATTTTTTATACTTTAGTCCTCAATTTTTATTAAATTTGCAGAATGTTTAAGAAACTAAGTTTAATCGTTTTAATCGGTGCCTCTGTTATGTCTTGTAATAAGACGTATAATAAAGCTATGAAAAGTACTGATAAAGATGAAATTTTTGAATTAGCTACACAGCTTTATGAAAATGGTAAATATGATTTAGCTAACGAATTATATGAAAAAATATCAACATCATTTGTAGGAACAGAAAAAGCTGCTGATATTGCATATAATATGGCTCAAGCTAATTTTAATGAAAATAATTTTAGATTAGCAGGACATCAATTTAAAGCATTTGCAGGTGCATACCCTATGGATAGTAGAGCTGAAGAAGCATTATTTAAATCTGCCTATTCATATTATAAAGATTCACCAAAATATGACTTAGATCAAACAAGTACGTATACAGGAATTAGTGAATTACAAAGTTTTATCAATACTTATCCTGATTCTAAACACATTTCTGAAGCAAATGATTATATTACAGAACTTAGACAAAAATTAGAATTAAAAGCATTTGATATCGCTAAAGTATATTATAAAACGATGAAATATAAAGCAGCTGCTGTTACGTTTGATAATATGATTGATGAATATCCTGATTCTAAATTTAGAGAAGAAGCTCTAATGTATTCACTTAGATCAAAAGCGGAATTAGCGCTAAATTTCTCTAGAATAGAATTAAAAGATTTACGTTTACAAGAAGCTAGAACTCAATATTTATTATTAAAAAGATATTATCCTGATACTCAATTTAAAAGTGAAGCTGATAAGTTACTTGATAAAATTAATAAAGATATTGATTTAACTAAAACTACATTAAAAGACTTAGATAAAGCAAGAAAAAATCTTGATAAAGAATAATATCCTTTTTCAATAATAATAAAATATAATAATATAAACATTTAATTCTTTCATTATGAATTTCAAAGATATAGGTGCAGCACCAACAACAAAAACTTATGATCGTAACAAAATTGATGAGAAAACAGGAAACTTATACGAATCAATAGCTATTATAGGTAAAAGAGCGGAACAAATTAACCAAGAAATGAAAACTGAATTAATTCAGAAATTGGACGAATTTGCTGCACATACAGATTCTTTAGAAGAAGTTTTTGAAAATAGAGAACAAATCGAAGTTTCAAAATTTTACGAAAGATTACCAAAACCGACTTCAATTGCGGTTAAAGAATGGTTAGACAACGACGTATATTACAGAAATCCAAATGAGGATAAATAATGTCTGTTTTACATAGAAAAAAAATTCTTTTAGCAGTTACTGCTGGAATAGCGGCCTATAAAGCCGCTTTTCTTGTTAGAGGACTTATCAAGAAAGGAGCAGAAGTAAAAGTTATCATGACTCCTGAAGCTCAAAACTTTATTACACCTCTTACTCTTTCAACATTATCTAAACATCCTGTCGAATGGAAATTCTTTGGTGAAGATGGAGATTGGAATAATCATGTTGAGTCTGCTCTTTGGGCAGATTTTATGATTATTGCACCATGTACAGCAAATACTCTTTCTAATATGGCTGATGGTACATGTGATAATTTAGTTCTAGCAACTTATCTTTCTTCAAAATGTCCTGTATATTTTGCTCCTGCTATGGACCTTGATATGTACAGACATCCCACAACATTGAAGAATATTGATTTACTTGAATCTTATGGAAATATATGTATTCCGGCTGAAGAAGGTGAACTTGCAAGTGGATTAGTTGGTGAAGGAAGAATGGCTGAACCAGAAAATATTATTTCTTTTATTGAAAGTAATATACAATCATCTCTCCCTCTTTTCAAAAAAAATATACTTATTTCTGCTGGTCCAACATACGAAAATATAGATCCTGTTCGTTTTATAGGTAATTATTCTTCTGGAAAAATGGGATTTGAAATAGCCAAAGCTGCTGCAAATTTAGGTGCAAATGTAACTTTAGTTAGTGGACCAAGTCAAGAAAGTATTTCTGGTTATTCTATTAATAGGATCGATGTTGTATCTGCCGCTAATATGTATGACGCTATGCATGCTAATTTTGATAATTCTGATGTTGTAATTATGTCTGCAGCTGTTGCTGATTATAGGCCTAAGGAAGTTGCTACACAGAAAATTAAAAAAGAGAATGATGATATTATGATTATTGAATTAATTAAAAATCCAGACATTTTAAAATCATTAGGAGAAATAAAAACAAATCAGCTACTTGTAGGTTTTGCTTTAGAAACAAATAATGAAGAAGAAAATGCTAAGAAAAAATTAATCAAAAAAAATCTAGATTTCATCGTTTTAAATTCTATGCAAGACAAAGATGCAGGTTTCCAGAAAAACACAAATAAAATCACAATAATTGACAAAGACCTATCTATGCAAGAGTTTAGTGCAAAATCTAAATCTGATGTTGCTAAAGATATTTTAAATGTTATTTTAAATAAATTATAATTGATTTATGAAGAAATTAGCCTCTCTTTTCTTTTTTACTTACTTTGCTATAACTAGTTTTTCTCAAAACTTAATAGCTGATGTAAAAGTTGACTATTCATTAGTACAACACTCCAATATACAAGTTTATCAAACACTTCAAAAATCTTTGACAAATTTTATAAACTCAACAAAATGGAGTACTGATCGACTAAAGACATATGAAAGAATTGAAGCTAGTTTTGTAATAACTATTAAAGAAAGAGAAGGAAACAAATTTAAAGCATCTATACTTGTTCAATCTCGTAGACCAGTTTTTAATTCTACATATTATAGCCCTATACTAAATTTAAGTGATGATAATTTTTCTTTTCAATACCAAGAATTTGAAGAATTAATATTTAATGACAGAAAATTTAGTGGTAAAAATTTAACTGATGTTATTACTTATTATGTATATTTAGTTTTAGGATATGATGCTGATACCTTTACTAGAAATGGAGGTACAGAATATTTTAAAATGTCAAAAAGAATAGCTGATTTTGCGCAAACAAGTAATAATTATTCTGGCTGGAACGAAATGGATGGTTTAAGATCTAGAATGTCATTAATTAATAATATATTAAAAAATGATAATTCTACATTACGTAATATTAGCTATCAATATCATAGAAACGGATTAGATGTAATGTCCGAAAATGAAATAAGAGGTAAAAATGCAATAGGAAATTCTTTAATGCAATTAGAATTTTATCAGCGAGGAAATTATTCTCAATTTTATCCTCTAGAAATTTTCCTAACAGCAAAGAATACTGAAATTAGTCAAGTATTTTCGGGAGGAAATATTTCTTCTGTAAACATTGAAAAATTAAAAGAAATTTTAAATTCTGTCGCACCAAAATATAATGATGCGTCTTGGAGCAAAATGAAAAAGTAAATGTTAAAAACTCTTCGTGTTAATAATTTTGCCATAATAGATCAATTAGAAATTGATTTTCATAAAGGAATGACTACGATTACTGGAGAAACTGGAGCTGGTAAATCAATTATTCTTGGCGCTTTAAAATTAGTTTTAGGTGAACGAGCTGATCTGAAATCTTTAAAAAATACAGAAGAAAAATGTATTATTGAAGCAATTTTTAATATAAAAGATTTAGAATTAAAAGATTTTTTCGAAGAATACGATTTGGATTATGAAGATGAGTCTATTCTAAGACGAGAATTATTACCTTCAGGAAAATCAAGAGCATTTGTGAATGATACACCTGTAAAAGTTTCTATTTTACAAGAATTTTCTGAATTATTAATCGATATTCATTCTCAATTTAATACGCCTAAAATATTTGAAGCAGATTTTCAATTATCTATGTTAGATATTTATGGTGATAATAAAGATTTATTAAAACAATATAAATCAGATTATAACAATTATATTTCTATAAAAAAGAAAATTAAAGACGCTCAAAATTCTTTAGAAAATCAATCACAAGATTTAGAATATAAATTACATCTTTGGGAAGAACTAAATAATGCTTCTCTAAAAAACAATGAGTTAGAAGAATTAGATGCTGAAATAAAATCATTATCAAATGTTGAAGAAATAATATCTACTCTAAATGAGACTTATCAATTTCTTGAACATTCGGAAATGGGAATTATTTCTCAACTAAATGAAGCAAGTAATAAATTAAATAAAATTTCTGATTTTAATTCTCAATATAGTTCTATTTATGAAAGGTTAATTTCATCAAAAATAGAATTACAAGATATTTCAAATGAAATGACTCATTTGATTGAATCTACAGAAATTAATCCTGAAAGATTACAAGAAGTTACTGACAGATATAATTTAATTCATACTTTATTAAGAAAGCATAATCTTAACACAATAAATGAATTAATTGAAAAATTAAATGAATTAGAATCTCAAACTTCTGGTTTTGATAATTTGAGTGATTTAATTATTCATCTAAATAAAGAGCTTACTATAATTGTAAACAAACTAGAAAAACAAGCTACAAGAATTAGAAAGAATAGAATTTCATCAATAGAAATTATCCGAAAAAATATTTTAGATACATTATCTCAACTCGGAATGGAGAATTCTCAGTTAACAATTCAGTTAAATGAGATCTCTGATTTTACAGCTAGTGGAAAAGATGAAGTACTTTTCTTATTTTCTGCTAATAAAGGTATGGAACCTCGAATTTTTGAAAAATCTGTTTCTGGAGGTGAACGTTCTCGACTAATGTTAGCTATCAAAAAACTCTTAGCTACCCACCAACATTTACCTACACTTATTTTAGATGAGATAGATACAGGTATTTCTGGTAAATTAGCAAATGAAACTGGTAAAGTTATGCAATCAATGGCAGATAATATGCAATTATTAGTAATTACACATCTTCCTCAAGTAGCTTCTAAAGGAAATTATCAATTAAAAGTATATAAAGAAATTATTGATGATACAACACAAACAAACGTAAAAGAATTATCTACAAAAGAACGTTTAAATGAAATTGCACAAATGATTTCAGGATCAGAAGTAACTGATGCTGCATTAAATCAGGCAAAAGAGTTAATGAATATTCAATAAAAAAAGCGAGTAAAATATTTTACTCGCTTTTTTTATAATTATATATTAACTAATTATTTAGTTAATTTTTCTAATGAATATTCAATCATTGCGTCAATTGTTTTATAAGAATCTGCGCTAAATTCTCCTAAAATTCTATTTGCAACAATAGCATTGATTGATAATGCTTCATGTCCCATCATAGCAGCTAAACCATAAATAGCAGAAGTTTCCATTTCAAAATTAGAAATTCTTAATCCTTCATAATTAAATGAAGTTAATAACTCATTAATATTTGCTGGATTTGGTTCTAATCTCAAAAATCTACCTTGAGGACCATAAAATCCACAAGCTGTTGCTGTTATACCTTGAATCGTTTTTTCAGAAGATAATTTATTTAAAATAGATTCTGATCCTTTTACTAAATAAGGACGAGCCTTATTATCTGACCAATTTACATGTTTTATAAAAGCATCTTCTATTTCTTTATTCATTACAGCTTCACTACCAACATAATAATGCAATAATCCATCAAGTCCTAAACCATGAGAACCAATCACATAACTATCTACAGGGATATCTGCTTGTAAGGCACCTGAAGTTCCAAAGCGTATAAAAGATAATTTTTTAAAATCTTTTTTTGTTTCTCCTGTAGCTAAATCAATATTCGCTAATGCATCTAGTTCAGAAAATACAATATCAATATTATCTGTTCCCATTCCTGTAGAAATTACAGTTAATCTTTTTCCGTTAAGAGTTCCTGTATGAGTCACAATTTCTCTTTTGGAAGCTTTATGCTCTATACTGTCAAAATGACGCGAAACTTTCTCAACACGATTTGGATCACCAACCGTAATAATTGTATCTGCTAAATGTTCTGGTTTTATATTACAATGGTAAATACTTCCGTCTGGATTTAAAACTAATTCTGATGCTGCTTTACTCATCTCTTTTAAAAATTAAAAATAAACACACAATATACGGCGATTATTTCTAATATACATGCTATTTTTATTAACCACCTACTCGTTTCACTTTAAATCCTTTATCTTTCAAAAAAGTCATTATTTTATCTCTATAATCACCTTGGATTATAATGGATTCTTCTTTAAAGCTACCTCCAACTCCTAAAAATACTTTTATTTCTTTAGCTAATTGTTTAAAATCTTCATCAGCTCCTGTATACCCCTCAATTACAGTAGTAGGTTTACCTTTCCTTTTTTCGTACTTACAAATCAAAGGATCATTTTGCATCCATAATTTACTCTGTTCTGATTCCTGAATTTCTTCTGGTTCTGAAATATGATCTGGAAATAAATTTTTTAATTGATCTTGAAAATCTTTCATTATATTTTATAAAAAAATTCTTTAGAACAAAGATAAGATTATCTTAACTGATGAAAAACACATTCTATTAATTTGTAACTTTACATAATCAATTTGTGTATAAATAATATGAACAAAAAAGAAATTTCTAGAGAAGTAAATTATAAAGGTTTTACTAAAATCTTTACCGTAGAAATAGAGCAATTACCTCCATTTAATGAAAAGACAATGGATAAAGCTAAATACAAAGAAACTGAAGAAGCTTTAATTTTAATCGCGGAAGGAAAATTAGAAAACCAAAAATTTGAATGGATATTTTCTATAGAACAAGATTTACAAAAATAAGATTAATATATTGGCATACATTTTGACTAACTTATTAAAATAAATGTATTTACTAATGAAAAAGACAAGATTATTTAAAGTCATAGGAGCAGCAAGTATTGAAGCACAAAAAGACAAATCTTTTTTTGAAAAAGTAAAAACTTTTTTTGCTTTACTAAATGATTATAGAAAAGGATTATACAAACCAAAAGTTGTTAATTTAGCAATTGCTTTATTTGTATTATTTTATATTATTTCTCCCCTAGATATAATTCCTGAAGCTCTATTTGGACCATTTGGTTTGATTGATGATTTTGGGATTTTTATGATAGGTATGAAGTTTTTGAATAAAGAGATTATAAGATACAGTTCTTGGAAAATATCTCAATTAAATTCTATTTATAGAACTATTGAAAAATAACTTATAAATTTTTAAACAACCATTCTGTTCTAGAATGGTTGTTCTCTATATTAATATTAGATATTAATTAATAATCACTAAATTTGCACACAATTAATTTATAAATTAAATAATCTACAATGTTAATTATTAACAGTTACGAAGAATACAAAACTTACGAGGGAAAAGAGCTTGGTGTGTCTGAATGGCATAAAATAGATCAAAATCAAATTAATCTTTTTGCTGATGCTACATTAGATCACCAATGGATACATACTGATCCTAAGAAAGCTGAAAATGAAGGACCATTTAAGAAAACTATTGCACATGGTTATTTAACACTATCATTAATCCCTTATTTATGGGGAGAAATTATAGAAGTTCGTAACGTAAAAATGTTAATTAATTACGGGATAGAAAGCTTAAAATTTGGACAAGCAGTTACAGTTGATAGTGAAGTTCGATTGAAAACTAAGTTAAAATCAATCAATGATTTAAGAGGGACAATTAAAACTGTAATAGAAGTTACATTGGAAATAAAAGACAGTAAGAAGCCTGCTTTTAAAGGTGATGCTGTATTTTTATACCACTTTAATTAAATAAATTATATTTATATATTTTTTAATAGCTTCTATTGAATAAATAGAAGCTATTCTATTTAAATAATACACATCATCTTGAAAAAGATTAAGTAAAAAATGGAAAATCATACTCAAATAAAAACACTCATTTCTATTGTTGGCCCAACCGCAATTGGAAAAACTCATCTTGCCATTGAAATTGCAAAATACTATAGCAGTGAAATTATTTCTTGTGATAGTAGACAATTTTTTAAAGAAATGAAAATAGGAACTGCTGTTCCATCTGATGAAGAATTGAATGAAGTTGAACACCATTTCATACAAAATAAATCTATCCATGAAAAATATTCTGTTGGTGATTTTGAACGTCATGGCTTAAATTTTATTGAAGATTTTTTTATTAAAAATGATATTTGTGTAATGGTGGGCGGATCTGGTTTGTATGAAAAAGCAATAACAGTTGGATTTGATGATTTTCCTGATGTTGATCCTAAAATTAGAGAACAATTAAATAATGAATTAGAAGAATTTGGGATAGAAAAATTACAAGAAGAATTAAAACAAGTTGATCCTAATTATTTTAATGAAGTTGATATTTACAATAAACAACGTGTAATTCGAGCTTTAGAAATATACCGAAGTTCCGGTTCCCCCTTCTCTAAATTCAGAAATAATAATTTAAATAAACGTACATTTAACATAATTAAGATTGGTTTAGAATTACCAAGAGAAGAAATGTATGATAGAATCAACCAACGTGTTGATATAATGATAAATGAAGGATTAGTTGAAGAAGCAAAAAGTTTATTTCATTTAAAAGAATTAAATGCATTACAAACTGTAGGATATAGAGAATTATTTGATCATTTTGAAGAAAAAATAAGCTTAGACTTTGCTATAGAAGAAATTAGGAAAAATACTCGTCGTTTTGCAAAAAGACAAATGACTTGGTTCAAAAAAGATAAAACTGTAACTTGGTTTTCTCCAAAAGATGAACAATCAATTATAGAATTTATAAATTCTAAACTAAACTCATAATGAAAAATTTTGTCGCAATAGATTTTGAAACGGCTACTAATTACAGAAATTCAGCTTGTGCTGTTGGAATTGTAACAATTACTGATAATATTATTACAGATGAATTTCATACTCTGATACAACCTCCTCAAAATGTGTACAGTTATCATAATATAAATGTGCACGGGATTCGACCAGAAGATACAATAAACTCTCCTACTTTTGATGAAGTTTTCTTTGAAATAAAAAGAAGATTACAAAATCAAATTGTTGTTGCACATAATGAAAGTTTTGATCGATCTGTTCTTCGTAAGACAATGGAATTTTATGATTTAAATTATTCTCAATTGAATTTAGCAGAAAAATGGGAATGTACTTATAAAATTTATAAACTGAAAGGAATTGTACCAACGAAATTATCAGATTGTGCAAGAAAATTTAATTTGGAATTGAATCATCATGAAGCTCTATCTGATGCAAGAGTTTGTGCTCAGTTATTTTCTTTTTTATAATTTAATATGCGTTAAGGATTGATGTGAAAATCCTTTTCTAATTGGATGAATTTCTACTTCAATTCAATAATAAATAATTAACAAAGATTATAATAGAAAA